>NZ_JBLYYB010000017.1:0-18108 GCF_048549895.1 Hydrogenophaga sp.
AACTATGTGCAGGACGAAGCCAGCTGCGTGGTCTTCGGCATGCCGCGCATGGCGATCCAGTTTGGTGCCGCCCACGAAGTGCTGCCGCTCTCGCAGATTGCGCCGGCCGTGCTCAACCGCCTAGCCAATGCACCGGCTGGCGTGCGCCACCGCATCTGATCCACCTCCACCTCCACCTCCACCTCCACCTCTGCCTCTGCCTCTGCCTCTGCCTCGGTCCACATGAAAATCCGTCGCCTCTTCGCCCTGGTGCTGGTCCTGGTCACCACGCTCCCGCTGCTGTCTTCCGCCGATGTGCTGGGCACCCCCACAGGCCGGGTCGTGCTGAGCGTGAGCGGCAAGATCGAGGTGAAGAACAAAGGCGATGTCGCAGTGTTCGACATGGCCATGATTGAAAAGCTGCCCCAGCACAGCTTCACCACCCGCACCCCCTGGTACGACCGGCCGGTCAAATTCACCGGCCCGCTTCTGTCGGACGTGCTGTCCGCGGTCAAGGCCAGCGGCACCACGGTGAGCGCGGTGGCGATCAACGACTACAAGATCAACATCCCCGTCGAGGACATCGCCCAGCACGGTGTGCTCATGGCGCGCCTGATCGACGACAAGCCGATCCCCGTGCGCAGCAAAGGTCCGCTGTTCGTGGTCTACCCGTTCGACAGCTCGGCCCAGTTGCGTTCCTCGGTCTACTACGAGCGTTCGATCTGGCAACTCAAGGCACTGGACCTGCAATGAACACACGGCCAACCGGCCTTGGTGGCTGGCGCGTTGCGCACTGGGTAGCCGCCATCGGCGCCGCGCTGCTCGTGACCCTGACGCCACTGAGTTACATCCAGTGGAAACAGTTCAACCTGATGCAGGACGTGGCGATCAACCAGGTCGACTCCATCATGTGGCACTCCTACCAGCTCGAACGCGAGCTGGGCCACCTCGCCTACGCGGTGCACGGCTCGCTCGATCGCGACGCCACCGTCGAGCCCGACCTTCTGGTCGAGCGCTACGAGGTGTTCGTGAGCCGCATCTCGCTGGTCACCGACATGCCGCGCAGCGACCTGCTCAACACCACACCCGCCTATCGGGAGGCGATTCGTCTGTTGAACGCTTTCGTGGCCCAGGCCGACCCGCTGTTCGACGACCCGAGGGGTCTGCTGCAACAGCGCTCAACGCGCCAGGGGCTGATCCAGTCCATGGAGCGGCTGGAGCCCGCACTGGGTGAGCTCACGCGCGAGGCCAACCGGGCCACTGCCCGCTTTGTGGACGAACGCAACCTCCAGCTGCGCGAACAGGGCCGGGTGGTGATTGCGCTGGCGGGTCTGCAGGCCGCCGTGCTGCTGCTCTTTGTGGTGCTGCTGGTGCGCCACCTGCGCCGCCAGGTGGCGCAATACGAAAACCTGCAACGCATCAGCCGCGAGCTGACGGCAGCGAAAGACCAGGCGGAAGCGGCCAACCAGGGCAAGAGCGTGTTTCTGGCCAACATGAGCCACGAAATTCGCACTCCGTTCCAGGGCGTTCTGGGCATGCTCAACCTGCTCGACGAAACCCGGCTCTCGGGCCAGCAGCGCGACTACGTGCAGACCGCACGCGACTCGGCGCAACACCTGCTGGGTGTGCTCAACGACATCCTGGACGTCTCGACCATGGAGTCCGGCACGCTGCGCCTGGCGCCCGAGCCGGTGCGCCTGCGCTCGCTGGTGCAGGAGGTCGAAGGGCTGATGCGCGCCGCCGCGCGCGAGAAGGGCCTGGCGCTGCAGGTCGACATCGCACCCGACCTGCCCGAATGGGTCATGGCCGACCCCACCCGCGTGCGCCAGATTCTCTTCAACCTGCTGGGCAACGCGGTGAAGTTCACCAGCCAGGGCAACATCACGGCCCACCTGGCGCGGCTGGACGGCACGCCGGATGGCGTGTGCGTCACGGTGCAGGACACCGGCATGGGCATGGACGAAGCCACCGTGGCCCAACTCTTCACCCGTTTCTACCAGGCCGACAACTCGGTTCGCCGGCGCATCGGCGGCAGCGGGCTGGGGCTGGAGATCTCGCGCAGCCTCGTCACCATGATGGGCGGCAGCATCCAGGTCAGCAGCAAACCGGGCCAGGGCTCGCTGTTCACCGTGCACCTGTACTTGCCCGGGACCGAGGCGCCCGCGCTGGCCGCGCACACCCCCGAACGCTCGGGCCAGACACGCCGCCTGCGGGTGCTGGTGGCCGAAGACCATCCGATCAACCTGAAGTACATGCACATCCTGCTGGAGCGCATGGGCCACGAGGCGGTGTTCTGCGAAAACGGCCAGGAGGCCCTGCAGTTGCTGGCGCGCCAGCGCTTTGATGTGGTGCTGCTCGACTACCACATGCCGGTGCTCGACGGCATGGCCACCACCGCAGCCATCCGCGCGCTGGACGGCCCGAACCAGGACATCAAGGTGGTGCTGGTCACGGCCGACGTGGTGAACGACACGCGCCAGAAAGCGCTGGAGGTGGGCGTCAGCGAGTTCGCCAGCAAGCCCTTGCAATCGCAAGACCTGCAGCGCGCCTTGCAGCACTGCGGCCTGCTGGACGCAGCCACCGTGCTGGTGAACGATCCCGCTCCGGCGCCCGGGCCCGCTGCGCCTGCGCTGGACGATCTCGACGCCAGCGCGGCCGGGCTGATCGACACCGAGTCCTACACCGAGATCGTGTCGATGATGCCGCCCGACACCCTGGACGAGTTGCTGGGCACCCTGTTTGCCGCACCCGCCGGCAGCGTGCCCGTGCTCGTGGCCTCGCTGGCCGCGGGCGATGCCGATCAGATCGCCTACGACGCGCACAAGCTCAAGGGCACGGCCATGCTGCTGGGCTTTCGGGCGCTGGTGCGAACAGCGGCCCAGATCGAGCGCCTGGCCACAGAGGACAACGCGCCCTTGCGCCGCGAACTGGGCAACCAGCTGCTGGTGGACATGGAGCGCACGCAACACGCGCTGCGGCAGTTCGCGCCGACGGCCCCCGCTTGAGCACAACCGGCCGCCTCGGGTCCGCCTTCGGACCATAACGACAGGCGGTCGCTCAAGTCGCCACCGGGCAGGTCGAAACCAAGGTAGGCAGTGAAACCGGCGATCTGCGCCACAAAGCCCTGATTCATTGGGGTTTTGGGCAACAGCCACCGCAGGATGATCTGAACAGGCCAGCGAAATCGTTGCCGACCAAAACACCCCCGGAATCCCCACCAAGGAACCACCATGTCCAACCGCATGACGCTTGCCAGACGTCTCCTGCTCATCAACACCACGCTGATCGGTCTGCTGATCGCGGTGTCCCTCACGGTCTGGTTCATGATGGACAAGGTCATGGCCGCAGCCGACCGCATCAGCAAGACCAACGTGCCCCAGCTGGAGCTGATCGCCGAGCTGGAACTCAACGTCACCCGAACCTCGCTGCAGGTGCGCCACGCCATCCTCGCGCGCAATCCGCAGGAGCTGCAGGCCACGCTGGAAGACGTGGGTGCCAAGAAAAAACTGCTGACCGAAAAACTCGACGCGTTCGGCAAAGGCATGATCGACGAGGAAGGCCGCAAGGCGTTTGCCCCGTTGCCCGCCCTGATGGACGACTTCTGGAAACAGGGCTCGGCCAATGTGGCGCTGATCCAGGAGGGCAAGAAGGACGAGGCTTTCGCGTTCCTGGTGGACAAGACCATTCCCGCCCGCAACGCGCTGCTGGCACCGCTGGCCCTGGAGAAGAAGCGTCAGGGCGAACGCCTGCAGTTCCGCATTGGTGAGGTGAAGGAATTTTCAGAGCTGGACCGCGATGTGGTGATTGGCGCCGTGCTGGTGGTGGCGCTGGCGATGGTGGGCATGACGGTCTACCTGGGTCGGGTGACGCGGCAGCTCGGCGCCGACCCCGACCAGCTCAAGCGCGTGGCCGACGCGGTGGCACAAGGCGACCTGAGCGTGTCCATGGACCTGAAGCCGGGCGACACCACGAGCACCATGGCAGCGCTGCACACCATGACGCAGCGCCTGGCGCAATCGGTGAGCCGGGTGCGCACGGGGGCCGAGGGCGTGTCCAACGCCAGTTCCGAGATTGCATCGGGCAACGCCGACCTGTCCGGCCGCACCGAGAGCCAGGCCAGCGCACTGGAGCAGACCTCGGCCTCCATGGAAGAGCTCGGCTCCACCGTGCGGCAAAACGCCGACAACGCGCGCACCGCCAACCAGCTGGCGCAGTCGGCCTCCACCCTGGCCACACAAGGTGGCGAGGTGGTGAGCCAGGTGGTGACCACCATGAAAGACATCAACGACAGCAGCCAGAAGATCGCCGAGATCATCGGCGTGATCGACGGCATCGCTTTCCAGACCAACATCCTGGCGCTCAACGCCGCCGTGGAAGCCGCCCGCGCCGGTGAGCAGGGCCGGGGCTTCGCGGTGGTGGCCGGCGAGGTGCGCAACCTGGCCCAGCGCAGCGCCGAGGCCGCCAAACAGATCAAGAGCCTCATCTCCACCAGCGCCGAGCGCGTGGGCCAGGGCACCGCCCTGGTGGACCGCGCCGGCACCACCATGAACGAGGTGGTCGCAGCGATCCGCCGCGTGACCTCGATCATGGAAGAGATCAGCAACGCCAGCGCCGAGCAAAGCGCCGGTGTCGGTCAGGTGGGCGAAGCCATCACCCAGATGGACCAGGCCACGCAGCAAAACGCAGCGCTGGTGGAGCAGATGGCGGCCGCCGCCACGGGCCTGAGCACGCAGGCATCCGATCTGGTGAGCGCGGTGGCGGTGTTCAAGCTGAAAGGCTGAAGGGACGATGCCCCCACGCTCCGCCGCTGCGCGGGTCGCTGCCCCCCGAGGGGGCTGATTCACCTTGGGGCGGCCCGGCGGCGAATCTCTGCCCCCACGCTCCGCCGCTGCGCGGGTCGCTGCACCCCGAGGGGGCTGATTCGCCTTGGGGCGGCCCGGCGGCGAATCTCTGCCCCCACGTTCCGCCGCTGCGCGGGTCGCTGCCCAAACAGCTTCAGACTTTTTCGCTCAGCAGCGTGCCCACTTCCAGCGGAGCGACGCTGCTGTTGCCGTGCTCGTCGTAGGCAATCACCTCACCGCCGGGCACCTCGGGTGCAGCGGCGGTGGCCTCTTCGGGGGCGGGTGGCATCACCGGCCAGGGCATGCCGTCGGCCGCTGGTTGATCGGCGGTCGGTGCGTTGCCCGCTGGCTGGGGCAGCAGGCGGCGCTGAATGGTGGACGCGGCCACGGCCGAGAGGTCGGGCGCGGTGTCGCTCTGGTTGCCGGGCAAGGCATCGCCCTTGGGGTCCACGCCCAGGGCCTGGTCCACCACCGCTGCGCTGGCCGCCCACATGCTGGAGAGCACCTCTTGCAACCGGTCCATGGCCTTGCGGTGGCCGGCCTGGTCGGCTTCGGCCTTTTTCAGCGCCTGTTCGGCACGCTGTGCGGCGGCGTCCTGACGCGCCCGCACCGCGGCCTGGTCACCGGCCTGCGACGCCGATGACCGGGGCAACGAAGGCGCCACCGCGCCGGTCTCGTCGTCGGCCTCGGGCTTGCGGCCGGTCTCGCGCCGGGACTCCACATCGGTCTGCGCCTCGCGACCACCCGACTGCACCGGCTTGATCGCCGCAGTGGCCGAAACCGGCGCCACCGCAGTGGACGGCGGTGCAGGCCAGGACACGGGGCTGGTGGTGGAGATGTTGATCATGGCGGACCTCTCAAGTGGCCACCGGGCGCAAACATGCCCGGTGTTCTTGGCTCTCTATCGGCGCCCTTGAGCCGGACTTGAGGCTTCTTTTGGAAGTTTTCCCGGCCACGGCAGCCCAACCGTGCGCCAGCGAACACCCCTGGGACCACCCGACCACGAGAATGCGCCAGATGAATGCTCCACTGCACTTCCCGCCATGCTGTGCACCGCGTGAGCCCTGATTCGCGACACCGTGGACGCATCTGAACCCACTCGCTTGGCCTGTGCAGTTGCCACCTTCTTGTTTAGTTGCGACCATATTGTTATAGTCGCAACTTAATCATGAGCAACGCCCTCGCCATTGCAGCAGACAACGATGTGGACGGCCGTTGGGAAAGCCCTTCAGGCCCGATCCTCGTCGACGTGAAGCGGACCAACAGCATGCGGGATGTGCGAGGTGCACTGCTGGCGCTGGCCTACCGGGTCCGCAGTGAAGCGTCGACGAGCAAGGCTTTGTGCGTGCTTGTTGACACGCGTCTGTCCCAAGGCCGTCTGCAAGAGGAATTGCAGCGGCTGCGGGGTGTGCTCCATCCGGAAATCGCCGAAAGCGTCCACTTCCTGGTGGGCAAAGGCGTCCGGGGCCACGACCGGGTGGTGTTCAGCGGATCATTCGACAACGTTTCGAACGACTTCCGCGCGTGGCTCGAAGCATTGGTGACGACCGAACGCCTGCACAGCCACACGCCGCAACTGCCGGCGCGCCAGGTTGTTGTCACCACCCTGGCGCAGTTGCGCCTGTGGAACCAACCACCCGTGACGCTCAAGCATCTGCAGCAAACATGTGGCGTGAGCTATCCGACGGTTGCGACCGTGCTCAAGGAACTCGCCGACAAGGGCTGGCTGGAGAACTCTGACGAGCGTGGCGTCCGGTTGCGGCATCTGACGGTCGGGGAATGGATGGAGCTGGCACGTGACCATGCCAAACAACGCAAGGTGCACTTGTTCATCGATCCCACAGGACAGAGCTCGCCCGAACAGCTGGCCAAGCGTCTTGCACGCCTGCAGAGCGCAAACAAGCTTCCCCGAAGTGTCCGCATCGGTGGCGTTCTGGGCGCTGCCAGGCACTTCCCGGCGTTGGACATCACGGCCGCGCCGCAGCTGAACCTGACCGTCGAGACCGATCCCATCCGCGTCGCGGAAATGCTCGACGCCGGGTTGCGCCCAAAAACCCGTGCCGAGCAGCGGATTGCACTGGCTGTGCACGTCGCGCGAGACCCTTGGGTCATCACAGACAAGGGAACCACAACACAGGGAACGTGGGCCGGCGAACTCGAATGCCTGGCAGACCTCATCGAGATGGGTTTCGTGCGCGAGGCATCTGAAATGGCCCACCACATGGAGCTGACCAACAAGAAAGGCGATCCCACCACCTGACACCACTGACGCCCGACGCGGTGATGGCCCAGATTGCTGCGGCCCTCCCGGCAGAATGCCGACCGAACGTCATCATCATCGGCAGCCTCGCTGCGGGCCACCACTTCTTTGCAGGCGATGGTCAGCGAAGCATCCGCACGAAGGACGTCGACTGCATGTTCTCGCCATATGCGACGGCTGTCGCCGCCGCCGGGCAAGTGACCGAGCGCTTGCTGGAGGCGGCATGGCAACCCCGCAGGGAAGGCGGCTGGGGGGAGCCGGGGATCGAGCTCACCCCCGTTGACGACCTGCCGATGATCCGCCTCAAACCGCCAGCGCCGGGAGGAGCCGACTGGTTCCTTGAACTTCTCGGCGCTCCAGATGAGAACTGCGAGCAAGCCAAGACGTTTCAACGCGTGCAAACCAGCATTGGCCATTTTGCGATCTGCAGTTTCAACTACCTTGCTCTGGCGGAATGCAAGCCCATCGACACGAGGCACGGTGTGCGGATTGCACGACCGGAAATGATGGCACTGGCCAACATGCTCCACCATCCGAGGATCGGCCCGGAGCTCATCAAAGGCACCACCACCAAGCGTTCCAACAAGGACCTGGGGCGCGTTCTGGCACTGGCATGGTTGACCGCAGAGCGGGACCGCCGCAGCGGCACGGAAGAGCTTGACGCATGGGCAGAACGAATGGCCGACGCGCTGCGCGCGCGCTTTCCAGGCCGCGCAAGGCAGTTGGCGCAAAGCGCTGGCTCGGGCCTTCGTGAGCTGATGGACAGCGAAGGAGACCGCGACGAAGCGCTGTCGATCTGCAACAAAGGACTTCTCGCATCGATGGAGGTGAGCCGGGAAGCGTTCGCGGCCACCGGCCGGCGTGTCCTTCAGCAAGTCGTTGAACCGCTCGCCGAAGCGACCGGGGGTTGACAGCCCCATGCTGCACCTGGCCGCAGGCCAGGTCGACATCCTGTCACCCGTTCAGGGTTCCTCAGACGCGTCCACATGTGCCGGCCGCACGATCGTCACCGCCACCGGGCAGTGCTGCACCAGGTGCTGCGCCACCGAGCCCAGGCCGCGCTCGCCCTCCCCGCTGCCGTGGGCGCTCATGATCACCGCGTCGCAGGCGTGGCTCTCCACCAGTTCGAGCAGGGCGTGGGCCGGGTCGCCGCTCACCACCGCTTCTTCCACCAGCTGGCTGGCCGAGGTCAGCAGCGCAACGGCTGCGCGGATCAGGTCGTGTCCAGCGGCATCGCTCACCTCGTGCAGCACGTCGGGGTCGTGTGCGACCAACAGCTCGTACAGGTTGGGCGCTTCCTGCACGTTGGCCACCACGAAGCGGGCCTTCAGGCCCGAGCTCACCAGGCGCATGGCGTGGTAGGCCGCGTGCATGGACTGGGCGGAGCCGTCGACGGGGATGAGGATCTTGATCATGTGGGGTCCTTGGTGTGTCAAACCGGCCGCTCGTTGAGCAGGCACCAGTAGAGCTCGATGTGCTCGGCCACCTCGATGAACTTGTTGAAGCTGACCGGCTTCTCGATGTAGGAGTTCACGCCCAGATCGTAGGCGGTCTTGAGGTCGGAGTTCTCGCGCGACGAGGTGAGCACCACCACCGGGATGCGGCGGTACACGGGGTGCGATTTGAGCCGCTGCAGCACCTCCAGGCCGTTGACCTTGGGCAGGTTGATGTCGAGCAGGATCACGGCCGGCATGGCCTCGCCGGCGTCCCAGCGCACAAAGAAAGACAGCGCCTCCTCTCCGTCGCGCGCGACCTGGATGGTGTTGGAGAACTTCTTCTTGTTGAACGCGCGCAGCGTGAGGTCGAGGTCCATCGGGTTGTCTTCAACCAGCAGGATCGGTGGCAGCGAGGCGGGGGTGTTCATGCGGGAAACTCCAGATAGAAAACAGAGCCCTGTCCGGGCTGGCTCTCGGCCCACACGCGGCCACCCATGCGCTGCACGGCTTTGGCCACCAGCGCCAGGCCCAGGCCGGTGCCCTGGTAGTCCTCGGCGCGCTGCAGGCGTTGAAAGATGCCGAAGATGCGGTCGTGGTATTTCATGTCGAAGCCCACCCCGTTGTCGCGCACCCACAGGATACGCCGCGTGCCGTCGGTGCGGGCGCCGATTTCCACCTCGGGCTGGGTGGTGGCGCGGCTGAACTTGATGGCGTTGCCCACCAGGTTGCGCAGTACCACCGCCATGCCTTCGCGGTCGAGCTGCATGACCATGGGTTCGAGCTTGAGGCTCAGGCGCACGTGGGTGCTTTCGATGTCGGCGCTGAAACCTTCGATCACCTGCGCCACGAGCGCCGGCACATCGACCCGCTGGTGCTCCATGGTGCGGCGCTCCATGCGCGAATAGTCGAGCACGCCCGAGATCAGGTCGCCCATCTGCTGCACGCCCCGGCGGATGCGGCCCAGGAACTGGCGCCCCTCTTCGTTGAGGTCCTTGCTGTGTTCTTCTTCGAGCAACTGGCTGTAGCCGTCGATGCCGCGCAGCGGCGCCTTGAGGTCGTGCGAGACGGTGTACGAGAAGGCTTCGAGTTCTTCGTTGAGGCGGCGCAACTGGGCGGTGCGCTCGGTCACCCGCTGCTCCAGCTCGGCGTTGGTCTGCTCCAGGCTGGTCTGGGCCAGTTTGAGCTGGGTGATGTCGAGCAGCGTGCCGCTGAACTGGTGCAGGCCGGCTGTGACCATGGCCTTGCTTTGCACGCTGCCCCGAAACCAGCGCAGCGGCCCCATGTCGGGGTGACGGCGGAATTCGGCGGTGATCATCTGCTCGTTGCCGGGGATCGAGCGCATGAAGCGGTCGACCCGGTCGCGGTCCTCGGGGTGAATGCAGTCGAGGTACGCGTTCAGGTCCACCGGTGGCCCCAGCGCCGGGTCGCGGTCGAAGTTGCGGTACATCTGGCGCGACCACCAGATGTGGTGGGTCTGGGTGTCGTAGAGCCAGCTGCCCAGGCCTGCCATGGATTCGGCGAGTTCGAGCAGCTCTTTCTGTGTGCGGATCGCTGCTTCGGCCTGCAGCCGCTCGGTGATGTCCTTGATGGTGGCGAACAGGTGCTTGAGCGTGCCGTCGGGGTGGCGCACGGCGCGCACGTCGATCTCGGTGTGCACGAGGCTGCCGTCCTTGCGCACGAAGCGCTTGCGCATCTTGTAGTTGTCGGTGCGGTTGGCCAGCATCTCGTCGCGCAGGGCCAGGTTCTGGTCCAGGTCGGGCTGGGGTGTCATCTCGGCCCAGGTCTTGTTCAGCAGCTCGTCGCGCGTGTAGCCCAGGATCGCGCAGAGCTGGCTGTTGACCTGGATCCAGCGCGTGGAGCCGGGTGCCGAGATCGCCATGCCGATGAAGGGCAGTTCGTAGAACAGGCGCAAGAACTCGGCCTGCTCCTGCTGGGCCAGCTGCGCTTCCTTCTGGGCGGTGATGTCCAGCAGCACCCCGCTGATGCCGGTGAGCACGCCCTGGTTGTCGCGGGTCAGTGTGGTGCGGTCGTCCACCCAGACCCAGCGACCGTCGGCGCACCGCAGCCGGTATTCCTGGCGGTGTTCGTCGGGTCCGTGCTCGAAGTAGCGCGCCGCCTCGGCGGTGATGCCCACGAGGTCGTCGGGATGGATCAGGTCGGCGTACAGCACCTGGCCATCCAGCAGCGCCGAGGGCTGGTAGCCCCACTGCGCCACCGACTCGCTGATGTAGGTCATGGGCCAGCCGGGCAGGTTGTGCCACTCGACCACCACCACGGGCGAGCGGTCCACCAGATCGACCAGGTGCCGGATGCGCGCCTGGCCGACCTGCAGCCGCTGGGCCATGCGGTCGGCCTCGGTGCCGATCATGGCGAGCTCGTCGTGCCCTTGCAGCGCGGCGCGTGTCTGCAGATTGCCTTCGCCCATGCGCTTGAGGGCCAGCGCCAGGCGCTGGGCGCGGCGAAACCACACCAGGTGCACCACCAGCGCCAGCAGGCTGGCCAGGCCCAGCAGCAGCAGACCTTCGCGCACGGCCTCCTGCTGCATGTCGGCAAAACGCACAGCTTGCGGCAGCCGCAGGTCGACCACGGCAATCAGCCGCCGCCCGCTGGTGAACGGCACCACGCCGGCGAGTTGCTGCGTGGCCGGCAGGTGCACGACGCTGATGGCCACATCCGAAGGACCGTTGAAGACCAGGGTGGCGAGTGCGGCCAGGTCGGCGCGCTGGCGCAGCACGTCGCCAAAGGCCTGCCCGATGTCGGAGCGCACCAGCGAGGCCTGCACCACGCCGTTGGGCTGCAGCAAGTAGGTGTGCTGCATGCCGCTGTAGAGGCCCATGCCACCCACCAGCCGGCGCACCAGCGCCTGGTTCTCCATGCTGGTCTGCGCACTCAGGCGGCTCTGCTCCACGCTCAGGCGCTCGCGCAGGCGGCGTGTCTCCTGCTCCAGCACCTGGGCGCCGACCTTGCGGACCTGCACGACGTAGTTGATGGTCGACGCCGTGAGCGCAAACAGCACCAGCATGAGCGGGGCCAGCCAGCGCCCCGGCAGGGTCAGGCGCGAGGACAGCGACTTCACGGCGCCGTCCCGCCGGTGCGAAGGCGTTTCATGGCCGAGGCGTCAAGCAGTTGCTCCCAGCGTGGTGGGCGCCGGATCAGACCGATGTCGATGAGCGCGGTGGCCACGTTGCTGGCCTGAGCCACCAGCGGAGCCGGGTTGCCCGAGAGCTCGCGCTCGGACGCTTCCCGGGAATAAAACACCAGGCCACGCAGCACTGTCTCGTAGGCCTTGGGCGAGAGATCGGTGCCCAGCGCCAGCGATTGCGCCGCGCCCGGGGTGTCGAGCTGGAAGACGTGCAGGCCGGCATACCAGGCACGCAAGAGCGTGTCCACCGCATCGGGGCGCTGTTGCAGAACCTCGGCACGCACCACCAGCACGTCCAGGATCTCGCCGGGTATCTGGCTGCTGTCGAAAATGCGCCGGTAGCCCGCCACTTCCATCGAGCCGGCCAGGGGCTCGTAGGTCACCGCTGCGACCACGGTCCCCGCCTGCAGGGCCGCCTGGTGCTGGGCCACTTCGAGGTTGGTCACGCGCACGTCGGCACGGGTCAGACCGGCCTTTTGCAGCATGCGCTGCAGCAGCAGGGCGCCCACGGCCGAGTCTTCGACCGCGATGAACTCGCCCTTGAGCTGCGCCGGCGAGGCGATGCGGGGCGCGGCCATCACCACGTCGCCACCGTCGGAGGCATCGAGCATGGCGACGATGCGCACATCGATGCCGCTGTCGGCCAGGCGCAGCGTTTCGTCCAGCGTGAGCATGGCGGCGTCGAGCAGACCATTGCGCAGGTGACGCAAGGTCTCTGACGCCGACGGCAGCTCCACCACCCGCAACTGCCGGGAATCGGTCAGGCTCCGATCGCGTGCCAGCACCAGCGGGTCGTAACCCACCCAGGGGTTCATGCCCACCGTGAGCGGCGGTTCGACGGGCTCGCCGCAAGCCGCCAGTGCCAGCAGCACTGCAGCGCCCAGCACGCGCCAGCCACGGTGCAACCACCCGCCTTGCAGATCGCCTCTCCCTTGTTCACCCGCCCTCGATGGGCCTGCGCCATGTTTCATAAGCACGTGTTGTCGGTCCGCCAGGAAGCACAGGAACACTGGCAACATTCTGTTGCACATACCCTGCCCAGTGTAGAGCCCGGTGGTCGCGTTCGCGTCAGGAGAGCACAACACCGGGTCTTTCAGTGCGCAAAAAGTCCAGTGCACGCGAGCTCCCCACCCGCTCGACAGACTGAACCTTTGCCGCTCCATGTGAACTCACCCCGCATGATTGAAATTTCAGACCTCTGCATGCACTACCAGCTGGGCGCCGCACGCATCGACGTGCTGCGCTCGGTGAACCTCTCGGTGGCCGCTGGCCAGCGTGTGGCCATCACCGGGCCTTCGGGCTCGGGCAAAACGTCGTTGCTGCTGCTGCTCTCGGGCCTGGAGCGCCCGGCCAGCGGGCGCGTGGCCATCGACGGCACGGCGCTTGGCGGCATGGACGCCGACGCCCTGGCCGATCTGCGGCGCGACCGCATCGGCATCGTGTTCCAGTCGTTCCACCTGCTGCCCAGCCTGAGCGCGCTGGACAACGTGGCCCTGCCGCTGCAGATGGCCCACCGGCCCGACGCACACGAGCGCGCGGCGGCGCTGCTGCAACGCGTGGGCCTGGGCGAGCGCCAAGGCCACTACCCGAGCCAGCTCTCGGGGGGCGAGCAGCAGCGCGTGGCGATTGCGCGCGCGCTGGTGCACCGCCCGCGCCTGCTGCTGGCCGACGAGCCCACCGGCAACCTGGACGACCACACCGGCGAGGCCATTCGTGAACTGCTGTTTGAACTCAACACCGAGGCAGGCACCACGCTGGTGCTGGTGACGCACGACCCCAACTTCGCCGCGCGCTGCGACCGCGTGCTGCGCCTGCACGACGGCCACCTGAATGAAATGAAGACCACCGAGCGAGCCCTTGATGCGGTTTCTGTTTAGCCTGGCCTGGCGCGACCTGCGCGCCAGCGGCCGCCACCTGTGGATCTTTTGCGCCTGCCTGGTGCTGGGCGTGGCCTTGGTCACGGCCGGCGGCGGCTTGTACCGCCAGGTGGCGGGCGCGCTCACGAACGACGCGCGCCTGCTGTTCGGCGGCGACGTGGAGGTGGAGCAGACCGCGCCGCTCCCGCCCGAGGTGCTCGCGTGGATGAACGAGCGCGCCGATGTGTCGCGCCTGGTGGAGCTGCGTACCATGCTGCGCGCGCCCGATGGCCGCGCCCAGCTCATCGAGCTGCAAAGCGCCGACGCGCGCTACCCGCTGTACGGCACGGTGGAGCTGGCCCCGGCGGGTGACTTGACCGCCGCGCTGACCGAACAAAACGGCGTGTGGGGCGCAGCGCTCGACGCCACGCTCGCCCAGCGCCTCGACCTGAAGCCCGGCGACACGGTGGAGGTGGGCAACCTGAGCCTGCAGGTGCGCGCACTCGTGGTGCGCCAGCCCGACCGCAGCCTGCGCGCCGACTGGGGCGGCGCCCCGGTGCTGGTGGCCGACGGGGCCCTGGCCGCCACTGGCCTGGTGCAGCCGCTCAGCCGCGTGGAATACCACTACCGCGTGCGCACGCCGCAGCCCGCCGCCGAGTGGCGCGACGCGTTCATGGCGGCCTACCCCGACCTGCAGGCCGAGGTGCGCACCTTTGAAGAGCGCAGCGACCGCATGGCCGAGGTGTTGGGCCAGATCGGCTCGGGGCTCTTGCTCATCGGTTTCTCGGCGCTGTTCATCGGCGGGCTCGGCGTGTTCAACAGCGTGCAGGCCTACCTGCAGGGCAAGCTCGGCACGCTGGCCACGCTGCGCGCCGTGGGCCTGCGCGACGGTCGCCTGGCCGCGCTGGTGCTGCTGCAGATCCTGATGCTGGCGCTGCTCTCCAGCCTGGGCGGCGTGCTCATCGGCAATGCGCTCGCCTTGGGTGGCACGCTGGCCGCCGCGCAACAACTGCCCCTGGCGCCGCTGGTGGTGGGCCTGTGGCTGCCCTCGCTGGTGGGCCTGAGCTTCGGCGTGTTGACCGCGCTCTCCTTCGCGCTGCCTGCGCTGGGCCGCGCCTTGTCGGTCTCGCCGGCCGCACTGTTTCGCGGCATTGATGGCAATACGCTCAAGACACCGCGGCGCGTGTGGTGGCTCACCGGTGGCGTGGCCGCCATGGTGGGCGTCCTGGTGGTGGCCAGCGTGCCCGACGCACGTTTTGGCCTGGCCTTTGTGCTGGCCACGGTGCTGCTGCTGGTCTTGCTCGAAGGTGTGACGCGCGCGCTGCGTGGTCTGGCGCGCCGCCAGCTCCACCGAAGTGGTGCCGCGCTGCCGTTTGAATTGCGCCTGGCCATGGCCGGCCTGCAGCGCAGCGACTCCCCTTTGCGCGCCGCCCTGCTCTCGCTGGGTGCCGCGCTCACGCTGCTGGTGGCCTGCACGCTGGTGGTCACCTCGCTCTTGCGCACGGTGAACGAAACCGTGCCCGCCAACGCACCGGCCATGGTGTTCTACGACGTGCAGACCGAACAGATCCCGCTGCTGCAGGACACGCTGAAAACCCAGCCGGGCCTGCGCAAGCTCACCACCGCGCCGCTGGTGCTGGGCCGCCTGATCGAGGTGAACGGCGAGGTGCTGCGCGACAGCGGCGACGGTGAGCGCGTGCGCGAAGCGCGCGACGAGCAGAAGTTCAGCAGCCGCGCCGGCAACATCGACGACGTGGTGATCCGCGACGGCGCCTGGTGGCCCGCCGACCACCGCGGCGCGCCGCTGGTGGCCATGGAAGACCGCGAGGCCGACCAACTGGGCCTGAAGGTCGGCGACCAACTGACCTTCGAAATACTCGGCGCCCCGGTGCAGGCCGAGCTGGCCGCCATTTACAGCCAGCAGCGACTGCAGGCTCGCCTGTGGCTGGAAGGCATCTTCAGCGACGGCGTGCTCGACCCCTACATCACGCGCCACGTGGGCGCCGCCTGGCTGCCCGCGGACCAGGCCCTGGCCGCGCAAGACCAGCTGGCCGCCGCCGCGCCCAACATCGCCACCGTGCGCACCGAGTCGCTGTTGCGCGAAACACGCGCGCTCATGGGCCGCGCGAGCACGGGTCTGGCGGTGATCGCCGGCGTGTGCCTAGCGGCCAGCCTGCTGGTGCTGGCCAGCGTGGTGGCCAGCAGCCGCGCGCGCCAGGTGTTTGAAGCCACGGTGATGCACGCGGTGGGCGCGCGGCTCTCCAGCCTCAGGCGCGTGCTGTGTTGGGAATACCTGCTGCTCGCGGTGGTGACCGCCGGTTTTGCCATGCTGGCCGGCAGTCTGCTTGCCACCGGCTTGCTGCGCTGGCGGCTCGATCTCGACCCCATGGGCTTGTACTGGACCGGTGCGCTCACCGCCCTGGGCGTGAGCGCGGTCAGCCTGGGGCTGGGGGCGCGCTATCTGCTGGCGCAGATGCGCCTGAACCCCGCCATGCTGCTGCGCAGCGGCACCTGATCAGGCGGCGAGCGCCGGCTCCATGAAGGTGGCACCCAGGTGGCCGACCTTCACGTAAATCAGCGCGCCCTCAGGCCCGGTGAAGGGCGTGTGCTGGCTCCAGCGCGGGTTGCGCAGCCAGCTGTGCTGCGGATAGACACCGTGCTCGTCGCGCAGCACGCCTTCGAGCACAAAAATCTCTTCACCACCCGGGTGGCGGTGCGGGTTGAACTGCGTGTCGGGTGCCCAGCGCACCAGCGCCGTGTTCACGCCATCGTGGTCGTGCAGCGGCAACACCGTGAGGCCCGGCACGAGGCCGCGCCGCCAGGGTTCGTTGCGCGTGTCCACGCGCAGGGGGGTGAGGTCGTCGGCGGCGAACTGCCACAGCTTCACCAGCAACACACAACCCGGCCGGGAGAACGGCGCGTGGCGCGAGCCCGGCGGGTTGCGCAGGTAGGTGCCTGCCGGGTGGTCGCCGGTCTCGTCGGAAAACACGCCTTCGAGAACCAGGATTTCTTCGCCACCGCCGTGGGTGTGTGCAACAAAGCGCGAACCCGGCGCGTAACGCACCACGCTGGTGGCGCGCGCCACCTCACCGCCCACCCGGTCAAGCATGCGGCGCTCCACGCCGGGCAGGGGCGAAGGCTGCCAGGTGGCCGCGCTGGCCAGCTCCACGGCGCGCCGGGAAAAGTCGTCGTTGAGGTTCATGCAAAGGTCCGATCGAGCACCGGATTGCAGCACGACGGCGCCGGTTTTGCACGTGTAGGTCCTTCGTATTGCAAGGCGCGGCCTGCGTTGAAGGATGCGACACTCAACCATGAACCGACCACCAAGCGATACCGCCCCCGCGCCGATGCATGCACCCACCACCGGCAACGCGGTCGGCGAAACCGCTGCACCCATCACCGCACCGGTCGATCCGCTGTTCCTCGCGGCACCGCGTGTCTCCACCTTCCTGGGCAAGCAGCCGCTCACCAACGCCAGCGGCTTCTTTTTTGAACGCGACGACCGCCTCTTTCTGGTGACCAGCCGGCACGTGGTGATCGACGAAGACACCCAGCATTTCCCCGACCGGCTGGAGATCGAACTGCACCTGGACGCCACCAACCTCACGCGCTCCACCGGTTTTTCGATGCTGCTCTACAACGAAGGCGAAGCCGTGTGGCGCCAGGGCAAGGACAGCGGTGGCGAAATCGACGTGGCCGTGATCGAACTCGACCGCGCCGCGCTGCCCGACGAGTCGGTGATCCGCGCATTCAGCCCGGCCCACCTGTCCAGCAGCTTCGCCGACGTGCACCCCGGCGAATCCTTGCTGGTGGTGGGTTTTCCGCTGGGCTTTCACGACGCGCTGCACCACCTGCCGGTGCTGCGCCACGCGGTCATCGCCTCACCCTACGGCATCCGCTTCCAGGGCCAAGGCTACTTTCTGACCGACGCCCGGACCCACCGCGGCACCAGTGGCGCAGCCGTGGTCACACGAGACCCCAGCCCCGGCGACGAAACCGCCGCCCTGCCCTGGAAGTTGCTGGGCGTTCACTCGGCGCGCATGGACATGGGCGACCGCGACCTGGTGCTCGACGAATCGCTGGGCCTGAACTGCGCCTGGTATGCGGACATCCTGCTCACGCTGACCGAGCTGCGGGACAGCGAAACAGAAGACTGAACAGCCCATGCACCTTGGCACATGAAAAGTTGCCAGATTCGTCACGCCTCAGTCGCTTCCATCGCAGAACAGACTGGCCTGTTACCCCGGGCAGCATGCATTAAATGAGTTCTTAAGAACTACACTCCGCGGTCGTTTTGGGCGCTGTACGCGTCAAGAATCATCGTCAACAAGCAGGCTTCAAAAGCCGCTCCAGGGAGTGATGCATGAACAAGAACCGTCATCGCACGGTCTTCAACGCCGTGCGTGGATTGCGCATGGCCGTGGCCGAAACGGCGCGAGCCCTGGGCAAGCCCAATACCGTTGCCAGCACCGCAGCAGCCTTGACCGCTCTGGCCTTGCCCGCCCAGGCCCAGATCGCCGCCGACCCCGCAGCCCCGGGCTCCCAGCGCCCCACCGTGCTCAACGCGGCCAACGGCGTGCCGCTGGTCAACATC
>NZ_JBLYYB010000018.1:0-6842 GCF_048549895.1 Hydrogenophaga sp.
GGCCTGTAGGCTGTTTCCGCCACGACGCCTAGGCCCAGCCCCTCCGCCACCGCCTCTCGAACGGACTCGCGGCTGCCCATCTCCAGAGCCACCTGCACCTCGACGCCTCGCTCCTTTAGTTCTTGTTCAAACACGCGTCTGGTCGTCGATCCTTCCTCTCGGATGACGAACCTCTGACCCTGCAGATCACGCAGTTTGAGAGTGGCCCGTTGCGCGAGTGGGTGTTGGGTGTTGCCGAATATCACCAATCGCTGGGTACGGTAAGCCGCGCCAAATAGATCTGGGTGAGCGACGTGATTGAGCACCATGCCCACGTCTCCCTGGTAGTCAAGAATCTTTTCAGTGATGGTTCGCGAGTCGCCTACGCCAACAGCCACGTTGACCTGGGGGAACTGTTTCATGAACAGCTTCAACACGGGCAGCACGTTGTGCGGCCCGATGGCATGGATGACCAGTCGCCCTACGTATTGATTTTTCGCAGCAGCGAGCAGTGCGTGCGCATCTTCCTCGCCACTGAAGGTACGCCGGGTGTAGTCCAACAGAGTGCGTCCAAAGGACGTGAGTTCAAGCCGCCGCCCGCGCCGATGAAAAAGCTCCACGCCGAAGTCGACCTCCAGGCGCTGTATGTGTGAAGAAACAGTCGGTTGTTGAATAGCGAGCACTCTCGCGGCAGCGGTCATGCTGCCGGCTCGGGCCGTTGCGTCAAAGGCCTTCAAGGCTGCGAGGAGGCTGAGTCCAGACATTGATGTGATCTATGGGTGCCCTCATTTTTAGGGATGAAAGTTTCATATTCATGACACCTTGGTCACCCAGACTTGAGCTGTGCTTCCACTGAAGCTGTTTCTTCCAGAACCTCCTCTTTCCCGAGAGATACCTCTGACCACTTGAGTCCTGGTGTGCGTCTAGCGCACCACAACAAATGAAACCGAGCTATGAAAACTGCAATTCGCGAGAGCCATCTGAGCTTGCGGGGTATCACGGTGACCTATGCCGATGGTCACACAGCGCTTGCGCCCACCTCGCTGGAGGTACAGCATGGCGGGTTCCTTGTGCTGCTGGGCGCGTCGGGCGCGGGAAAGTCAACGCTGCTGCGCAGCATCAATGGCTTGGTTAGCCCCACAGACGGAGAGGTGTCGGTGGCCGATCTGCCGGGCGGCACCGTCTCAAAACGCAACCTTCTTGAGCATCGGCGCCACTGCGGCATGGTGTTCCAGCAGCACCACCTGATCGGGCGGCAAAGCGTGCTGGCCAATGTGTTGATGGGCAAGCTCGCCACCCGCGGATCTCTGGCGTCGTTGTGGCCTTGGAGCAAGGCTGACAAGCTGGAGGCGCTGGCGGCCATTGACCGCGTAGGCCTGCTTGAGAAAGCCCTAGCACGGGCAGACACCTTGTCTGGTGGGCAACAACAACGCATTGGCATTGCGCGTGCCTTGGTGCAAAAGCCCCGCCTGCTGCTGGCCGATGAGCCGGTGGCCAGCCTCGACCCGGCGACCGCGCAGAGTGTGTTGACCCTGCTTCACGACATCTGCAAGAAAGACCGACTCACGGCCATCGTGAGTCTGCATCAAGTCAACCTCGCGCGCATGTTCGCCGACCGCATTGTGGGCCTTCGCCAGGGCCAGGTGGTGTTCGACGGGACAGCAGCGCAGTTGACGGAAGAAGCCCAGTCTGCCCTGTACGCGAAGTCGTCACCTGCCAACATGGGCAGTCAATTTGATTCCCCCTCTCAATCCAAGGAGTTTTTACCGTGCTGAATCGTCGCCGTTTCCAATTTATCGCTGCCGTCACTTTGGCCGCCCTGTTGCCACTTGGCGCCCATGCCGAGGGCAAAAATCCTTCCAAGCTTCGCGTTGCACTGTTGCCGGACGAAAACGCCGCCACCATCATTCAGAACGCACAGCCTCTGAAGCGGTATCTGGAGCAGACCCTGAAGAAGGAAATCGAGGTCACGGTGACCACGGACTACTCGTCGATGATTGAAGCCATGCGCTTCGGCCGCATCGAGGTCGCCTACTTTGGACCGTTCTCTTACGTGCTTGCCAAGTCCAAGGCGCCCAACATTGAGCCATTTGCCGTTGGCGTGGAGCGCGGCTCGCCGACCTACCAGTCGGTTCTCATCGCCACGGCAGGCGGCCCGGTCAAGACCCTGGCTGACGTTCGTGGAAAGCCTTTTGGCTTTGGCGATCAGGCTTCGACGTCCAGTCACCTTGCACCGCGCGCGCACTTGCTTAAAAACCACCAACTGAACGGCGAGACTGACTACCGCCCCGTTCACCTGGGCACGCACGATGCCGTGGCCCGAGCTGTTCAGGCAGGGCAGGTTCCCGCCGGCGCTCTGTCAAAAACCATTCTGGACAACCTCATCGCAAAGGGCATGGTGGATGCCAACAAGATTGTGCAACTTGAACTGTCGGCACCCATTCCGAACTATCCCATTGCGATGCAAGGTAATCTCACGCCGGAGCTCAAGGAAGCCATCCGAGCCGCCTTTCTTCAGATGAAGGACGCCGAGATTCTCAAATCATTCCGTATCGAGGCCTTTGCCGCTACCGATGACAAGGCCTACGACATTCTTCGCGACACAGCACAGATTCTCAAGCTTGATCTGGGACGCATGAAATGACATCGGTAGCCTTGGAATCCATAGTTGCCATCGACGGACAGCAGCGACTCAAACGGCTGGGCGCCGCCTGTGTCGTTCTGTTCGTCTGTGTGGTGGCTTTGTATGTCACCGGCTTCTTTGACGCGCAGCGTTTCATCGAAGGCGGCCCAGCGATTCAGCAGTTGGCCTCAGAGATGGTGCCGCCGAATTTCGAGCGCTGGGAGCACTGGGTCATTCCATTGCGTGACACCTTAGCCATGTCGATCGCAGGCACGGCGCTGACCGTTCTGGCGTCGTTGCCGCTGGCCCTGGTGGCGGCGCCCAACACCGCGCCGAATGCGGTGGTTGGGCGAATCGTCAGAACCATCTTGGCTGCATTTCGGTCTGTGCCTGAAATCATCCTGGGCATTCTGTTCGTCGCGGCCGTGGGCTTTGGGGCATTGCCTGGTGTGCTGGCGTTGGCCCTGCATTCCACGGGCATGGTGGCCAAGTTCTACGCCGAAGCCATAGAGCACGTGGACCCGAAACCTCTGGAGGCCGCTAAGGCCGCGGGCGCAAGCCGGTTTCAGGTCATCACCCATGCTGTGTTACCGCAGGTTTTGCCCCAGTTGGCGGACATCACCATCTACCGATGGGAATATCACTTTCGCGCATCGGCAGTGATGGGCATCGTGGGTGCGGGCGGCATTGGCTTTGAACTCATGGCGGCTCTGCGCCTGATCAAGTACGACGAAGTCTCCGCCATTTTGCTGTCCATCCTCATATGCGTGCTCGTGGTCGACGGCATTGGGTCGGCGCTTCGCAAACATCTGAAATAGAAAGAGAGAGGAAGGTAATGATGCCGAAAATTGTGGTGACGCAGCCCATCCATGAAGCAGTTCTGGCGCGTCTTCGATCCGCCGGTGATGTAGTGATGAATCAAGGGCCTGAGCCCTGGAGCGAGGAAGAGCTTTACCTCCACCTGAAGGACGCCGACGCCATGATGGCGTTCATGCCTGACCGGGTAGATCAGCGAACCCTGTTGCACGCTCCCAGGCTCAAGACCATCGCTTGCGCCCTGAAGGGGTATGACAACTTTGACCTCAAGGCATGTGCGCAAGCCGGTGTCAGCGTGAGCTTCGTTCCTGACCTGCTCACAGAACCCACGGCAGAACTCGCCATTGGGCTGGCCATCGCCGCCGCGCGCCATGTGCTGGCAGGTGACGTCAGTGTTCGCAAGAGCTACGCAGGATGGCGTCCCCAGCTGTACGGAATGGGGTTGCACGGCTCGATAGTGGCGGTCGTCGGACTTGGCGCCGTTGGGCGGGCCATTGTGGACCGTCTCTGTGGCTTCGGGTGCGCTCAACTGCTGGGCGTGGACCCGCATGGTGATGACGAACGCCTGACCATGGTGAGCCTGGGTGAGGCCCTGTCGCAATCCGACTATGTCATTCTGGCCGTTCCGCTGCTGGACGTAACGCGTCACCTCGTCAATGACACCATGCTTGAAGGTGTTCGGCGGGGGCAGATCCTGGTCAACATTGGGCGAGGCTCGGTTGTGGACGAGGCTGCCGTGGCACGGGCGCTCAAGGACGAGCGCCTGGGTGCCTACGCCGCCGATGTGTACGAGATGGAAGACTGGCTGCTGGCAGACCGTCCACGCCAGATTCATCCGGAACTCTTGCAACACCCCTCCACGGTTTTCACACCCCACATTGGTTCGGCGGTGAAGAAGGTTCGCCGAGCCATCGAGTTGCAGGCTGCTGAAAATTTGCTCGTTGCGTTAAATGGTAATGAGCCGCTTGCACACTACGAGGCATCGCACTGAGCGGCTCATGTGGCAGCTTCGCACTGCTCGGTGCAGCCATGAGGTCACCACACCAGAGAATGCTTTTGGACGTTCTATGGTTCTGGCCGATCTAATTCTTTGAGAAGACCTTGGCTACGTGTTTCGGACCCGCGGGCCAACTGCGGATGCTCTTCGCAATGGTTCCGATAAGCCGTGCCGCCAAGTATCCGGGGTGGGATTCCCCCGGTTTCTCGGACGGTTTTCTGGGATCGTTGCCTACATCAACACCGACCGCAGCGGGTCGGGAGAACCAATTCATCCTTGGTGTGATCAGTTGCTCCTGCTACCTTGCCCGGCTCGCATCAATAGAGTGACCGGTCTGAGCAACAAAGCGGTCGCTTGAGACCCTGCTCGGCCAATGACCAGTTGCGCAACACGCGAACTTTCAGGCGTTAGGTTCGAGTGTCGGAGATCAGCCTGATGCACTTCTTGGGGAAAAATAGGTCAAGGACTGCACTTGGCCGATAGGAACACCAACACAGTTGCGCTGGCGCTAGCTTTCTTCGTATGCGTCCGGCAATCCCATCTTGAGATAGACCAAGCGTCGAGGCATCGTGTGCACGATGAAGATCATGCACACCATAGCGAACGACACGATCGCCCAACGCCCCAAGCGGCGCTATTACTCCCCTGAACTCAAGGGCCAGATCGTGGCCGAATGCCAAGTTTCTGGCGCGTCGGTTGCCGGCGTGGCACTCGCACACGGAATCAACGCCAACATCGTTCACCGCTGGATGCGCGAGCAAGCGGACTCCCTATTGCCAGCGCCCCGGAACGAGTTCGTGGCGTTGAATCTTCCTCCACCAGTTGAACAGTTCCCAGCTCCTGAGACCAGCTCGCCGCGCGTGGCGCGCGCGATCCATGTTGAGGTTCAGCGCAGCGCCGGCGTGGTCACCGTGAACTGGCCACTGGAAGATGCAGCATCATGTGCAGCCTGGCTGCGCGACTGGCTCCGATGATCCGCATCGATGCACTGTGGCTTGCCACCGAGCCGCTGGACATGCGAGCTGGCACCGAGACGGCGCTGGCCCGCGTGGTGGCTGTCTTCGGCGCAGCGCGCCCACACCACGCCTACCTGTTCGCCAATCGACGAGCCAACCGCATGAAGGTGCTGGTGCACGACGGCATCGGTGTCTGGCTGGCGGCCCGGCGCCTGAACAGCGGCAAGTTCGTCTGGCCGCGCGATGCCGCCACCACCGCCACACTCAGCCGAACGCAGTTCGATGCGCTCGTGCTGGGCCTGCCGTGGAAGAACGTTGGCGAGGCTGGAATCATCACCGTGCTTTGAGTGCTCCGGTCATTGGCCATGCAATCAGAACTTGCACTGATGCGCGAGGGTGATGCTCGTCGCATCATCTTCTCCCGTGATCACCACAGACCACCTGGACACCCTGGAGCCGCAGCAGATGCGCGCGGCTCTGCTGTCATTGATGGGGGAGCTGGCCGAGCGAGACAGCGTGATTGAGCGCCAGGGCCAGGAGGTCGTCTTCAAGCAGGCCCTGATCGACAAGCTCACGCACGAGAACGCGATTCTCAAGCGCATGAAGTTCGCCGCGCAGTCGGAGCGCTTCAGTGCCGAGCAGAAGAGCCTGCTCGATGAATCGCTGGATGAGGACCTGCAGGCCGTGGCCGATGAGATCGAGCAGGCCATGCCTCCAGTGGCAAACCGCCAAGACAAGCAAGTCCCCAAACGCGCACCGCTGCCGGTCAACCTGCCGCGGCGCGAGATCCGCCACGAGCCCGAGTCCACCACCTGCGCCTGCGGCTGCCAGATGAAGCGCATCGGCGAGGACGTGGCCGAGAAGCTGGACTACGTCCCCGGCGTGTTCACGGTGGAGCGCCACGTCCGGGGCAAGTGGGCTTGCGCGAAGTGCGAGACGATTCACCAGGTACCCGTCGATCCTCACGTCATCGACAAGGGCATCCCCACCACCGGGCTTCTGGCGCAGGTGCTGGTGGCCAAGTACGCCGACCACCTGCCGCTTTACCGCCAGGAAGCGATCTTCGGTCGAGCTGGTCTCGCCATCCCGCGCTCCACACTGGCGCAATGGGTGGGCTCCTGTGGCGTGCAGCTGCAGCCACTGATCGATGCCCTGAGAGCCGAGTTGCTGCAGCACCGCGTGCTGCATGCCGACGAGACGCCGGTGGCCATGCTCAAACCGGGCAATGGCAAGACACACCGGGCCTACCTCTGGGCATATGCCACGGGGGCCTTCGAGAACACGAGGGCGGTGGTCTACGACTTCTGCGAGAGCCGCGCAGGCGAGCACGCGCGTACCTTCCTGGGCGCCTGGAAGGGCAGTCTGGTGTGCGATGACTTCAGCGGTTATGTTACGGCCCGAGATATGTGGCCATCGCCAGGCGCCCGTTGTTGCTCACCGAGGAGGTTTGCCCTGGCAAGCAGCACATAAC
>NZ_JBLYYB010000019.1:0-13110 GCF_048549895.1 Hydrogenophaga sp.
ACCACCAGGCAAACCGGCATCAGCGTGGCGCTGACTTGTACACCGGGAAGATGACAAACAGGCGACCCGAAGGGCCGCCGCGAACAATCATGTCGTCACTGTGGACACACCTGATGCGACCTGATCGACAGCAAAGCGCGTCCTGAGTTCCGGCAGGCCCAGCTCATCGAGCACCTGCGTCAGGCGTTGCCGGGCCCGCTCGCGAGCACCGTGTCGGTCGTCGGCCATTCTACGGGCCAGGATCAGTTCGTTCTTCATCGAATGCTCCCACCCCACCAGCTCGGTCACGGTGACGCTGTAGCCGCTGGCTTCGAGCTGCAGGCAGCGCAACACGTTGGTGATCTGGCTGCCGAATTCGCGCGTGTGCAGCGGATGCCGCCACAACTCGGCCAGCGGCGAGCGCGACAGGCTCAGCGCCTTGTGTTGACGCAGCACACTGGCCACCTCGGCCTGGCAGCACGGCACCAGCACCATGTGGCTCGCGTGTTTGGCCAGCCCGAACGCAATGGCATCGTCGGTGGCGGTGTCGCAGGCGTGCAGCGCGGTCACCACGTCGATGCGCGCGGGCAAGCCCGGGTGCGTGAGCGCTTCCTGCACGGTCGTCGCCAGAAAATCCATGCGTTCGAAGCCCAGCTTGTTCGCCAGCGCACGCGACTTCTCCACCAGCTCGGCGCGGGTTTCCACGCCAGTCACGCGGCCCGTGGCCTTGGCCTTGAAGAACAGGTCGTACAGGATGAAGCCCAGATACGACTTGCCCGCGCCGTGGTCGGCCAGGGTCACGTCGCCGCGCGCGGCCAATACATCGGCCAGCAGCGGCTCGATGAACTGCACCAGGTGGTAGACCTGCTTGAGCTTGCGGCGCGTGTCCTGGTTGAGCTTGCCCTCGCGGGTGAGGATGTGCAGCTCCTGCAAGAGGGCCACCGACTGGCCTTCGCGCAGCTCGGGCAGTTGCTCCTGCAGCGTGGGAGCCGGGCGGGGCGAGGGTTTGTGTTTGGCCATGTGCCGATGATAGGTGTGTGCACCCGATGCAAACATCAGCAACGGTGACAATGCCCCATGACCTCCGAACACCCCAGCACCCACCCCTACGGCACCCTCACCCCCGACGTGGTGCAGGACGCGCTGGCCAGCATCGGCCTGTGGGGCGATGGGCGTTTGGCCGCGCTCAACAGCTTCGAGAACCGCGTGTACCAGATCCACCTGGAGTCGCCCCTGGACGGCGTGGACCAGGTGGTGGCCAAGTTCTACCGCCCCGGGCGCTGGAGCGATGCGCAGATTGCCGAGGAGCACGCCTTTGCCGAAGAACTGGTGGCCGCCGAAATCCCGGCTGTGCCGCCGCTGCGCGTGCAGGGCGAAACACTGCACCACTTCAGCGGCTTCAGCTTCGCGGTGAGCCCGCGTCGCGGCGGGCGCCGCCCCGAACTCGACAATTTCGAGGTGCTTGAATGGATAGGCCGCTTTCTGGCGCGCATCCACAGCGTGGGCGCGGCCCAGCCTTTCCAGGTGCGCCCGGCGCTGGACGCCGCGAGCTTCGCCCACGAACCGCGCGACTGGCTGATGGAACACGCCGCCGTGGCGCCCGAGGTGCGCACCGCCTGGTCGGCCGCGCTGGCAGAAGCCCTGGCCTTGATCGAAGCCCACCCGGCGCTCAAGCCAGGCGCGCTGCTGGATGAGGACAGCATCCGCCGCATCCGCCTGCACGGCGACTGCCACCCCGGCAACATCCTCTGGACACCCGAGGGCCAACCCGGCGCCGGCCCGCATTTTGTGGACCTGGACGACGCGCGCACCGGCCCGGCCGTGCAGGACCTCTGGATGTTGCTCAGCGGCGACCGCCGCCAGCAGACGCAGCAACTCGGCGCGCTGGTCGACGGCTACGAACAGTTCCGCGCGTTTGACCGGCGCGAGCTCGCGCTGATCGAGCCGCTGCGCACGCTGCGCCTGATCCACTACAGCGCCTGGGTGGCGCGCCGCTGGGACGATCCGGCCTTCCCCATCAACTTCCCCTGGTTCGGCAGCCGCGACTACTGGCAGGGGCAGGTGGACATGCTGGTGGAGCAGATCGAGGAGATGCAGGGCGAGCCTTTGATGGCTTGAACCCGGGCCATCAGGCTCGTGATGACCTTGGTCCGAATGTGGTTGCTCGCAATTACATTGCACACAATTTAATTGCCAACTACATTAAAAACCCATGAACACCCCCCGCCTCTCCAGCGACCAGGCCCTGCAGCTCGACCACCAGCTCTGCTTTGCCCTGTACTCGGCCTCGCTGGCCATGACCAAGCTCTACAAGCCCATGCTGGACGAGATGGGCCTGACCTACCCGCAGTACCTGGCCATGCTGGTGCTGTGGGAACACGACGGCGTGGCCGTCTCCGAACTCGGCGAACGCCTGCACCTCGACTCCGGCACCCTCACCCCGCTGCTCAAACGCCTGGAGTCCGCCGAGCTCGTGACCCGGCTGCGCGACGTGCAGGACGAACGCCGTGTGCTGATCCGCCTCACCGCTGCTGGCCGCAAACTCAAGGCCCGCGCCGCGCGCATCCCCGGCTGTGTGCTGGACGCTTCGCAGTGCTCCGTCGCAGAGGCCGTGACCCTCACCCGGCAGGTGCAGGCCCTGCGCGACCGCCTCATCGCCTGAGACCCTTTCTTCCAGACCCTTTTCACCCCCCGCTTCCAGCAAGCACCAACCCCAAGGAGCCACACCATGCCCACTTCCCTCGACAAAGTCGTCTACACCGCCCGCGCCCACACCACCGGCGGCCGCGAAGGCAGCTCGCGCTCCGACGACGGCATGCTCGACGTCAAGCTCTCGCCGCCCAAAGCCATGGGCGGCTCGGGCGCAGCCACCAACCCCGAGCAGCTGTTCGCTGCCGGTTACTCCGCTTGCTTCATGGGTGCCATGAAGCACGTGGCCGGCATGAAGAAAATTGCGGTGCCGGCCGATGCCGCCATCGATGCCGAAGTGGACATCGGCCCGATCCCCGCCGGCTTCGGCATCGCCGCCCGTCTGGCCGTGAGCCTGCCCGGCATGGACCGCGCCGTGGCACAAGACCTGGTGGACACCGCCCACCAGGTGTGCCCGTACTCCAACGCCACCCGCGGCAACATCAACGTGACGATCACGCTGGTCTGAGCATCGGCTCATGCAGCAAAAAGCCCGTCCGGCGTGAACCGGACGGGCTTTTTTTGTTCTGAGGATGGGTGTTTACCGGTGATCGCGGTCGGGGTCGTAAATGGTGGTGCTGGTGCCCACACCCACGCCCACCCGCGCATTGCTGTTGCCGATCGGGGTGCTGGTGCCCACGCCGGCACCGGCGCTCACCGCACCGCGCTGGTTCACCCCGACGCCCACACCCACCGGGCCCACACCGGTGCTGATGCCGGCGTTCACGCCGCCCGTGCCCACCCCCACACCGATGGAAAACGGCCCGACCGGAATGCCCACGCCGACACCGGCCGAGCAGCCGGCGAGCAATGCACCAGCACAGAGACAGGCAGCCAGGCGGGTGGCGGGCGTGGATCGCGGGCGAGGGGGTTGCAGTGCGTTCGTCATGGTGTTCCCGGTGATTCAAAGGCAAGGTTACTTCAAGCCCTGGCTGAATGACCGTTTTCCGGCGCCAGGGTTCCACGCACCAGCCCAACGGTGAAGGGTCGGGGTTCAGGCCGGCGCTTTGCCCAGCCGCTCCATGGCGTCGGCCAGCCAGTCGGCGCGCAGCGTGTCGGGCTCGGCGGGGCGCACCAGCCAGCCGCCCTGGGCTGGTGTGACACCGGCCCGCCCGTCCTGCCACAGCAGCCACGCCAGCCACGCACATTGCTCTGCGGTGGGCGCCTCACCGGCAGGCGACACCAGCAGCGCGGTGAACACGGCGGCGTCGGGGACCAGGACCCCGTCGCCACTGAGCTCGCCACCCACCGAGCGCGCCAGCGCCAGCCATGCCGCGCCCGCCTCGCCCTGCGGGCCAAACGCCTGCAGGGCATCGCGCAGCCGCGCTGCAATGGCCGCGCCGCGCTGCGCCTCGGCCTGCAACAGATCGGCGTGGTCCCAGCGGTTCCAGTCCACCTGGGGTTCGGCACCACCCGCCGCACGCGCAGCCTCGGCAAAGCGGTGGATCGCCTGCTCGTGGTCCCCGGTATGCACGGCCGAGCCCACCATGTGCAGAGCGGCCAGCCGGTTGGCCAGCAAGCGGCTTTGCTGGGCCAGCAGGCGGTCGCGCATGAGGCTGTCGCGTTCGCTGCGCAAGACAGCGAGCTCCAGCGCGTTCTTCAGGTCGGCGCGCAGGCTCTCCAGCTCCCAGGGTTTGTTGATGTAGCGGTAGATTTCGCCGGTGTTGATGGCCTCGATCGCGTCGCCCAGTTCGGAATACGCGGTGGTCAGCATGCGCACCACGCCGGGGTAGTACTCGCGGGCGTGGCGCAGCAACTCGTTGCCGCGTTCGCCGGGCATGCGCTGGTCGCACACCAGCACAGCCACGTCGGCCCCATGGGCCAGCAGCACGGCGCGGCCTTCTTCCACTGAGCCGGCGGTGAGCACCGGTGCCAGCGGGCTGACCAGGCGCTCGAAATATTTCAGCGCCATGGCCTCGTCGTCCACATACAGAATTTTCGTGGGTGTCATCGGGTCTCCTCAACCGGGGTGTCGTCGGGCGACGATGGGAAATAGAGGGTCACGGTCGTGCCTCGGCCCAAGGTGGAATGCACAGCAATGTCGCCACCCAGGGTGGTCATCACACGCTGGCAAAACAGCAGGCCCATGCCGCTGCCGCCACTCTCGGCGCGCGTGGTCACGGGTTCGAGCGTGAGCCGCTTGAGCACCTCGGGCGGGATGCCCGGGCCGTTGTCGGTCACGCGCAGGGCAGGTTGCGGGCTCAGGCCGGGCAGCATGGCCACGCGGTCCAGCGCGATGTGCACCCGGGGCTGTGGCGGTGTTTCGGCGCGCAGGGCGATCAGGGCGTTCTTGACCAGCGTGCACAACACGAGATACAGCAGGTCGCGCCGCCCGGGCAGTGTGAAATCAGCCGCCAGCTCCACCGACAACCAGCCAGCCTCAGCCGCTTCAAACGGATACTCGGCCTGCACCGCACGCACGAGTTCGCCCGCATGCAGGCTGGCCGAGGTGTCACCGCGGCTGGCATCTCGCGCGGTCTGCACGAAGGTGGACACCAGCGACTGCGCGTACTCCGCGCGCCGCTGCGCGGCCTCGATCATGAACAGCACATCGCCCGGTTTCTGCTGCGCGATGTGGGCCATGCCATCCGTGTTCTCCGGGCTGACTCGGTGGTTCTCGCGCATGGCCGAGAGGTAGCCGCGCACCGTGGCCAGTGGCGAGGTGACCTCATGGGCCAGAAACCCCAGCGTCTCGCGCAGGGCCGACTCGCGCCGCGCAATCACCGACTGGTCGCGCGAGCGTCGCACGCTGGCCTCCAGCGCCTCGCGCAGGGCCTGGCGGGTGATCGTGTCGTCCAGCGGTTTCTCCAGAATCTTCTCCACATGGCCCTGGTTCACCGCCGACAGGGCCACGTCCTTGTCGGCGTAGGCCGACACCAGCAGGCGCGCCACGTGCGGATAAAGCCGCCGCACTTCCCCCAGCAGCGCCACACCGTCGCGCGCAGGCATTGCGTAGTCGGTGAGCAGCACGGCCACCTCGTGGCCGCGTTCACCCAGCAAGACCAGCGCCTCGTCCACGCTGGCGGCGGTCAACACGGTGAATTCCGCTCCGTACAGGCGGGCAAACCATTTGCACGCCTGCGGCTCGTCGTCCACCATCAGGATCGCGTGGGGTCCCTGGGGGCCTCGGCGCGCGCCGGGGTCTTGCATGCTCATGGTGGCCTCGGCAGATCAAAGGTGAATTCGGTCCAGGCGCCCGGCTCGCTCTCCACCGCCAGGGTGCCGCCGTGGCGCTGCACGATGCCGTAGCTCACGCTCAGGCCCAGCCCGAGGCCGGCGCCCACATCGCGTGTGGTGAAGAAGGGTTCGAACACACGCCCCAGGTTCTCGGGTGCAATGCCGGTGCCGTTGTCGCGCACCTTCACCAGCAGGCGCTGATCCTGCAACACCACGGTCACCGAGATCTGCGGCTTCTCGCGCTTGGCCGACTGCAAGGCGTGGGCCGCGTTGCTCAGCAGATTGATCAGCACACCGATGATGGCGGGCTCGTCGCCCAGCACGTGGGTGTCTTGCGGCAGCTCCAACGGCACGTCGATGCCCCGCAGCTCGTAACCCGCCAGCCGCAGCGCCGAGCGCAAGGCGTTGCCCAGCAGAAACGGGCGCTGCGCGTCCTGCCCCGGCTTCTGATACGCGAAGGTCTTGAGGTCGGAGACGATGTTCTGGATGCGCTGCATGCCTTCACGCGCATCGCTCAGGCTTTCCTTGAGCATGGGATCCGCCTCAACGCCAGGGCATGTCAGGCCCATGTCGATCGCCATCAGGCTGTAGTTCACCGGGTTGTTGAGCTCGTGCAGCAGACCCGCCGAGAGCGTGCCGATGGCGGCCATCTTCTCGCGCTGGATCAGCTGGCCCTTGACCTCGGCCAGCGTGCGGTTGGTTTCCTGCAAGCGGGCGTTCTGTTCGGCCACCTGCTCCCTCAAGGCGAACAGGCGCAGGCGACTGAGCTCGGCGAAGTAGGTGCAACCCACACAGATGATCGCGGAGAAAGCCGTGAACAGCAGGTGTGCGACGAACTGCCCCGTCGCCACAAAACCACCCGCGTGCCAGAAGCAGGCCGCCACGTAGATGAGGCAGGTGAAGACCCCGAACCCGAGGCCTTCCAGGTAGCTGATGGGCACGATCATGCCCACCGCATACAGCGCCAGATGAAGCCCCACGAAGTAGATGGAGGCCGCTCCTTCTGTCTGGGCAATCATCCAGGCGATCATGATCTGCGGCAGCGCCAGCCACACCAGCGTCAGCACACGCACATGGCGTCGCCCGAACTCGCCCTGAATGACCCACAGAATCAACAAGGTGGCCACCGCCACCAGCGCCCGCACCAGCAGGAAGGTGGTCGCCTTGTCGGGATAGACCGCGAGGTCCAGCCCCGCACCGGCCAGCACCAGCACGGCCGAGGTGATGCATCCGGTCTTGCTGAACGCCAGCCGCACGTCCTGGACGGCCACCCGCAAGGACTGTGCAGTGGCTGCGGTCATCAGGCATTCGCGCGCTCAAGCGCGGGCACGAGGAAAGAAGCAAACACATTCACACCCGTGGCGTCGGTGAATATCTTCTCCTCGCTGCGACGGCTTGGCAGAACGCTTTGCAGGCGGGCCTCATCGCGGTAGATCAGGTACCACTCCAGCACATGCTCCATCACACCGCGCTGCGAATTGCTGGAATGCACGTTGGTGACCAGCACCTGGCCACCGGGTCGGGTCCTGGCGTACAGGTACTCCAGCAAACGGCTGCAGACCTTGTCGGAGAGGTAATCGAACAAACCCGCGCAGTAGGCAAAGTCGTAGGCTTCGGATACCGGTGCAGCATCTGCCCGGGTGGCGCGTTTGAGCAGGTTGTGGACCGAATCGTTGACCAGCTCGAAGTGAACTGTTTTGCCCAGGCGCCGGCCGACCTCCTCCATCTTGGCGCGAGTGTGCTCCAGGGTCACCTCGCTGAAGTCCACCAGGGTGAAGTGCGCGCTGTCCGGGTCGCCACCGGCGAGCAGAAAACGCTCGATCTCCACCGCCGGGCCGCAGCCGATGTTCAGCACGCGCAGCGGTCTGCCCAATGTCTTTGCCTGGGCGGTGGCCTGCTTGAGATGCGTCACCAGAATGTCGATGCGGTTGCGGTGCGCCTGTGCCACGGCAGACCGCAGGAACAAGGCATTGATCATCTGGAAATACGTGGTGCTGCCCTGCTGGGGATCCGACAGGATCTGGTTCACCATTTCGTAGTCGCCGGCATAGCCCAGCGGCTTGGCAAACGTGCGGTACACGAAGGGGGCGCGAAGCAACAACGGGTGCAGGGAGGCCTGCGCAAAACTCCGGTAGGTGGGCAGGTCTTCATCGGGCACGTTCTGTGTCTCCGCTTCCAGCGCCTCGAAGTAACTGGCCGCGGCCAACATCACGGGTGAGGCGATTTCCTGAAACACCGCAGGCATCACCCGCCCATCTTCGCCCCTGGGCAAGGCGCTGGAAAAATCGGCGTGGTCGGTCCATCGAGACACTTCGGCGAGGTACGCGCGAATCTCGCTCACCGCCACCAGATAACCCCGTTTGATCTTGAACCGCTCGAACCAGCCCTCCACAAAAAGCTGGGCCTGCTGGCCCACGCCGACCGGCTCGCCGCGGGCCAGCGTGAGATCGGACCATTCATCGATCAACGCCAGCGACACCACCGCCATCAGCCCGGTGTTGAGCAGGCTCACCACCACGGCCTTGCCTTTGTAGATGCTGCGCTCCCCCGAGCGGATGGTGAGTTCGCCGAGCACCTCGCTGACCTGCACGATGGAGTACGGGTTGTAGATCTCCATCACCAGGGAGCGCCGCTGCAGGCTGGTCAACGTTCCTCGCGCAGCTTCCCCCTGGCTGTTGCGGAACGTGACGACAGGGTCGAATGGGCGCTGAAAATGCACGGCTGGGCTGCTGTCAACAAGTGAGAGGCCGAGCGAGGCGCCAGCCGGGAATGAATGATCAGGCGCCAGTGTAGTCACCTGGCGTGATTTGCGTCACGGCCCTGCTCAGCCAGGGGCCGCTCGGGGTCGCGATCTCAAATCAGCAGGGCATTCACACGCTTGACATACGCCGCCGGATCGTCCGGCAATCCGCCCTCGGCCAGCAGCGCCTGGTCAAACAGGATGTGCGCCAGGTCGTCGAAGTGCGCGCTGCCCTCCAGCTTCTTCACCAGCGCGTGTTCGGCGTTCACCTCCAGGATCGGCTTGACCTCGGGCGCGGGCTGGCCGGCCTGCTTGAGCATGCGGGCCAGCTGGGTGGACAAGTCACCGTCTTCCACCACCAGGCAGGCCGGTGAATCCACCAGGCGCGAGGTCACGCGCACGTCCTTGGCTTTGTCTTTCAGGCTGTCCTTCAGGCGCTCCAGCACCGGCTTGAACACCTCGGCTGCGGCCTCGGCGGCCTTCTTCTCGTCTTCGTCCTGCAATGCCCCCAGGTCGACCGCGCCCTTGGCCACGCTTTGCAGCGGCGTGCCGTCGAACTCGGTGAGGAAACTCAGCGCCCATTCGTCCACGCGGTCGGTCATCAGGAGCACCTCGATGCCCTTCTTGCGGAACACCTCCAGTTGCGGGCTGTTTTTGGCAGCGGCCAGGCTGTCGGCGGTGATGAAGTAGATCGTGGCTTGGCCTTCCTTCATGCGGGCCTTGTAGTCGGCGAGCGATGTCAACTCGGTACCGACCGTGCTGGCAAAACGCAGCAGCTTGGCCAGCTTGTCGCGGTTGGCGAAATCTTCGCCCAGGCCCTCCTTGAGCACCGCGCCGAACCCGGCGTAAAACCCGGTGTACTTCTCCACGTCCTTGCTCATCTCGTCCAGCAGGGCCAGCACGCGGCGGGTGTTGCCTTCGCGGATCGCTTTCACATCGCGGCTCTCCTGCAGCAGTTCGCGACTCACGTTGAGCGGCAGGTCCGCCGAATCGACCACACCCTTGACCCAGCGCAGGTACGCCGGCATGAGCGCCTCGGCCTCGTCCATGATGAAGACGCGTTTCACATACAGCTTGATGCCAGCCTTGCGGTCGCGGTTCCACAGGTCTTGCGGCGCCTTGGCCGGGATGTAGAGCAGCTGCGTGTACTCGGTGCTGCCTTCCACGCGGTTGTGGCTCCAGGCCAGCGGGGCCTCGGTGTCGTAGCTCAGGTTCTTGTAGAACTCGGCGTACTGCTCGTCGCTGATGTCCTTCTTGCTGCGCGCCCACAGCGCGTTGGCCGAGTTCACGGCTTCCCACTCGTCCTGCTTCACGTAGGCGCTCTTCTCGGCGTCCCACTCTTCCTTCTGCATGAGGATGGGCAGGCTGATGTGGTCGGAGTACTTGGCGATGATGGACTTGAGCTTCCAGCGGTCGAGGTAGTCGCCCGCGTCGTCGCGCAGGTGCAGGGTGACGCTGGTGCCACGCGCGGCGCGCTCGATGGTTTCCACTTCAAAGTCGCCGGTACCACCGCTGACCCAGCGCACACCCTCGGCTGCGGGCAGGCCCGCGCGGCGGCTTTCCACGGTGATCTTGTCGGCCACGATGAAACCCGAGTAGAAGCCCACGCCGAACTGGCCGATGAGCTGCGCGTCCTGCTTCTGGTCGCCACTGAGGTGGCTCATGAAATCCTTGGTGCCGCTCTTGGCAATCGTCCCCAGGTGGTCAATGGCCTCCTGCGCGCTCATGCCGATGCCGTTGTCGGTGATGGTGATGGTGCGGGCCTCGGTGTCGAAGGCCACGCGCACGTCGAGGTTGGGCGCGTCTTCAAACAGGGCGGCGTTGTTCAGGCCTTCAAACCGCAGCTTGTCGCAGGCGTCCGATGCGTTGGACACCAGCTCGCGCAAAAAGATGTCGGGGTTGGAGTACAGCGAATGGGTGACCAGGTGCAGCAGCTGCGCCACTTCGGCCTGGAACGACAGGGTTTGTTTGCTCATGGGAGTTCGTTGGAAAGAAAGAGGGGGGAGGCCCTGGACGGGCCGGCGCGAGGCGGAATTATGGGCGGCGGCGGCGATTTCAAGCTTCGGCCCGCTTCCCGCGTTCGAGCAAGGCCATTCCAAATTACTGCACTGGTGGTATTTCCGGCCTCCCGTTGTCCCCCTAGCCTCGCTCGGTCTTGCGCCCAGAACAAGCCACGAGGGAGGAACCGGATTTGTCATCGCACCACGACGCGGGGCTCACGCATGCCCTGAGCACAGAGCAGGCCGTCTGGCTGCTGGGAAGCCTGGCGGGCTTGCACCGCAAGCCCTTTGACGCCGAACTGCTGATCAAACGGTTTTCCCCGCCGTGGGACCTGCCCACGCTGATTGAAGCCCTGGCCGCTCTCGGGCTCAAGGCGCAGACCGTTCCCTGGCCCGACCCCGCGCATCCACCCCCACCTTTTCCAGTGGTTGCCTTTGCGCGCAGCGCCGGCCAGGACAGCGCGGGTACGCCGCTGCTGATTGCCAGCCGAAGCGACGGGCAACTGGGCTTGTTCCGCCCGGGCGAAGCCCCGAATGAACTGAACGACCTGCACACCCTGAGCCGTGAAGCCCAGCCATGGCTCTTGCTCTGCGCCGCGCAAGACCCCGCCGCCCCGGCGGGAGACGAAGACAGCGCCACCAGCCCGCCCCAACGCCCCGCCTTCGGCTTCTCGTGGTTCACCCCCGAATTGCTGCGCCACCGCCGCCTGTGGCGCGACGTGCTGCTGGCCAGCCTGGCCATCCAGCTGGTGGGCCTGGCCACGCCGCTGTTCACGCAAGTGATCATCGACAAAGTGATTGCACACCACAGCTTGAGCACGCTGTGGGTGCTGGGCGTGGCGCTGGTGGTGTTCATGCTGTTCACCAGCACCATGACCTGGCTGCGCCAGTACCTGGTGCTGCACACCGGCAGCCGCATGGACGCCGTGCTGGGCGAGCAGGTCATGCGTCACCTGCTGCGCCTGCCCCTGCCCTACTTTGAAGCGCGCCCCACCGGCACCCTGGTGGCGCGGCTGCAGGGCGTGGAGACACTGCGCGAGTTCGTCTCGGGCGCGGCCGTCACGCTGCTGCTGGACCTGCCCTTCCTGTTCATCTTTCTGGCGGTGATGTTCTGGTACAGCTGGGTGCTCTCGCTGGTGGCGGTCGGCCTGCTGCTGCTCATCGTGGGGGTGAGCCTGGTCATGGTGCCGGTGTTTCGCCAGCGGCTCGACCAGCAGTTTTTACTGGGCGCGCGCAACCAGGCGTTTTTGACCGAATACCTCTCGGGCATGGCCACGGTGAAGGCGCTGCAGATGGAGCCCGACGTGGACAAGCGCTACGGCATCTACCTGGCGCAGTACCTGCAGGCCGGCTTTGCCACCCGGCAAGCGGGCAACACCTACCAAGTGAGCGCCTCGGCGCTGGAACAGACCATGACCCTGGCCATCCTGATCGTGGGCGCCTGGACCGTGATGCATAGCGACGCCTTCACCGTGGGCATGTTGGTCGCGTTTCAAATGTTCGCCAGCCGCTTGAGCCAGCCGTTGATGCGCCTGGTGGGCCTGTGGCAAGAATTCCAGCAAGCCAGCATCGCCGTGAAACGCCTGGCCGACGTGCTGGACATGCCCACCGAACCGGTGAGCCTGGTGCCCCAGCGCGCGCCGGGCGGCAGCGGCGCCATCGAGGTGCAGGACCTGGGTTTTCGCTACAGCGAACGCCACCCCTGGCTGTACCAGGGCCTGAGCCTGACGCTGCCGCCCGGGCAGCTCACCGTGCTCATGGGCCCCTCGGGTTGCGGCAAAAGCACCCTGGCCAAGCTGCTGCTGGGCTTTCATGTGCCCGAGCAAGGCCGCATCACCATCGACGGCCGCGACATCCGCCACCTGGCGGCCAACGAACTGCGCGCGCACTTCGGTGTGGTGCCGCAAGAGACGGTGCTGTTCTCCGGCACCGTGCTCGACAACCTGCTCATGGCCTCGCCCCATGCCCGGTTTGAAGACGCCATGGCCGCCTGCCGCGCCGCCGAGATTCACGACGTCATCGAACAACTGCCCCAAGGCTACCAAACCGAGATCGGCGAACGCGGCACCGGTTTATCGGGCGGGCAGCGCCAGCGCATCGCCATTGCACGCGCTTTGCTCAAACGCCCCAAGGTGCTGATTTTTGATGAGGCGGTGTCCAACCTCGATCAGGAAACGGCCGAGCTGTTTGCGCAAACGGTCAATCGGCTGAAGGGCAAGGCGACGATGGCTTTTATTACGCATCAGGTGCCCAGGGGGTTGGCTGTGGATCGAGTGATTCACCTCAACGATGACACAAACTCCAACTAAATGCGGCACATGAATGAAAGAACAACTCGCGTCTTCGACCCCCTTACAGCGTCACTTGTTTATCGCGGTTGACTGGCATGCATCTGATAGCGGAAACCAACAGATCGGTAGCATTTTCCCTGATCAGAAGATGTAAGCAATTTTTGAAAGGCGAGAATTCAAACGCAACAAACTCCAAAAAACTCAAAATCTCAACCCAACTCCAAGTACATGAAAA
>NZ_JBLYYB010000020.1:0-38772 GCF_048549895.1 Hydrogenophaga sp.
CACGGTGCGGATCAGTCGCGCACCATACAGCGCCAGACCCACCGACAAGCCCAGTGCTCCGAGCACCATGATCCAAAGCGGCGTGCCGGCCTTGGTGGCGATGGCGCCCTCTTTAACCGCTTCGTAGATCGCAGCGAGCGGGCCGATGGCGTTGGCCACGTCGTTGGCACCGTGGGCAAAGCTCAGCAGAGCGGCCGAACAGATCAGCGGCCAGGTGAAGAGGCGGTTCACGCCGTCCTTGCTGTTGTCCTGGCGGTTGGCCATGCGCGCAATCGGTTTGCGGATCAGCCACCACACCACCACAGACACCGCCAGCCCGATGACCAGCGCGGTCAGGAAACCGATCTTGACCAGCTGGCTCACCCCTTTGAGCAACATGTAGGTGGTGTAGGCCCAGACCATGAGCGAAATGAGCACTGGCACCACGCGGCTGGCGGCCTCGGTCTTGTCGCTGCGGTAGGTCACGCTGCGTTTGATGAGGTAGAGAAAGGCTGCGGCCATGGCGCCACCCATCAGCGGCGAGATCACCCAGCTGATGACGATGGCGCCGATGGTGTCCCAGTTCACCAGCCCCCAGCCGCCGGCCGCAATACCCGCGCCCATGACCGCGCCGATGATGGAGTGGGTGGTGGACACCGGCGCGCCCAAGGCGGTGGCGAGGTTGAGCCACAGCGCTCCCGCCAGCAAGGCCGAAAACATGACCCAGGCGAACAACGCCGGGTCGTTGATGGCGGCGGGGTCGATGATGCCGCCCTTGATGGTGCCGACCACGTCGCCACCCGCGACGATCGCGCCCAAGGCTTCAAACACCGCTGCGACCACGATGGCCCAACCCATGGTCATGGCGCCCGAGCCCACGGCCGGGCCCATGTTGTTGGCCACGTCGTTGGCGCCGATGTTCATGGCCATGTAGGCACCCACGCTGGCGGCCACGATGAGCAGCCAGACGGCCGAGGAGGTCAGGCCGATGGTGGAGGCGCCGGTGAGCGAGGCGTACACCCCGACCAGGATCAGAAAGAGAACCGCAGCGCCCAGCTGCAGGGTCTCCTGGTGCTTGGAGATGAAGCGGTTACGGGGGGTTTTGGGCATGTGAATCTCGCGTGAATGTCACGATTTTGTCATGTTGATCGGCGTGCCCATCCGATGACGGGCCCAACCGAAGGGCTGCCGCGCTCAGCGCAGGAAGTGCGTGCGGTAGTGCTCCAGCTCGTCGATGGACTCGTGCACATCGGCCAGCGCGGTGTGTTTCTGGTGTTTTTTGAACGCGTCGTACACCTCGGGCCGCCAGCGTTTGGCCAGCTCCTTGAGCGTGCTCACGTCCAGACAGCGGTAGTGGAGGTACGCCTCCAGCTTGGGCATGTACTTCACCAGAAAGCGGCGGTCCTGGCTGATGGTGTTGCCGCACATGGGCGAGCCGCTGCGCGGCACGTACTTGCCGATGAAGGCCAGCAATTCGGCCTGCGCCTGTTCTTCGGTCACGGTGCTGGCCTTGACCTTGTCGATCAGGCCGCTCTTGCCGTGCGTGCCCTTGTTCCAGTTGTCCATGGCGCCCAGCACGGCGTCGCTCTGGTGGATCACCAGCACCGGGCCTTCGATGCGCGGCGTGAGATTCGGACCGGTGATGATCACCGCGATTTCCAGCAGACGTTCCTTCTCGGGGTCCAGGCCGCTCATCTCGCAGTCGATCCAGACCAGGTTCTGGTCACTTTTGGCGAGGGTGGGGGTGTCGGTGGCGGGAGTCGCCAGGGCCGTGTCGGCCGGGGTGGGGGCTGAAGTCATCCGGCGATTTTCACCGATCGGCCGAAGCACCCGGTTGGCGGGGGCCGCGCAGCCATGGCCCCAGGGGCGTGCGGCCGGGGCTGTCTTCGATAGACTCGACCCCCATGGACACAGCTTCGTTTGCCTTCACTGCCCTCTTCTGCGCCCTGCTGGTGCTCGGCCTGGTCATCCGCACCGTGCTCGCCAGCAGGCAGATCCGCCACGTGGCGCGCCACCGCGGCACCGTGCCGGCGGCGTTCAGCGACACCATTTCGGTGGCAGCCCACCAGAAGGCCGCCGACTACACGATCACCAAGACCCGCTTCGGCATGCTCGAGATCGCCATCGACGCTGCCTTGCTGCTGGGCTGGACGCTGCTGGGCGGTCTCAACTGGCTCAACCAGACGCTGCTGTCACTCCTGAGCGGCGGCATGGTGCAACAACTCGCGCTGCTGGGTTCGTTTGCCGTGATCAGTGGCCTGATCACACTGCCGCTGGGCTGGTACGCCACCTTCCGCATCGAAGAACGCTTTGGCTTCAACAAAATGACCACGTCGCTGTGGCTGGGCGACCTGCTCAAAGGCGCGCTGGTCGGCACGCTGGTGGGCCTGCCCATCGCCGCGCTCGTGCTGTGGCTCATGGGTGCCGCCGGGCCGGTCTGGTGGCTCTGGGCGTGGGGTGTGTGGATGGTCTTCAACCTGCTGGCGCTGGTGCTCTACCCCACGGTGATCGCGCCGCTGTTCAACAAGTTCGAGCCGCTGGCCGACGAAACCCTCAAGGCGCGCGTGAACGCGCTCATGCAGCGCTGCGGCTTCGCGGCCAAAGGCTTGTTCGTCATGGACGGCAGCAAGCGCAGCGCACACGCCAACGCCTACTTCACCGGTTTCGGCGCCGCCAAACGCGTGGTGTTCTTCGACACCCTGCTCAAACAACTCAGCCCGGAAGAGATCGACGCCGTGCTCGCGCACGAACTCGGCCACTACAAGCGCCGCCACATCATCAAACGCATCGTGCTGATGTTCTCGCTGAGCCTCGCGGGGTTTGCGCTGCTGGGCTGGGTGTCGAGCCAGGCCTGGTTCTACAGCGGCCTGGGTGTCATGCCTTCGCTGGACACGCCCAACAACGCGCTGGCGCTCATCCTGTTCATGATGGTGGTGCCGCTGCTCACCTTCTTCCTGTCGCCGCTGATGGCGCAGCTCTCGCGCAAGCACGAGTTCGAGGCCGATGCCTACGCCGTGGAACACACCAACGGCGCAGACCTCGCCAGCGCGCTGCTCAAGCTCTACAAAGACAACGCCAGCACGCTCACGCCCGACCCGGTGTACGCGCGCTTCTACTATTCCCATCCACCGGCCAGCGAACGCCTCACCCGCCTGCTGGCCGCTGCCTGAGCACACCCATGAACCCCATCCACCAGAACCGCCGCGCCCTGTCGGCCACCGAAATCGTGGGCCAGCTCACCCAGCTCAACGGCGAGTCCGCTCAAGGCTGGAAACTGATCGACGGTGCGCTGGAGAAGACCTTCACCTTCGCCAATTTCCACGAGACCATGGCCTTCGTGAACGCCGTGGCCTGGATCGCCCACCGCGAAGACCACCACCCCGACCTGGCCCTGGGCTACAGCCGCTGCACGGTGCGCTTCAACACGCACGACGTGGGCGGCATTTCGGTGAGCGACTTCCACTGCGCGGGCGCGGTGGACGCCCTGCAGAAGGCCTGATGGCCGATCTTCAAACCGGCTTGGTGGTGGCGGCCCACGGGCGCCACTGCATGGTGGAAAGCAGCAACGGCGAACGCCGCATCTGCCACCCCCGGGGCAAAAAGAACCCGGTGGTGGTGGGTGATGAGGTGCAATGGCAGATCACCGGCGACGAAGGCAGCATCGAGCGTGTGAACGAGCGGCGCAACCTGTTCTACCGCCAGGACGAGATGCGCACCAAGTCGTTCGCCGCCAACCTCGACCAGGTGCTGGTGCTGGTGGCCGCCGACCCCGAGTTTTCCGAAAGCCAGCTGGCGCGCGCCCTGATCGCCGCGCAGGCCGAGCGCATCGAAGTGCTGATCGTGCTCAACAAGAGCGATCTGCAACCCGCCTTTGACCGCGCCTGGGCCAGACTTGACCCGTACCGACGCATGGGCTGCACGGTGATGCCGCTGCGCCTGAAGGCCGAAGGCCAGGACGCCGGTGGCGACGACGGCCTGCACGCGCTGCAGCAGCGCCTGGCTGGCCAACGCACGCTGGTGCTCGGCCCGTCGGGTGTGGGCAAGAGCACGCTGGTGAACCGGCTGGTGCCCACGGCCAAAGCACTCACCGGCGAGATTTCGCGCGCGCTGAATTCGGGCAAACACACGACCACCAGCACCAGTTGGTATTGGGTGGACGAAGCCCGCACCACCGCGCTGATCGACTCACCCGGCTTCCAGGAATTTGGCCTGAACCACATCGAACCCATGCAGCTCGCGCACCTGATGCCCGACCTGAACGCCACGCTGGGCAGTTGCCGCTTCTACAACTGCACCCACCTGCACGAGCCGGGTTGTGCGGTGGTGGCGCATGTGCAGACGGGTGATGCGGAAGTGACCGGGGGCGATCCGCTGGCGATCAGCGAGAACCGCTACCGGCTGTACCGCGAGTTGTTTGCCGAACTGTCCGACAAGCGCAAGTACTGAACCGGGTCGGGAGCGGGTTCAGAAGCGCGCGAGCGTGACCAGCGCGAGCAGCAGCATCCACAACACCACCGCACGCCACACCAGCCCCACCACGCTGCCCAGGTGCGCCAGCTGCGGCTCGGGCCGGCTGCCGGGGTCGCCCTCTTCCGGCACGAGCGATGGATCGGCTTGCGGTGTGAGGCGCACATTGAGCGCGCCCGAGGTGGCTGCCAGCACCACACCGTTGCTGCCCGGCGCAAAACGTTCGGCGTCGCCGCGCCAGCTGGCCACGGCTTCCTCGAAGTTGCCCACCACCGCAAAGCCCAGCGCCGTCACGCGGGCTGGCACGTGGTCGACAAACGCCCATGCCTTGGCGGCAGCGTGTTGCAGGGCCACGCTCGGCGTGCCATCGGGGCGCGCGCGCCAGTTGCGCGACAGGTACTCGGCCGAACGGTAGAACACCGCGCCGGCTGGCCCCAACCCCAGGGCCCAGAACACCACAAAGCACACCAGCACACCGAACACATGGCGGTGCGCAGACAGCACCGAATGTTCGATCACCTGGCGTAGCAGCTCGCTGCGCGGCAGGCTCGATGCATCGACCCGAAGCCAGGCGGCGAGCTTCTCGCGCGCCAGCGCGTCGTTGCCTTCTTCGAGCGCGTTGCGGATCTCGCTGAAATGGTGGCTGAACTGGCGAAAGCCCAGCGTCACGTAGAGCACCGCCACCATCCACACAAAGGCCAGCACCGAACTGAACCACCACAAGCCCCAGTGCACCAGTGCCACGGTGATGGCAGGCACCCCCACGGCCAGCGACCAGGCGACCCAGCCGTGCGAGGACTCGCCCGCGTCGAGGTTGCGGCGAACCGTGCGCGACCAGCCGCGCAACCCGGCGTGCACCACGTTGTCGTAGGCCAGCGGACGCGCCTGCTCCAGCAGCAAGGCAACGAGAATGGCGAAAAAACCCATGGGTCGATCATAGTGGCCTGCACAGCGCAGGCCACCCATGCCGCTCAGGCGCTGAGCAGCCGGTAAAAGTTGCGCAGCATACCGGCGGTGGCGCCCCAGATGAAGCGCTCCTGATCGCCGTCCTGGTAGGGCATGGAATACCACTCGCGCACCACGCCTTCGAAGTCGAACGCATGCCGGCGGTGGTGCAGCGGGTTCATGAGAAAGGACAGCGGTACTTCGAACACGTCGTCCACCTCGTCGGGGTTGGGCACGAGCTCGAACCCCGGCTCCACCAGCCCCACCACCGGCGTGACGATGAACGACGTGCCCGTGACGTACACCGGCAGCGTGCCCAGCACCTCGATGCGCTCGGGCTCAATGCCGATCTCTTCAAAGGTTTCGCGCAGCGCGGCGGCCGTGGCATCCGCGTCGGTCGGATCGATCTTGCCGCCGGGCAAAGCGATCTGGCCCGAATGCGTGGACAGGCGAGCCGTGCGCTGGGTGAGCAGCAAGGTGAGCTCGTCGCGCATCACCAGCGGCAGCATCACGGCCGCATGGGCGGGTGCGCGGTTGGCAAACTTGATCTCGCGCACCAGCTCGGGCGTCCACTGCGGCGGGTTGGCAAACAGCTGGCGCAAGCCGTGGGCGGTGAGGCGCTCGGGGTGGGCGGGGTGCGCGATGTCGTCGGCGTTGACGATGGGCACCAGGCGGGGATCGAACGCGGGCAGCAGTTGGGTCATGGGTGGCAGAGCATAGGCCAGACGCAAAAAAGCCGCTCCTGGGAGCGGCTTTTTGATGGCAGAGCAAACAAAAGCTTATGCAGCCTTGGCGCCCAGCTTTTCCTTGATACGTGCCGACTTGCCGCTGCGATCGCGCAGGTAGTACAGCTTGGCACGGCGCACATCACCGCGGCGCTTGACTTCGATCTTGGCGATCAGCGGGCTGTACAGCGGGAAGGTGCGCTCGACGCCTTCACCGTTGGAGATCTTGCGCACGATGAAGCTGGAGTTGAGGCCACGGTTGCGGCGGGCAACCACCACACCTTCGTAGGCCTGCAAACGCTTGCGGGTGCCTTCGATCACGTTCACGCTGACGATCACGGTGTCGCCAGGGGCGAACGGCGGAATGACTTTGCCGAGGCGAGCAATTTCTTCTTGCTCAAGGGTCTGGATGAGGTTCATGGTGTCCTGTTCGTCGATCATTCCCGCGCTGCACTAAAGGCCACGAATCCGGCAGGGGCCCTGTCCAACCCTTCACAGAAGATCTGCTGGGGTTGCGGGCTGACCCGGTCGCGGCGGCCGGTAGAGGATCGAAAAGCCTTGGATTATAGCAAGCCCTGCGCGCGCAGGAAACTTTGGTCGGCGGCGTCGAGCAAACCCTGCTCCCGGGCACGGGTGAGCAGGTCAGGCCGCTGGCGGGCGGTGACCAGCAAACTCTGCTCGCGCCGGTGGCGGGCGATGCGCTCGTGGTGGCCGCCCAGCAGCACCTCGGGCACCGGCATGGCGCCTCTCGGGCCCTGCCAGACTTCGGGACGCGTGTGGTGCGGGCTGTCGAGCAAGCCGTCGAGCGCGGGGTTGAAACTGTCCTGCTGGTGGCTGCCCTCGTCGCTCAACACACCGGGCTGCAGCCGCGCCACGGCATCGAGCAGCGCCATGGCGGCGATCTCGCCACCCGAGAGCACGAAGTCGCCCAGGCTGATCTGCCGGTCGACACAGGCGTCGATGAAACGTTGGTCGATGCCTTCGTAGCGGCCACACAGCAACACGGCGCCGTGGCTGGCGGACCAGCGTTCAACGCCGGCGTGGTTGAGGGTTTCGCCGATGGGGGAAAACAAAACGACCGGCGCGCGCGCATGGTCGGACTCGGCGCGCTGAGCGCGCACGGCCTGCAGGCACTGCCACAAGGGTTCGGCCATCATGACCATGCCGGGGCCGCCGCCAAACGGGCGGTCGTCCACTCGGCGGTAGTTGCCTTCGGCGAAATCGCGCGGATTCCAGAGGTGAACGTCGACCAGCCCGGACTCAAAAGCACGGCGGTTGATGCCGTGCTGCAGAAACGGTGCAAACAGTTCAGGAAACAGCGTGATGACGTCGAAGCGCATCAGGGCAGATCAATAGTCTGTTTGCCAGTCGGCAGTGATGCGGCGTGCGGCCTTGTCCACGTTGTCGATGTACGCGGCCACGAACGGGATCATGCGTTCGGCCAGTTGCTCGACACCATCGACGCTGTCGGTGTATTCGAGCACCAGCACGGAGTTGGGGCCGGTGGCCATGAGGTCGCGCACCACGCCCAAGTGCACGCCTTCGCGGTTCACCACATCCAGCCCGATCAGATCGACCCAGTAGTACTCACCCTCGGGCGTGGCCGGGAAGGCGCTGCGCGGCAGGTAGATGCGAACGCCCTTGAGCGCTTCGGCCGAGTTGCGGTCGTTCACGCCTTCGATCTGGGCGACCAGGCCGTCGGTGTGGGGTTTGACCTCGTCGAGCGCAATGCTCACGCAGCCCGAAAACGCCGAGAAGCCGCGCGCGAAGCGGGCTTCGGGCGGCTCCAGGAACCATTGCTGGGAAGCGATCAGCGCCGAGGTGTCGGCGCTGTAGGGCAGGATGCGGACCCAGCCCTTGATGCCCCACGCGTCTTGTATGCGCCCCAGCTCGACCGCATCGGCCGGGAGGGACGACGCCGTGAAGGCGCCGGACGCGGGGCTGCTCACCGTGCGGTCAGCAAGATCAGGCTGCGACGGCGGCCTTGGTGGCGTTCTGCTTGACCAGACGCTCCACCGTGTCGGACGGGGTGGCGCCCACGCCGGTCCAGTAGGTCAGGCGGTCCAGGGCGATGCGCAGGGGCTCTTCACCACCGCGTGCCAGGGGGTTGTAGAAGCCGATGCGCTCGATGAAACGACCGTCACGACGGTTGCGCTTGTCGGCCACAACGATGTTGTAGAAAGGACGGGACTTTGAGCCGCCGCGGGAGAGTCGAATGACGACCATGATTTATCCTTCGGGTGGAGAGGTGCCGAAATTGGCACATCACTGGATCTTTCGATCCGCTTTATCTGCAGCGCTTGAGACACACGACTGACCACCCGGTCAGCGAAACGCCACGAAACCCGCGATTATAGCCCGTCTGATGACCCCAAGGCCACAGACTCCACCCTGTTCGTTCTGAAACGCCCCATGTCCACGATCCGCCCCAGCCGAGACGACGATCTCGACACCATCACCCGCATCTATGGCCACCACGTGCTGCACGGCACCGGCACCTTTGAAACCACGCCGCCCAGCCTGGCCGACATGACCACGCGGCGCGCCGATGTGCTGACCAAAGGCCTGCCCTGGCTGGTGGTGGAAGACGGCGGCCAGGTGCTGGGGTTTGCCTACGGCAACTGGTTCAAGCCCCGGCCGGCGTACCGATTTTCGGTGGAAGACTCGATCTACATGGACCCGGCCGCGCACGGCAAGGGCCTGGGCCGCGCGCTGCTGACCGAGCTCATGGCGGCGCTGGAGCGCAGCGGGGTGCGCAAGGTCATGGCCGTGATCGGTGACTCGGCCAACGCGGGTTCGATCGGCGTGCACAAGGCGCTGGGCTTCGAGACGGTGGGCGTGGTGCAGTCGTGCGGCTGGAAGTTCGACCGCTGGCTGGACATCGTGCTGATGCAGAGAACGCTGGGTGCCGGCGACACCACGCCGCCTGAAAGCGCCGCGTGATCGGGCGCGGCAAAAACAAGACGCTGGCCGCGGTGCTGGCGGTGCTGGGGGGCACGCTCGGCTTGCACCGTTTCTATTTGCGGGGTCTGGGCGACTGGATCGGCTGGCTGCACCCGATTCCAGCGGCCCTGGGTTGGTGGGGCGTGGACCGCGTGCTCACATACGGGCAGGACGACAAGCTCTCCTGGGTGCTGATCCCGCTGTTGGGCATGACGATCGCCGCGAGCTGCCTCACCGGCATCGTCTACGCGCTCACCGATCGAGAAAAGTGGAACCGCTGGTTCAACCCGACGCTGCCGGTGGACGCCAACGCCGGCGCCACGCACTGGCTCACCATCGCCACGCTGGTGCTGGCGCTGCTCATGGGCACGGTGGCCTTCATGGGCAGCCTGGCCTTCGGCATTCAGCGTTACTTCGAATACCAGATCGAAGAGGCCCGCAAGATCAGCCAGTGACGGTCGTCAGTTGATCCACGACATGGCCAGCATGAAGAAACTCAAGGTGAAGAGCGACACCAGCGTGGTCATGCCCATGCTGGCGGTCGTGAGTTCCTGGGCGGCGTCGTAGCGCTGGGCGAACAGGAAGACGTTGGCGCCGATGGGCAGCGCGCCGGCCACCACGATCACGGTCAGCGGCAGACCGGTGATGCCCAAGGCCCAGGCGCTCAGGCCCACCATCACGGGCAACAAGAGGTTCTTGGACACCGTGATCCACAACGCGTCGCGCAGGTGCCCACGCAGCGGCGTGCTGGCCAGCGTCACCCCCATCAGCACCAGCGACAGCGGGCCAAAGGCGTTGCCCAGCAGCAGCAGCGGCTTATCGATCACCGCGGGCAAGCTCAGGCCCGTTTGTGAGAACAGCAGGCCGCTGATGATGGGCAAAGGAATGGGGTGGATCAACGCGCCCTTGATGGCCGAGGCGGCGGTTTGCCAGAGGTGGGGCGCGCGCTCACCACCCGCCCGGGCTTCGCGCGCCACCGCCAGCTCCAGCACGATGGAACCGGTGGTCAGCAGGATCAGCGCGTGCACCGACACCAGCGTGAGCAGCGTGACCAGCCCTGCCTTGCCGTAGGCCAGCTCCACCAGCGTGATGCCGATCATCACCATGTTGGAAAACACCCCGGCCATCGCCATGACCACGCTGGTTCGGTTGAAGCCGCGCCAGGCGATGGACAGCGCGAGCAGCAACAGCGCGGCGGGGAAGTAGGCCAGCACCGGCCGCAGGTCGAGCTCTTCGAAACGCACCGCGCTCATGGTGCGAAACAGCAGCGCCGGGATCAGCACCAGGAACACCAGGTTGGAGAGGTCCTTCACCGAGGCATCGCGGATCCACTGCAGCCGCCCGGCGAGGAAGCCGATGGCCATCAGGAGAAAGACGGGGGTGAGGGAGGCGACGGCGGGGTGGGCAGCAAAGTTCACCCGCCGATGGTAGCCGCGCTAGGGAACGCCCACGGCGTTGGTGATGCGGTAGTACAGACCGTAAGGGTCGTTCTGCAGCACATGAAAGGTGCCTTCCACCACCACGGCTTCGAGCTTGTATTTCACCGGCGTTTTGGTGCGCACTTCCACCATGCTCTCGGGCCCGCCGGGTGTGCAGAAACCGCAGGTGAGCGGCACCGAGGCGAGCAAAAAATGGCGCTGGTTCTCACCGGGCTCCAGCGGCATCATGAAACCCTGCAGGCGCAGCGTTTTCTGGTGGAGTGAGGCCACCGGCGCGGGGTACACCGGCACGATGCGTTTTTTCTCCACCCGGGTCGTGATGTCGGTCAGCGTGGACCAGGCCACCACGTCGGTGCGTTTGGGCAGCGGCGCAAACGGGCTCAGCGGGCTGTGCACGCCAGCGCCCTGCCCGTGCGGCAATGCCGTGCCGGCGGGCGGCGGGGTGCCCGCCGGCAGCGGTGAGCTCAGCGTCTGCGCAGACGCGCCCGCCGCCAGAAGACAGCTCAGCCACAGGCCAGTGAAGGGGGTTCGCATCGGCTCGGGCTCCTGTTGGGTTGGGCGGGACTCAGTGGGCGTGGCGCATGCCGCAGTATTTGCCCAGGGCCAGACCCTTGCAGGCCGCCTGGAGTTCCGCCATGCAGACTTTTTCGCCCTTGCCGGCCTCCAGGCACTTGACGGCACCTTCGTGCGCAGCGGCCATGCCACGGTGGCGCTGGACGTCTTCTTTCAGTTCCTTGTCGGAATGTTGGGCCAGAGCAGCGCCAGACAGGAGAACGGCGGACAGGAACAGAACAGCTTTTTTCATGGGATCACCTGGAGTTGAGAAGTTGAGAAACGTCGACGCGGTAGGCGCTGACGACGGGCACCAGCGCTGCCACCACCGCCACACCGAAGGCCAGCACCGGCACCCAGGCAACGCCTGGTACCCACTGCCAGCCGTTGACGGCCAGCGACTGGCTGTCCATCAGCAGAGAACCGAGCAGCGCCGCCAGACCGTGCGCCGCCAGCAGGCCGAGCACACAGGCCAGCGCGGCCAGCCACAGGGCTTCGCACATCAGCAAGGCGGCCACACGCGCCGGCGGTGCACCCAGCATTCGCAGCATGGCCAAGTCGCCCCGGCGCTCGCGCACCGCGCTCCACAGCGCGATGAACACCGACAGGCCAGCGACGACGAGCAAGGCCGCGGCCATGGCGCGCAGCACCTGCGTGCCCACACCCACCATGCCGAGCAGCCGTGTGATTTCCAGCGCCGGCGCGGCGGCCTGCATCGAGGTGGTGCTGTTGATGAAGCGCGGGAAGCTCACCGCGGCCATGGGCGTGTTGTAGGTGATCAGCGCCAGCGTGATCTCGCGATCGTCTTCCAGTGCCTGCGCAAGTTCACGGCGCTCGGCCTCGTCCATGCCATCTCCGGCGTGCAGGTCGTCGTGCACCTGCCAGACCGATTCGGTGGCGGTGAGGACCAGCCGGTCGAGCACGCAGCCGCAGGGGGCGAGCACACCGCTCACGGTGTAGGGCGTGCTGCCGTGTGTGGCGCCGCCCGCGCCCAGGCCGTGGGCGCCCTCAAAGGTCTGGCCCGGTTGCAACCCGGTGCGGCTCGCCACCTGCGCGCCGAGCACCGCCTGCATGGGCGTTGACCACAGCGCTCCCTGTGCGAGTTGTGCGCCGTAGTGCGCGGCGTAGTCCGGCGTGGTGCCCACGATGCGAAAGCCCTGCAGGTTGTCGCCCAGGCTCAGGGGAATGAGTTGGGCCACCTGCGGGTGTTGGGCCAGCCGCTGCACCTCGGCCAGCGGGATGTTGCCCGGCGGCACGTCGAGGTGGAACACGCCCGCGAGGATCAGCTGCATCGGGCTGCCCTTGGCGCCCACCACCGCGTCGATGCCGGCCAGGTCGCGTTCGAAGGCGCGGTCGATCTGGTCGCGCGCGATCAGCACGAAAGCCATGGAAGCCAGGCCCAGCGCGAGCAACAACAGGTTGAGCGTGGTGGCCAGCGGCCGCGACCACAGATAGCGCCACGAGAGGCCGAACGCGTTCATGCGGCCACCCCGGCGTCGAACGCGAGCACGCTGGCCTGCGGCAGCGCCTGCCACACGCGTGCGTCGTGGGTGGCGATGACCAGCGTGGCGTTCAGGCTGCCCGCACACGTTCTCAGCAGGCTCAGCGAAGCCGCGCACGCCGCGTCGTCCAGGCTGGCGGTGGGCTCGTCGGCCAGGATCACGCTCGGGCGCAGCAGCAGCGCGCGAGCCAGCGCCACACGCTGCGCCTGACCACCCGAGAGCTGCGAAGGTTGGCGAGCAGCCAGTGCCGCGATGTCCAGGGCTTGCAAGGCCTGGGTAACGGCGGCCCGGTCCACCCGCAGGCCGGCGGCAAAAAACACCAGGCCCAGGTTGTCCGCCACCGACAAGGCTTCGCTCAGGTGCAGCTTCTGCGGCAAAAAACCGATGTGGCGTGCGCGCCAGGCATCCCGCGCGGCCGCAGACAGCCCGCCCACCGACTGCCCGTTCACCACCACCTCGCCCGCCGTGGGCGTGAGCAATCCACTGGCCAGCGCCAGCCAGGTCGACTTGCCGCTGCCCGACGGCCCGCGCAAGAGCAGCGTGCCGCCCTGCGCCACCGACACATCGGCAAACCGCAGCGGCTCGGCGCGCGGGTAGGCGAACTGCAGACCGCGGCTGTGGATCACGCCGCAGGCTCCGCGCAGCCGGAGCAGGTGCCGTGGATGGACACATCCACCCGCTCGCCGTGGTGACCGAGGCGGGCGAGCGCCGCCAGCAGATCGTGCGTGGCGACCCGGGTGGATTCGCCCGCTTCGGTGAGCTCGAAATGGCGGTGGCAGGCATCGCACTCAAAACGCGGCAGGGCGCCCTCTTCCACCGCCCGCGATGCCGGCAAGGCCAGACTGAAACGCCAGGTGCGCGCGTCGTCGGCCTGGCGCTGCAGCACGCCGCAGCCGGCCAGGCGATCGAGCAGGCGGTAGAGCGTGACGCGGTTGATGTCCAGGCCACGCGCGGTGAGCAAGGCCAGCGCCTGCGCGTGGGTCAGCCCGCCGGCAGGCCGGGCCAGAAACAGGCCGAGCACGGCGCGCGTGGCGAGCGTCCGGCGCAGGCCGGCGGCTTCCATGCGCGACTGGATCTCGGGCGGCACACCAGGAAGCGCGGGGCGGGGGCGGAGGGACACGTGGGACTTTGGAGGTTGCTGCAACCCGTGAATATTAACGCCATTCAGTTGCAATATCAGACCCGTCGCTACACTCGCCGCCGATACCCCACCACTTGTCCCGGACCCCACTTTGCCCACCACACACCTCCTGCTGGCTCTCTCGGTGGTTTTTGTCTGGGGCACCAATTTCGTGGTGATCCGCTGGGGGCTGGACGGCCTGCCACCGTTCCTGCTCGCCACGCTGCGCTTCGCGCTCTCCGCCCTGCCCTGGCTGCTGTTCATTCCCCGACCCACCGCCCCCTGGCGCAAGCTCGCGGCCTTCGGCGTGCTGCTGGGCGTGGGTCAATTCGGCTTGTTGTTTCTGGCCATGCGCAGCAGCATCTCGCCGGGGTTGGCCTCGCTGGTGGTGCAGTTGCAGGTGTTCTTCACCATCGGCCTGTCGCTGTGGCTCATGGGCGAACGGGTGCGGGGTTTCCAGATCGCCGGGTTGCTGCTGGCGCTGTGCGGCCTGGGCGTGATCGCGGCCAACCTGGACGCCACGGTGACGATGGCCGGCATCGGCATGGTGCTGGGCGCGGCGTTCTTCTGGTCGCTGGCCAACCTGGTGGTGAAGTCGCTCGGGCCGGTGAACATGCTGCACTTCATGGTGTGGAGCAGCGTGTTCGCGGTGCCGCCTTTGTTCGCCCTGTCGTGGCTCATCGAAGGACCTGCGCTCATGCGCTCCTCGGTTGAACAAGCCAGCGGTCTGGTGTGGGCCAGCGTGCTCTGGCAAGCGGTCGGCAACACCTTGTTCGGCTACGGCGTGTGGAACTGGCTGCTGGCGCGCCACCCGGCCGCCACGGTGACGCCGCTGGCGCTGCTGATTCCCGTGTTCGGCATGGGGGCGTCGGCCTTGTCGCTGGGAGAGACCTTGCCTGGGTGGAAGCTGGGCTCGGCTGCGCTGGTGCTTGTGGGTCTGGCGGTGATCGTCTGCTGGCCGCTGCTGCAGGCCCGGCTCAAGCGGGCCTGAATCCAGCAGCCCGAGGCACTACTTCGCCAGACGCGCAAAGGTCTTGCGAAACTTTGCCACCTTGGGCGCCGCCACCATCATGCAGTAGCCCTGGTTCGGGTTGCGTTCGAAGAAATCCTGGTGGTATTCCTCGGCGGCCGAGTAGTTGTCCAGCGGTTTCACCTCGGTCACGATGGGTTTGCCGAAGGCCTTCTCCTGGGTGAGCTCGTCGATCATGGCCTGCGCCACCGCCTGCTGCTCGGGCGTGGTGAAGTAGATGCCGCTGCGGTACTGCGTGCCCACGTCGTTGCCCTGGCGGTTCAGCGTGGTCGGATCGTGGATCAGGAAAAAGATCGCCAGGATCTCGCGTGTGCTGATCTGCGCCGGGTCGTATTCCAGCCGCACCACCTCGTTGTGCCCGGTCGTGCCGGTGCACACCTGCTCGTAGGTGGGCTGCTTCACATGGCCGTTGCTGTAGCCCGACTCCACATCAAGCACGCCCTTGACCCCCACGTACACCGACTCGGTGCACCAGAAGCAGCCGCCGCCCAACACCAGAACTTCTTTGTCGCTCATCGTTTTCTCCAAGTGTTCTTCATGTGCATGTTTGCCTGCGTTGGTCGCGTGCGATGCAGGATTCTTTCAACGCCTCACTGTAGTGGCTGGGCAAAGCCACGCACCGCGCCCAGAAATGCCCCCAGCGCGGCCTGGTCTCTGTCGGTCTTCCACAGGCAGTGGGTCTCGTACGGCGGTGTGTCCACGTCCAGCGGGACAAACACCGCGCCGGGCAGCCCGGCCTGCTGCAGCGCCGCCGGCACGAGCGCGCAGCCCAACCCCTGCGACACGATGGACACCACGCTGAGCCAGTGGCGCAACTCGAAGCGGATCTCGGGCGAAAACCCGGCGTCGGCGCACAGGCCGAGGATGCGCTCGTGGTAATCGGGCGAGACGGCGCGCGACACCACCGCAAACGGCTCGCCTTGCAACCGTGCCAGCGACAAGCGCTTGCGCTTCGCCAGCGCATGGTCCGCCGGCAGGCAGGCCACGAACGGCTGGCGGGACACCAGGATCTGCGAAAAACCCGCCGGCACACGCGTGGTGTGCACGAAGCCGATGTCCAGCCGCTCGTGCATCAGGTCGATCAGCTGGTCGCTCGAACTCAGCTCGCGCAGCACGAGACGCAGCTTGGGGTGGTCCACCGCAAAGCCCTGCAGGATCTGCGGCAGCCCGCGGTAGAGCACGGTGCCGGCAAAGCCGATCTGCAAGCTGCCCAGCATGCCCTGCGACACCTCGCGCGCCTCGCGTGCGGCCAGTCCCGCCTGATCGAGCAGCGAGCGCGCCGCCGGCACGAACGCCTGCCCCGCAGCGGTGAGCTGCACGCCCCGGCTGTTGCGGGTGAACAGCTGGGCGCCCACCGAGGCTTCGAGCTGCTGGATGTTGAGCGACAGCGGCGGCTGGGTGATGGCCAGGCGCTGGGCCGCACGGCCGAAATGCAGCTCTTCGGCCAGCACCAGAAAGTAGCGCAGGTGGCGGAATTCCATGAATAGCTTTCCTGTATGGATGGATACCTATTCGATATTAGACAGGTATTCATGCCGGGCGGACAATGCACGCATTGCCACCCCAACACACGGAGACACCGACCATGCTTTCCCCCACCAAAGCCAAAGCCAGCTTCAGCTGGGAAGACCCGTTTCACCTCGACGCGCAGCTCACCGACGACGAGCGCGCCGTGCGCGACGCCGCCCACGCCTACTGCCAGGAAAAACTGCTGCCGCGCGTGACCGAGGCCTTCCGCCACGAGAAGACCGACCCGGCGATCTTCCGCGAGATGGGTGAACTTGGCCTGCTCGGCCCCACCATCCCCGAGGCCTATGGCGGCTCCGGCCTGAACTACGTGTGTTACGGCCTGGTGGCGCGCGAGGTCGAGCGCGTGGACTCCGGCTACCGCTCCATGATGAGCGTGCAGAGCTCGCTGGTGATGGTGCCGATCAACGAGTTCGGCACCGAAGAACAGAAGCAGAAGTACCTGCCCAAACTCGCCAGCGGCCAGTGGATCGGCTGCTTCGGCCTGACCGAACCCAACCACGGCTCCGACCCGGGCAGCATGGTCACCCGCGCGAAGAAGGTGGCCGGCGGCTACAGCATCTCGGGCAGCAAGATGTGGATCAGCAACTCGCCGATCGCCGACGTGTTCGTGGTCTGGGCCAAGGACGACGAAGGCTCGATCCGCGGCTTCATCCTCGACAAGGGCATGAAAGGCCTCTCGGCCCCGGCCATCCACAGCAAGGTCGGCCTGCGCGCCTCCATCACCGGTGAAATCGTGATGGACGGCGTGTTCTGCCCCGACGAAAACGCCTTCCCCGAGGTGCGTGGCTTGAAGGGCCCGTTCACCTGCCTGAACAGCGCGCGCTACGGCATCGCCTGGGGTGCGCTGGGCGCGGCCGAAGACTGCTACTTCCGCGCCCGCCAGTACGTGATGGACCGCCACCAGTTCGGCCGCCCTTTGGCCGCCAACCAGCTGATCCAGAAAAAACTGGCCGACATGCTGACCGAGATCAGCCTGGGCCTGCAGGGCTGCCTGCGCCTGGGCCGCATGAAGGACGAAGGCACGGCCGCGGTGGAGATCACCTCCATCTTGAAACGCAACAGCTGCGGCAAGGCGCTGGACATCGCACGCCTGGCGCGCGACATGATGGGCGGCAACGGCATCAGCGACGAGTTCGGCGTGGCGCGCCATTTGGTGAACCTGGAAGTGGTCAACACCTACGAAGGCACGCACGACATCCACGCGCTCATCCTGGGCCGCGCGATCACCGGTATTCAAGCGTTTTCCTGAAGCGGCGGAGGCGTGCTCCGTTGACCGGGGCTTTACCTTGGGGACACGGGAAGCGAAGGGGTGTGGGGTATATTTAATAACCCACCGGTCATTAAAATCCCCCGCATGCCTTTGTCCCCCGACACCAGCTCCCCCGTCGAGCCCGACGCTCCGCAGCGCCGTTCGCGGCGCAAGGAGGCGCGGCCGGGTGAGCTGCTGGACGCGGCGCTCACGCTGTTCGTCGAAAAAGGCTTCGCCGCCACCCGGGTGGAAGAAGTGGCGGCCATGGCTGGCGTGTCCAAAGGCACCCTCTTCCTCTACGTCCCGAGCAAGGAAGAGTTGTTCAAGGCGGTGGTGCGCGAGAACATCGCCGGCCGATTCACCGAATGGAATGAAGAGTTCGAGCGCTTCAGCGGCGACAGCGCCGAGCTGGTGCGCTACTGCATGCACTCGTGGTGGGAACGCATCGGCATGACGCCCGCATCCGGCATCACCAAGCTGGTGATGAGCGAAGCCGGCATGTTTCCCGAGATTGCGGCGTTCTACCAACAGGAAGTGATCGAGCCCGGCCACGACCTGATCCGCCGCATCCTGCAGCGCGGTGTGGACCGGGGCGATTTCCGACCCCTGCCCATGGAATACGCGGTCTACAGCCTGATCGCACCGATGATCTTCCTGCTGATGTGGAAACACTCCATGGCGCCGTGCTGCCCGGCGTCCGAACAGATCGACCCCATCGGCTTCATCGATGCCCAGGTCGACCTGTTGCTCTCGGGCATGCAGGTGCCCCGGCACCCCACCACCTTGGCCTGATCCCGCCGAATCGCCCGCGACCAACATGACTCCACGCCGCTCTTTGTCTTTCTGGATCAAGTGGCTGCTGCTCATCTTGCTGGTGCTCGGCGTTGCACTGGGTGTCACGCGCGCGCTGGGCAAACGCAAGGCCAACAGCGAAGCGGCGCGCGCCGCTGCCGAGTCCCTGCAGAAAACGCCCACCTACACGCTCTCGCCCACCGACGTGGTGACGGTACAAAACATCGAACTCACCCAGACCGTGGCCCTGTCGGGCTCGGTGGATGCGCTGCAGACCGCAGCCATCAAGGCCAGGACCGCCGGTGAAATCCAGGGCCTGAGCAAGCGCGAAGGCGACCCGGTGAAAGCCGGTGAGGTGGTGGCGCGCATCGACAGCACGGAAGCCCAGGCGCGCGTGCGCCAGTCCATGCGCCAGGCCGAGTCGGCGCAGGCACAGGTGGCGATTGCGCGGCGCACCTTTGACAACAACCAGGCCCTGGTGCGCCAGGGCTTCATTTCCAACACCGCACTCGACACCGCCAGCGCCAACCTCGCCAGCGCCGAAGCCACGCACCAGGCGGCGCTCGCCGCACTGGACATCGCGCGCAAATCGCTCGCCGACACCACGCTGCGCTCCCCGCTCACCGGCCAAATCTCGGCCCGACTGGTGCAGAACGGCGAACGCGTGGGCATCGACATGCGCGTGCTCGACGTGGTGGACCTCTCGGGCTTCGAGATGGAAGCCGCCATTGCGCCCGCCGAAGCGGTGGCCGTGCGGGTGGGGCAAACCGCGCGCCTCACGGTGGAAGGCTTGAGCGAACCGGTGCAGGCCACCGTGGCGCGCATCAACCCCAGCGTGCAGGCTGCCAGCCGCAGCGTGCTGGTGTACCTGCGCGTGCCCGCGCTGCCCGGCATGCGCCAGGGCCTGTTTGCGCAGGGGCACATCGTCGTGGGCTCGGTCAACGCGCTGGCCGTGCCCACGTCTGCCGTGCGCAACGACAAGCCGCAGCCCTATGTGCAGGTGGTGCGCGAAGGCGCGGTGGTGCATGTGCCGCTGCAGCCGGGCGCCACCGGCCTACTGGGCACCGAGCCCATGCGCGCGGTGGAGGGTTTGCCCGCCGGCACGCAGCTGCTGCGTGCGCAGGCCGGGTTGATCCGCGAGGGCACCGCCGTGCGCCTGAACACACCCGCCACCGCGCCCGCCACCGCCACCAACTGAGCAGCCCGCCATGTGGTTCACCCAGGTCTCCCTGCGCAACCCGGTGTTCGCCACCATGGTGATGATCGCCTTCGTGGTGCTGGGCATCTTCTCGTTCCAGCGCCTGCAGGTGGACCAGTTCCCCAACATCGACTTTCCGGTGGTGGTGGTGACCACCGCCTACCCGGGTGCTTCGCCCGAGATCGTGGAGTCGGAAGTCACCAAGAAGGTCGAAGAAGCCGTGAACGCGGTGGCGGGTGTGAACACCCTGACCTCACGCAGCTACGAAGGTTCGTCGGTTGTCATCATCGAATTCCAGCTCACGATCGACGGGCGAAAAGCGGCCGAAGACGTGCGCGAGAAGATCGGCATCCTGCGCCCGCTGCTGCGCGACGAGGTGGAAGAACCGCGCGTGCTGCGCTTTGACCCGGCGGCGCGCTCCATCTGGTCGGTGGCGGTCATTCCCGAAGCCGTGAACGGCAAGACACCCAGCGCGGTGGAGCTCACCACCTGGGCCGAACAGACCTTCAAGAAGCGGCTGGAGAACGTGCGCGGGGTGGGCTCGGTCACGCTGGTGGGCGGCACGCAGCGCGCCATCAACATCGAGCTCGACCCCTCGGCCATGGAAGCGCTGGGCGTGACCACCGAGCAAGTCACCAGCGCCGTGCGCAACGAAAACCAGGACCTGCCCGTGGGCACGTTGAAAACCGGCGAGAGCGAGCGTGTGGTGCAAGTGCTCTCGCGCCTGCAGAACCCGCAGGATTTTGGCGACATCATCGTGGCGCGCCGCGCCGGCCAGGCGGTGCACCTGTCGCAGGTGGCGACCATCAACGACGGCACCGAGGAAGTGCAGAGCCTGGCGCTCTACAACGGCCAGCGCACGCTGCTGCTGCAGGTGCAGAAGTCGCAGGACGAGAACACCATCGCCGTGACCGACGGCCTGAAAGCGGCGGTGGAAACGCTGCGTGCCGAGTTGCCACCGGGCATCCGGCTGGAGCAGATCGCCGACGGTTCGCGCCCCATCCGCGTGTCGGTGGACAACGTGCGCCGCACGCTGATCGAAGGCGCGCTGCTCACGGTGTTGATCGTGTTTCTGTTCCTGAACTCCTGGCGCTCCACCGTCATCACCGGCCTCACGCTGCCCATTGCGCTGATCGGCACCTTCTTCTTCATGAACCTCTTCGGGTTCACCATCAACATGATCACGCTGATGGCGCTCACGCTCTCGGTGGGTTTGCTGATCGACGACGCCATCGTCGTGCGCGAGAACATCGTGCGCCACGTGCAGATGGGCAAGACGCCGTTCAACGCGGCCATGGAAGGCACGCAGGAGATCGGCCTGGCCGTGCTGGCCACCACGCTTTCCATCGTGGCGGTGTTCCTGCCCATCGGTTTCATGGGCGGCATCATCGGCAAGTTCTTCCACGAGTTCGGCATCACCATGGTGGCGGCCGTGCTCATCTCCATGTTCGTGAGCTTCACGCTCGACCCGATGCTGTCGTCGGTGTGGCACGACCCGGAAATAGAGAAGCACGGTCATCTCGATGCACCGCGCAGCTTCTACGACAAGACCATCGGCCGTGTCACCGGCTGGTTCGACCGTTTCCAGGACGATCTGGCCGACACCTACCAGACCACGTTGCGCTGGTCGCTCAAGCACAAGCTGGCCACGCTGGGTGTGGCGCTGGCCACCTTCATCGGCAGCCTGTTCGTGCTGCCGCTGCTGGGCACCGAGTTCGTGCCCAAGGCGGACTTTTCGGAAACCTCGCTGAGTTTTCACACGCCGGTGGGCTCGTCGCTGCAGGCCACCGAGGCCAAAACGCGCGAGGTCGAAGGCATCCTGCGCCAGTTTCCCGAGGTGAAGTACACGCTGTCCACGCTCAACACCGGCAACGCCCAGGGCACCATGTACGCCAGCGTGTATGTGCGTCTGGTCGACCGCAAGGACCGCAGCCTGAGCGCCGACGCGATGTCGGCCCAGCTGCGCGAGCGCTTGCGCAGCGTGCCCGGCATCACCGTCACGCACGTGGGTCTGCTGGATGCCGTGGGTGGCAACAAACAGGTGGAGTTTTCGCTGCAAGGCGACGACCTGGCCGAGCTGGAGCGCCTGAGCGCCACCGTGATGGAGCGCATCCGCCCCATCGTGGGTCTGGTCGATCTGGACGCCAGCGTGAAGCCCAACAAGCCGACGGTGGACGTGAAGATGCGGCGCGAGCTGGCTTCAGATGCCGGCATGAACGTGGCCGCCGTGGGCGGCGCGCTGCGCACGCTGGTGGCCGGTACCACGGTGGGCAACTGGCGCGCGCAGAACGGCGAGAGCTACGACGTGAACGTGCAGCTGGCCGCCAGCGGGCGCGAGCGCGCGAGCGACCTGGCACAACTGCCGTTCATGGTGGGCACGGAGGCCGACGGCACGGCCCGCGTGGTGCGCCTGGGCCAGGTGGCCGAGGTGGTGGCTTCCACCGGCCCCAACCAGATCAACCGGCGCAACCTCAACCGCGAGGTGTCCATCAACGCCAACGTGTTCGGCCGTTCACCCGGCGAGGTGTCGGCCGAGATCAAGCAGGTGCTCGACAGCACACCCTTCCCACCGGGTTACCGCTACGAGTTCGGTGGCTCCACCAAGAACATGCAGGAGTCCTTCGGCTACGCCATCTCGGCGCTCGCCCTGGCCATCATCTTCATTTACATGATCCTGGCCAGCCAGTTCCAGAGTTTTCTGCAGCCGCTGGCACTCATGACGGCGCTGCCGCTCACGCTGATCGGCGTGGCGCTGGCGCTGCTCATGTTCGGCTCCACCATGAGCATGTTCTCGGTCATCGGCATCGTGCTGCTGATGGGCCTGGTGACCAAAAACGCGATCCTGCTGGTGGACTTTGCGATCCGCGCGCGAAACGGCCTGGTGGGCGAAGCGCCGATAGACCGCGAGTCGGCCCTGCTGCTGGCCGCGCGCGTGCGGCTGCGCCCCATCCTCATGACCACGCTGGCCATGGTGTTTGGCATGGTGCCACTGGCGTTTGCGCTCACCGAAGGCTCGGAACAGCGCGCGCCCATGGGCCAGGCCGTCATCGGCGGGGTGATCACCTCGTCGCTGCTCACCCTGGTGGTGGTGCCGGTGGTGTACTGCTACATGGACGATCTCGCCCGGTGGTGCCGGCGCAAGCTCGGCATGACCGCGGCCACACCGGTGGCGTCGGCTCCGTAAAATCCAGCCATCCCTTTCATCTTCCAGACGCCCCCAGGAGCCCACTCCATGACGACCACCCCCGCGCCCACCATCCACACCGGCTTTGACCACGCCCGCTTCAACATGATCGAGCAGCAGATCCGCCCCTGGGAGGTGCTCTCCCCCCAGGTGCTCGAACTGCTGTCGCGCATCCACCGCGAGGCGTTTGTGCCCACCGCGCACCGCGCCCTGGCCTTTGCCGACATGGAGCTGCCCCTGGTCCACCCCGCGGTGGACGGTCAGTGCATGCTGGCGCCGAAGGTTGAAGCCCGTCTGCTGCAGGACCTGGACCTCAAACCCACCGACAAGGTGCTGGAAGTCGGCAGCGGCAGCGGTCACATGGCCGCCCTGCTGGCCAGCCTGGCGCACAGCGTGGTCTCGGTCGAGATCGATCCGGTGCTGGCCGGCACCGCGCGCGAGAACCTGCGCAACGCGGGCATCACCAACGTGGAAGTCAAACTCGCAGACGCCGCAGCGCAAGGCTTTGCCGCCTGCAGCGCGGGCGGCCCGTTCGACGCCATCCTGCTCAGTGGCTCGGTCGCCGAAATCCCACCCGCCTTGCTCGCCTTGCTGGCGCCCGGTGGCCGGTTGGCCGCCATCGTGGGCCATGAGCCGATGATGCGCGCCACCATCGTCACCCGCGTGGCCGATGCCTCGTTCCAGACCGCACAGCCCTGGGACACCGTGGCGCCGCGCCTGCTGAACTTCCCTGAACCTTCGAGCTTTTGCTTCTGAAGTTTTCTCTCAAGGACATCCATGAAAGCGATTCAACCCGCGCAACTTGATGACTGGCTTGCGCACGCGGCCGGCGCAACGCCACCCGGCAGCCTGCCGGTGGTGCTCGATGTGCGCGAACCCTGGGAGCTGCAGACGGCGTCCGTCAAGGCCGAGGGCTTCGAGCTGCGCCACATGCCCATGCGCAGCGTGCCCGAGCGCCTCAACGAGCTCGACCGCGACCTGCCCATCGCCTGTCTGTGCCACCACGGCATGCGCAGCGCACAAGTGGCGAACTTTCTGACGAACCAGGGATTCACACAGATCGTGAACATCCACGGTGGCATACACGCCTGGTCGCAGGAGCGCGACCCCGCTGTGCCGGTCTATTGAACCGGCCCTGCCATCCACCGCCATCCGTTTCAAAGGAACTCCATGACTGTCCCGCACGCACCCGCTTCACAAGGGCACCGACCTTTCTCTCTGAGTCGGCTCGCCGTGGCCGCCGGCTTGGCCCTGGGTGCAGCCACGGGCGCACAGGCCCAGAGTCTGGTGGAGCTCTATGAAGCGGCGCGCGGTTTTGACGCCACTTACCTGGCGGCCCGTTCGCAATATGAGGCCAACCTCTTCCGCGCCGACCAGGCCAAGGCCGGCCTGCTGCCCGAGGTCGGCCTGGGCGCGGCCGCCAGCTGGGCACGTCGTGAAATCAACGGCGGCGCCGACACCAGCAGCAACAGCCAGAGCGCCACACTCTCGGCCAGCCAGCCGCTGTACCGCCCGGTCAACAAACTCAACAACGACCAGGCGCTGCTCTCGGTGGACGTGGCCAAGGCCACCCTCGCCCTGGCCGAGCAGGACCTGATCGTGCGCACCACACAGGCCTACTTCGACGTGCTCGCCGCCACCGACACGCTGGCTTTCGTGCGTGCGCAAAAAACCGCTGTGGCCGAACAACTCGCTGCGGCCAAACGCAACTTCGAAGTCGGCACCACCACCGTGACCGACTCGCGCGAAGCGCAGGCCAGCTTCGATCTGGTGGTGGCGCAGGAAATCGCCGCCGAGAACGACCTGCGCGTCAAACAGCTCGCGCTCAACCAGCTGGTGGGTCGGGCCGATGTGACGCCCAAACCGCTGGTGGCGCCAGTGGTGCTGCCCCCACTGTTACCCGCCGACCCGCAGGCCTGGGTGGCCCTCAATGACGAGACACACCCCACCATCCTGCAAGCCACCCGCGGGCTGGAGATTGCGCAACTGGAAACTCGCAAAGCCGAAGCCGGTCACAAACCCACCGTGGACCTGGTGGCGCAATACCAGGTGGCCCGCGCGCCCTCCACCAACACGCTCGCCCAGAACACCGTGCGCAGCAACAACACCAGCCTGGGTGTGCAGTTCAACATGCCGCTGTTCGCCGGCTACGCCATCCAGAACCGGGTGAAGGAAACGCTGGCGCTCGAAGACAAGGCCCGCACCGATCTGGAAGCCGCCAAGCGCGGCGTTGACCTGGCCACACGCAGCGCGTTCCTCGGCGTGATCTCGGGCCAGGGCCAGGCCAAAGCCCTGGAAGCTGCCGAAGCCTCCAGCCAGAGCGCCCTGGACGCCAACCGTCTGGGCTACCAGGTGGGCGTGCGCATCAACATCGACGTGCTCAACGCGCAAAGCCAGCTGTTCCAGACCAAACGCGATTTGGCCCAGGCCCGTTACAACGTGCTGCTCGGCGGCCTGCGCCTGAAGCAGGCCAGCGGCCGGCTGGTGCCTGAGGATTTGTTGCCGATCAATTCGTTGTTGGCGCCCTGAGCCACGCGCCTCAGCGGGTGCTGGCTTCGATCTCGGCCAACACCGCCGCCTCGGGCGCGGGCAGATCGCCTGCCTTCACCGCACGCAGGTACTGGTGGCGCATGCGCACCTGCAGCTCCCCCTTGTTTTTCTTGAGCAAGGGAATGCCCAGCAAGCGGATACTGGCGAAGCAAAAAGACGAGTGAAAGTTGCGCTTGTTCACCACCACGCGGATGTGGTCGATGGCCTGCAAGCGCCAAGCCTCTGACGTGTCGTCGTTCTGCAGCAACGCGTTCCGCGCCTGCTCCAGCGCCGGGTCGGTGTAGGCGCCGTACACCAGGGTCTGGCGCAGAAAAACCGCTGGCTGCTGCTCCACCGCCGCCATGAAGCGGTCTCTGGAGTACAGGCCTTCACTCGGCACACCGGCCGCAAACAGCGTGCGCGAGAAGCCGCGCTCGCCGCGCCGCACGGTCAGGTACTTGTTGCTGGTCGACACGTAGCCGTTCCAGTAGTTGATGAAGACCTCCGAGGTCAACACGCTGCGTTTGATCAGGAAGAAGTACGACAGAAAAATGCCGGCGTGCTCGGTGTCCGTTTCGGGCAGGTCCACATGCCGCAGCGCACCCAGAAAGCCGGCCTTGGACGCCTCCATCGATGCCAGCATGGTCTCGTTCTGATCCAGCGGAAACCACACGCTGTCGTTGAGGACGATCAAACTCTCGGGCGACACCGACCAATGCCACAGCAGGCGGATGCCATCGCGGTAACCGCCGAAGTCGTAACCAAAGTTCGGGCGCTCGACGAAGCGCCAGACCCAACGGCCGAGCAACGCTTCGTCGGCCGCAGACACCGGCGAGTTGGCGACCAGCACCACCGAGTAACCGCGCTCGCTCAGGTGTCGGCAAGTCGCCACCGCCGAGGCCGACATGCCGCGCGGCTGGTACACCAGAAAAATCGCCACCTTGGGGCCCAGCGACGCCGCACCGTTCATGACGCGAAAGCCGTTGGGGAACTGGCTGTCGAGCCGGCGCTGTCGGGCCGGGCCGATCAGCCGTTCGGGGATGGCCTGCAGTTGTTGGCGCGCGGTTTCCAGCTCACGGCGGATTTTCCAGGCCGGGATCATGCGGGGCGCTCCAGCGCTGGCACCGCGTCTGTTTCAGACGCGGGTGGACGCCACCCGGCCAGCAGCAAGGGCAGCACGGAGGCAAACAGATGCCGCTCGGTCGTGACCCAGAACGGCCCGTTGATGAAGCTGTCGACGAACAGGATGGCGAGGAACGCCACCAGCAGGTTGCGGTAGCGCACGCTCAGGTCAAAGGCCGCCACCCAGGCTCGTTGGAGCAGCATCACGTAGCCGACCAGGCCGAGCACGCCGAAGTCGACCGCCAGGAGAAGAAACTGGTTGTGGGGATGCACACAGGAGACCGCACACACACCCGCATCGGCGTAGATCTGCTCGGACAACACGCGGTAGCCCGCCGTACCGTGTCCCCACAAAGGACTGTCCATGAACATCTCGAGCGCGTTTTTCCACATGTCCAGCCGGTAACCGGTGGAGTTGGTGAACACGCCGGTGTCCTTGTACTGGGAGAACTCGGCAAACAGGGTGATGACACGCTCGCGCAGCAGGGGCGACGAGAGGAACAGCGCCACCGTGGCCAGCGCCACCACGACCAGTGCGCGCCAACGCCATGCCGCGGGCGCTGCCACCGCAGCGAGCGCGCAGACCATGGCGAGCAACACCACCTGGCCGGTGCGCCCCTGCAGCAGGTGGGTGATGCTGAACACCGTGAACGCAGCCACCAACACCCAGGCCCAGCGGATCGACTTTTCACGCGCGTCGATGGCGATCACCAGCGCAAGCGCCGTGAAGAACGACATGGCCAGACCCTGCGCGATGTAGTCGTTGAACACGTGGTGCGAGACACCCAATCCCTGTTGGTGCGAATCGGACCAGGGCACCTGGAACCAGATGTTGGCGTAGGTGCTCACCACCGTGACCACCGAGCCCACCGCAAACACCAGCAGACCCCGGCGCTGCCACCGGGAATCGTGAAACAAGGTGAGCAGCATCAGCATGAGCGGCAGCTTGCTGTAGACGTACAGGTGGTGAGCGATGTGGGCCTTGGGCGCATCGGTGTAGGTGATGCCCAGCAGCACCAACGCGCTGAGCAGCAGGGCCGGCAGCGTGAGCGGGTGGTGGCGGATCACATCGAACTTCCAGCGCCACCGGCCCGACAGCAACCAGCCGATCAGGATCAGCAGGATGCCGATGTTGACCAGGGCAATCGAGGTGGGCACACCGAGCAGCAACACCACAGCGCCACTTTTGGCGGTGGTGTCCATGGCGGATTCGAAACGCGCGCGCCAGGCGTGAAAGTCAGTCACCCGCAAAGGCCTTCTGCAGTGGCTTGAGCCAGAAGTCGGGGCGGTTGAGCACCTCCACGAATCCGGCGGCGGCGTGACCGGCACCGAAGGTGGTGTCGGTCTGAAACCGCTGTCCCCAGGTGTTCTGAAGGAAGCTGTCGATCACGGCAAGGTCCATCGCCGAACACGCGGTGATCGATGCACCGCTGGCGCGCCGGTTCTGCCGCGTGCCCACATCGAGGCTGGGCACACCGAGAAACGGCGCCTCACGCACACCCGCGCTGCTGTTGCCCACCATGGCCGAAGCGTTTTTCATGAGTTCGGAGAAGTAGTTGAACCGCATCGACGGGATCTGGCGGAAGCGTTCCTTGGGCAGCTTCTCCAGCACGGCAAAGATGTCTTCGGTGCCGGGGTCGTTGTTGGGGGCGATCACCACGAATTGGCGCCCGCTGGCTTCCAGCCGCGCGAACAGCGCCTGCGCCTGCGCACCGATGGTGTCGGCCTCCGAGGTCACGGGGTGGAAGATCACGATGCCGTAGTCGTCGAACGGGATCGCGTAGCGCTCCTTCACCTGCGCCAGCGTCACACCCGAAGGCCGCGCGTGGGTGTCGAGTTCGGGCGAGCCGATGTTGTAGACACTCTCGGGCGATTCACCCAGCGCGAGCACGCGCTGCTTCGCGCCTTCGGAGCTCACGAAGTGCGCGGCACAGAGTTTGGTGTTGCAGTGGCGGATGCTCTCGTCGATGGTGCCCGAGACTTCACCGCCTTCGATGTGCGCCGACGGGATGTACTTCATGGCGCAGACGATGGACGCGGCCAGCGCTTCGACGCGGTCACCGTGAATCACCACGAGGTCGGGCCGGTGCTCGTGAACGAAATCGGAGAACCCAAGAATGGTCTTGGAGAGGATGAAGTCCTGCGCATCGCCTTCGCGCTGGTTCACGAACTCGAAAAACTCGGCGCCGGGAAAGCGCTTCACCTCCAGCCGCGTTTCGCCGTAGCGCCGCATCATGTGCATGCCGGTGATGAAAAAGCCCACCGCGAACCCGGCTTGTTGGGCGGCCAGCGCGAGCGGTTCGAGCTTGCCAAAATCGGCCCGGGTGCCGGTGACGAAGAGCAGTCGTTTGGCGGTCATTCGAATCAGCTGTTGGCCAGGGGTTTCACACCGTCCAGATCGCTCCACAACAGCTGCTGGTTGCGTTTGACGGCGCGCGTGAGCTTCGCACCCACGAGGCGGTCGAAGTGCTGCACCGAAATCTCACCCGACCCTGGGCGGCGTGCCCAGATGTCGCTGGGCGTGACCACGTGGCCGGCGGGCAGGTCGCGGTCGGCCACCATGGAGCCGCGCGCAAAACGGTACACGTCTTCTTCGGGCGCGGTGCGCACCTTGGGGTTGTGCAGCGCGGTGTGGATCTCGCGCGAGCGGTCGATCAAGAACTTGAGCTCGGCCGGGTCCATGGAGCAGGAGATGTCCGGGCCCTTGCGGTAGCGTGTGTCGGTGAAGTGGCGCTCCAGGATGCAGGCGCCCAGCGCCACAGCCGACAACGCCATTTCGGGCCCGATGCTGTGGTCGGAGAAACCGATGACGGCACGCGGGAAGGCGCTCTTCAGCTCGGTGATGCCCTGCAGGCTGACAATTTCGGGCGGCGAGGGGTAGAGGTTGGTGCACTCCAGCAGCGCGTAGTCCACGCCCGCGTCGTCCAGCGCTTTCACTGACGGCCGCATGCCGTCAATCGTCTGCATGCCGGTGCTCATGATGACGGGTTTGCCGAAACTCGCGATGTGGCGGATCAGCGGCACGTGGTTGCACTCGCCCGAACCGATCTTGAACGCGGACACGCCGATGTCGTTGAGGAAATCGGCTGCGGCGCGCGAGAACGGCGTGGAGATGTAGATCATGCCGAGCGACTCGGCGTAGGTCTTGAGCGATATCTCGTCGTCTTTGGATAGCGCGCACTCTTCCATCACGTCCCAGATGGATTTGTCGGCGTTGGGCGGGAAGATCTGTTTGGCCTCGTCGGTCATCTCGTCGTCGACGAAATGCGTCTGGTGTTTCACCATCTCGCAGCCGGCGCGGTGCGCAGCCTGCACCATGCCTTTGGCCACGTCGAGGCTGCCGCCGTGGTTGATGCCGATTTCGGCCACGACCAGCGGAGGGTGGTTGGGGGAGATGTCGCGGTGGGCGATTTTCATGAGGGCCTCGTGCCGGGTGGCGTCAGGGAATTACAGGGAGCCGGCGTAGAACGCCTGGATTTTGGAGCGCATGAAGCCGAGCGTCTTTTCGCTCCAGATCAGCTTGCGGGACTTTTCGTCAACGATCACGTCACCCTCTTTGAGCGAGAGCAGTTTTTCGGGCTTGATCATCAGGCCGTTGAGCGTGACCGCCACCAACGATTGTCGGCGGCTGCGCACCCAGGGCAAGCGGGCTTTGATGTAGAGCCAGAAGCCCCAATAGAACATGAACTCACCGGGAAACTTGACGGCAAACGAGTTGGGAATGCGCACCATGTGCTCTTGCGCCACCCAGCTGATAAAGCGCTCGTCGGCCGCCATGGGCCGGAATTCAAGCCCGGGGTTTTGCTCCAGCAGCGCCTTGAAACGTTCGGCGATGAAGTGGCATTCGGCCGGGTGGTAAATCACGAAAGACGAGTTGCCGCGCGCATAACGGCGGCGCTTGGTCCAGCGGTACAGCGTGCGCCCGATCCAGCCGAACGGAATGATGGCGCTTTGCAGGATGGCCACGGTCTTGCTGTTCTGCATCAGTTCCAGCCCGGCGCCCAGGTCGCCGAGCACGATGGTGTCCAGATCCACGTAGATCGCGGGCAGGTCGGTGGGCACAATGCCGTGGTCGAACATCACCAGCTTGGCCTGGCAGCCCGAGGTCTTGAGCCGGTCTTGCAGCCAAAACTCGGGAAACCGCACCAGCTCGATGCGGTCCGCCAGATCGGGCCGCTCCCGGTCCGAAATCAGGATGAAGCGCGGCTGGGAGGATGCCTTCTCGGCGATGCTGCGCACCAGGTTGTTGATGAGCGCGGTCGAGTACTTGGTACCCCAGCAAATCATCACGCACTGCCAGGTCGGCGCCGTGTAGAGGTCCACGTAGTCGGTATTCATCTCATGGGCCATGTGCAGCCTCCAGCGCGGCTTCGCAGCGTTCGAAGTCGTCCAGCGAGTCGATGTCCTGGCTGCGCTCGGCCGGCATTTCCACCACGCCAATGCGCTCGGAGACAAAACTGCCGCTGGCCACAAAACGTTCGGCGTTCAACACGTACAACGCGCCGTTGGGCCGCACCACCGGTGGCAGGCTCTGGCGGTTGGCAAAGCAGTGCGCCGGGTCCGACAACGGCTGGAAACGGTTGCCGCGCAGCGTGCCCCACTTGAGCACGCCCCGGTCGGCGCTGGTGACCGACATGACGAGTTCGAAATAGCCGCCAGCGAACACGGCCAGCGCGGCCTCGATGTCGCTGCGAAGACGCAGCGGCGAGGTGGCCTGCAACAGCACCACCGTGCCGTGGCAGTCGGCACTCTGCAGTGCGTGCTGCAACACCGGCGCCATGGGCACGGTGTCGCCCGCCAGCTCGGCTGGGCGCTCCACCAGCGTCACCTGGGTGGGCAGTTCGGCCCAGAGCACCTCGGGGATGTCGGTGGTGATCACCACGCGCTGGGCACCGGCTTGCAGCGCCTGGTCCACCGCGTGGCGGTACAGCGGTTTGCCCGCCAGCGGGCGGATGTTTTTCGAGGGCAGGCCCTTGGATCCGGCGCGCAGCGGAATGACTGCGGTCCAGGCCGGCGTGGGAAGGGGCATCGGTGGTGTTCCTGTGTGGGGAGGCAGGCCGCGCGGTGCGGGTCTGCCCAAGGGCGTAACTATACTGAATGGCCTTCGTCCGGAGCCCCTGGAGCGACACGCAGGCAAGCCCGCCCGACCCGTTTCGTTTCCACCGATGGCCTCCCCCACTTCCACACGCACAGCGTCCCGCCCTTTTCCGCCCAGCTGGCGGCTGTCCGTGCTCATCGGCGTGTACGAAATGCTGTGGCACCTGCTGCTGCCGGTGTTCCTGCTGTTTTTGTGGAAACGCGGTCAGCGCGAGCCGTTGTACCGGGCGCACTGGGACGAACGTTTCGGTGCCGCACCGACCGGGCTGGACCGCCCGGTGTGGGTGCATTCCGCCTCCATGGGCGAGATGCGCGGCGCCGCCCCACTGGTGCGCGCCCTGCTGGCCGCCGGCTACCCGGTTTTCATCACCACCCTCACCCCGGCCGGCCGCACCGCCGCCCACACGCTGTTTGCCGAAGCGATTGCAGCGCAGCAGCTGCAGGTGAGCTATGTGCCGCTGGAGCTGGGCTGGGCGGTGCGCCGCCTGATCCGCCGGGTGCAGCCGCGCGCGGCGGTCATGACCGAGATCGACACCTGGCCAGTGCTGCTGGCCACCATCCGCCGCCGGGGGGTGCCGCTGGCGATGGCCAACGCCCAGTACCCCAAGAAAAGCATCGTGCGCGACCGCCAATGGGGTGGCTTTCGCGCCGGCATCTTCCAGGCCTACGAGCTGGTGCTCTGCAAGTCCGAAACACACGCCCAGCGCTTTCGCGACGTGGGTTGTGAGCGCGTGGTGATCGCGGGCGAAACCCGATTTGATCTGCCGGTGTCGCCGCAGCAGATCGCCGCAGCCCTTGCCCTGCTCGCGCCATGGCAGCTCGCCACCGCCGCCAGTGGGCAACGGCCGGTGCTGTGTTTCGCCAGCGCCATCGTGGGCGAAGACGAACAGTTCATCGACGCCATTCGGCAGGTGCAGGCAGGCCTGAACGCGGCGGGCCTGCCGCCACCGCTGGTGGTCTACGTGCCGCGCAGCCCGCAGCGGTTTGATGCGGTGGTGCAGATGTTCGAGGCCGCGGGCCTGCGCGTGGCCCGGCGCAGCCGCATGCTCGACGCTGCCCTGCAGCCCACCCCCGATGCGCCCGACATGGCCGGCATCGACGTGCTCATGGGCGACTCGCTGGGCGAGATGTATTTTTACCTCGCGCTCTCGCAGGTGGTGGTGGTCGGTGCGTCCTTCGTGCCCCTGGGCGCGCACAACGTGATCGAGCCGCTGGCGCTCAAAAAGCCGGTGATGGTGGGCCACAGCATCTGGGGTATCGAGTACCCGGGCGTGGAAGCATTGGCAGCGGGCGTGTTGCAACAGCACATGACGATAGCCAGCCTCTCGGCCGCGCTGGTGCAACTGCTCACCTCACCCGCCGACTACGCGCGCGCCATCGCAGGCGCCGAAGCCTTCTACGCCGAGCACGGCGGCGCCACCGCCAAACACATGGCCACGCTGGTGCCCTGGCTGGAAGCTCAATGACGGGCACGCGCCAGCCCTGGGCACTGCGGGCCTACCTGGTGGTGGCCGGCTGGCTGGCGCCGGTGTGGCGCAAGGGATTGCAGCGGCGTTTGCTGCGCGGCAAGGAAACGCCGCGCAGCGTGCGGCAGAAGCTGGGCAGCGAATACGCCGACCGTCCCACCGGCGTGCTGGTGTGGGGCCACGCGGTGGGCGTGGGTGAGTCCATGGCACTCGCCGGGCTGTTCGCCCGGTTGGCCGAGCAGCGACCCGACTGCAGTTTCCTCATCACCACCACCGCGCGGACTTCTGGCGATGCGCTGCGCCGCACCGGCCTGCCCGCGCGCTGCCAGCACCAGTTCGCCCCGGTCGACACGCCCGAGGCGGTGTCGCGTTTTCTGGACCACTGGCGGCCGTCGCTGGCGCTGTGGTGCGAGATGGACCTGTGGCCGGCGCTGATCGCCGAGACCGACGCCCGCGCCATTCCACGCGCCCTGGTCAATGCGCGGCTGTCGCCCGAATCGCTGGCCAAACGCCGCTGGGGCCGCTGGCTCTACCAGGCGCTGCTGCCGGGTTTTCACGAGCTGTTTGCGCAAAACGAAATCACCGCCGACGCGCTGGTGGTGCTCGGCGCGCCGCGCGAACGCATCACCATCAGCGGCACGATCAAGGCGTTGGTGCCGCCGCTGGCTTGTGATGCGGACGATCTGGACACCTGGCAACAAGCGCTCGCCGGCCGGCCGGTGTGGTTGGTGGCATCGAGCCACCCCGGCGAAGAAGAACTCGCGCTTGCAGCCCACGCGCGGCTGCGCGAAGAGCGGCCCGACGCGCTGCTGATCATTGCGCCGCGAGCGCCCGCACGAGGTCTTGACGTGGCATCGCTGGCGGCAGCCGCGGGCCTGCAAGACGTGCCCCTGCGCAGCACCGGCGCCCACACCGCCACCGAAGCCCCGGTCTACATCGCCGACACCATCGGCGAAATGGGCCTGTGGTACCGACTCGCGCCGGTGGCGCTGGTGGGCGGCTCGTTCGCCAGCGTGGGTGGCCACAACCCGCACGAGCCGCTGGCGCTGGGCTGCGCCGTGCTGCATGGGCCGAATGTGTGGAACTTTGCCGAGAGCTATGAGCGCCTCGGCGGCCTGCGCCAGGCCCGGCTGGTGAACAGCGAAGCCGATGTGGCGTTGGAAGTGGCGGTGGTGTGGAGCGCCAACCGGCCCGTGGACACCACCGCCCTGGTGGACACGCAGGCCGAAGCGGTCATCGAGCGCGTGCAGGCCCTTTTGCCGCCTTTGCGCTGATCGGGTTCAGTGGGCGCTGGCGCCCACCACGGCGTCGGGTTTGGCGCTTTTCAGCAAGGCCAGCATCACCGCTTCAATGCGGTGCAGCGCCTCGGTGGTCTGCCCCTCAAAGCGCAACACCAGCACCGGCGTGGTGTTGGACGCACGGATCAACCCAAAACCATCGGGCCAGTCGACCCGCACACCGTCGATGGTGGAGAGCTTGGCCGGTGCGTCGAACTTCGCCAGCGCGACCAGCTTGTCCACCACCGCGTGCGGCTCGCCCTCGGCGCAGGCCACGTTGAGTTCGGGCGTGCTGAAGCTGGTGGGCAAGGCGTTGAGCACGGCGCTGGCGTTCGGGCTGCGGCTCACGATCTCGAGCAGGCGCGCACCGGCGTAGGTGCCGTCGTCAAAGCCGTACCAACGTTCCTTGAAGAAGATGTGGCCGCTCATCTCACCACCGAGCGGGCTGTCCAGCTCCTTCATGCGGGCCTTGATCAGCGAATGGCCGGTCTTGTAGATGTGGGCCACGCCGCCAGCCGCTTCGATGGCCGGCGCAAGGCGCTGCGAGCACTTCACGTCGAACACGATGTCGCCACCGGGCACGCGCGAGAGCACGTCTTGCGAGAACAGGATCATCTGGCGGTCGGGGTAGATGTTGTTGCCCTCTTTGGTGACGATGCCCAGGCGGTCACCGTCGCCATCGAACGCCAGGCCGAGCTCGGCGTCGGTCTCGCGCAGCGCGCGCATCACGTCCTGCAGGTTCTCGGGTTTGCTCGGGTCGGGGTGGTGGTTGGGAAAGTTGCCGTCCACCTCGCTGAAAAGCTCAACCACCTCACAACCCAGCGCGCGAAAGATCGCGGGCGCCGACGCACCGGCCACGCCGTTGCCGCAATCCACCACGATCTTCATGGGGCGCGAGAGTTTGATGTCGCCCACGATGCGGGCCTGGTAGGCCGCCTGCACGTTGATCAGGCGCACACGCCCGCCGTCGGTGCGCGTGTGTGATTCGGCTTCCATGGTCTTGCGCAGCGCCTGGATGTCGTCGCCATAGATCGCGCGCCCACCCAGCACCATCTTGAATCCGTTGTAGTCCTTGGGGTTGTGGCTGCCCGTCACCTGAATGCCGCTGGTGCACAGCGTGGCGGCGGCAAAGTACAGCATGGGCGTGGTCGCCAGACCGATGTCGATCACGTCCACACCGGCGGCCACCAGACCACGGATCAACGCGGCCGACAAGGCCGGGCCGCTCAAGCGCCCGTCTCGTCCCACGGCCACGCTCTTCTCGCCCAGCTTCATGGCCTGCGTGCCGAAAGCCAGACCCAACGCCTCGGCCACGTCTTCGTTGAGGGCGGTGGGCGTCACGCCGCGGATGTCGTAGGCCTTGAAAATCGAAGGGGTGACTTGCATGGGGGTGTCCTGGGGTCGGGGAGGTTGGGCCATTGTAGGAGTGGCCTTTCACGCCTCAAAAGGCACATGTCCGGAAACGGCCAGCCAAGCCCATCCGAACGGCCTACCATGGCAGCCATGAACCGCCCAGACCGCATCGACGACGACGCCTGTTACCGCGCGCTGTGCTCGCACGACGCGCGCTTCGACGGGCAGTTCTTCACCGCCGTCACCTCCACCGGCATCTATTGCCGCCCGGTCTGCCGCGTGCGCACACCCCGGCGCGAGAACTGCCGCTTCTTCGAGCACGCGGCGCAGGCCGAGCACGCGGGCTTTCGCCCCTGCCTGCGCTGCCGCCCCGAGCTGGCACCGATGGACCGCCACTGGTCCACCGAAGACGCCTCCGCCATCCTGCTGCAGCAGGCCACGCTCTGGCTCGACGACCCGCAACACTGGCGCGATGCAGAAGGCAACATGGGCGAACGCCTGGCCGCGCGCCTGGGCGTGAGCGACCGCCACCTGCGCCGCGTGTTCGAAGACCGGCTCGGTGTCTCGCCGCTGCAATACCTGCTCACGCGCAAGCTGCTCACCGCCAAACAACTGCTGGCCGACACCGACCTGCCCGTCACCCAGATCGCGCTCGCCAGCGGCTTTGGGAGCGTGCGGCGGTTCAACGCCGCCTTTCTCGACCACTACCGCCTGAACCCGACCCAACTGCGGCGCGTGACCAGCAGCCGCGACAGCGGCCCGGGCACCACGGTGCGCCTGGGCTACCGGCCGCCCTACGACGTGGCGGCCACGCTGGCGTTCTTCCGGCAGCGCCTGATCGAGGGTGTGGCCTTCGTCGACGACAGGCTGCGCCTCGGGCAGACCTTGCGCATGGACATCGGCGAGCGCAGCCACCGCGGCTGGTTGCTGGCCGAGTTCGATGAGGCGCGTTGCCAGCTCATGCTGCGCGTGAGCGACGAGCTGCGCGAGGTGCTGCCGCAGGTGATCCACCGCCTGCGCGCCGCGCTCGACCTGGACGCCGACCCGAGCGCGATCAACGCCGTGCTGCAGGGCGCGTTCCCGGCCGGTAACGGCCTGCGTGTGCCGGGCGCGCTCGACGGCTTCGAACTCGCGATGCGCGCCGTGCTCGGCCAGCAGATCACCGTGGCGGCCGCGCGCACGCTCGCGCAGCGGCTGGTGAACCGGTTCGGCGAGCCCATCGACACACCGTTTGCGGAACTCACCCGGCTGTTTCCGGCGCCCGAGGTGCTGGCGCAGGCCGGTGGCGACGCGCTCGGCGAACTGGGCATCGTCAAACAACGCCAGGCCGCCATCGTGGCGCTGGCGCGGGGCGTGGCCGAACACGGCCTGGTGCTCAACGGCAGCGCTGATGTGCCGGACACCATCACCGCGCTCAAGGCACTGCCCGGCATCGGCGACTGGACGGCTCAGTACATCGCCATGCGCGCGCTGCGCTGGCCCGACGCCTTTCCTGCCGGCGACGTGGCGCTGCACAAAGCCCTGGGCGTGCAGGACCACAAACACCCGGGGCGCGAGGCCGAAGCCGTGTCACAAGCCTGGAAACCCTGGCGCAGCTACGCCGTCATCCGGGCCTGGTCGGCTGGCCATGTCTCACCCACAGGAGCATCCGCATGAAACACGATCCCCTCACCGTCTTCACCGCATGGCAAAGCCCACTGGGCGCCATGACCCTGGCGGCCACACCGCGCGGCCTGAGCGGTGTCTGGTTTGACGGCCAGCGCCACGGACCCGACGCCTCGTCCTGGCGCCACGATCCCGCGCACCCCGTGCTGCAAGCCGCCATCCAGCAACTCGGCGAGTATTTCGCGGGGCGGCGCACCACCTTCGACCTGCCGCTGGACTTGCAGGCCGGCACGCCGTTTCAGCAACAGGTGTGGCAGGCGCTGTTGCGCATTGCACCCGGCGCCACCACCAGCTACGGCAGCCTGAGTGCCGCGATCGGCAAGCCCGCCGCCGTGCGCGCGCTCGGCGCTGCGGTGGGCCGCAACCCGGTCAGCATCGTGGTGCCCTGCCACCGCGTGCTGGGTGCCGACGGCTCGCTCACCGGCTACGCCGGCGGTCTGGAACGCAAGACGGCTCTGCTGTCGCTGGAAGGCGCCACCCCGCTCTGAAACATCCGGCCACCTAGTCGGGCGGCGCATCAATGGCGCTCCCATCCAGCATCAATGTCCTCCCTGCACGCCCACAGTGCGCATGCATACTTTCACGCCATGAACCCCGTCCTCGCCCTGGAATTTGTCCTGCTCGCCGCCCTCTGGGGTTCGTCGTTTCTCTTCATGCGATTGGGTGCCTCCGAGTTCGGCATCGTGCCCACCGCCGGCTTGCGGGTGGCACTGGCCGCGCTGTTTCTGCTGCCGGTGTTTCTGGTCAAAGGCGTCTGGGCGGACTTTCGCCAACGCGCCAAAGCCATTCTGTTCGTCGGCCTGCTCAACTCGGGCATCCCGTTCATGCTGTTCGCGTTCGCGGTGATGCACATCACCACCGGGTTGACCTCCATCCTGAATGCCACGGTGCCGCTCACGGGTGCACTCGTTGCGTGGCTCTGGCTCAAGGACCGTCCGGGTGGCTCGCGCATGCTGGGCCTGGCCATTGGTTTTGCCGGGGTCACGCTGCTGGTGCTCGGCAAGTCGGGTTTCAGCGCCACCGGCGTGGCCGGCGCGGGCTCCACCGGCATCACGCTGCTGGCCATGGGGGCCTGCCTGCTCGCCACCCTGTGTTATGGCCTGGCCGCCAGCTTCACCAAGCGTTACCTCACCGGCGCCCACCCCTTGGCCACCGCCACCGGCAGCCAGATCGGCGCCGCGCTCGGCCTGGCGGTGCCCATGCTGTGGTTCTGGCCCACCGAGCCCGTGAGCTTCACGGCATGGGCCGCGGTCGCGGCGGTGGCGCTGTTGTGCACATCCATCGCCTACATCCTGTTCTTTCACATCATCGAACAGGCTGGCCCGAGCAAGGCGCTCACCGTCACCTTCCTCGTGCCGGTGTTCGCACTGGCCTACGGCGCGCTGTTTTTGAGCGAGACCATCACGCCGTGGATGGTGGGATGCGGTCTGGTGATCATCTGCGGCACGGCGCTCTCCACCGGGCTCGTGCGGTTTCGGTGGCTGGAGCGGGCGACCTGACCGAGGAACAGACGAAAAAAATCACCGGAGTCTTGCGACTGCGGTGACTTGATTCTTGACTGGCGGAGTGGACGGGGCTCGAACCCGCGACCCCCGGCGTGACAGGCCG
>NZ_JBLYYB010000021.1:0-41182 GCF_048549895.1 Hydrogenophaga sp.
AGCTCTCCTTGATTGAAGTTCCTACGATTGCTTCGTTCAATGAAATTACCTGCTTCAGATGCAATGCTCTCACCTAGGTACTTCGCCCAAAGAGCGCTTGTGTATGCGTGGCGAAAAGAGTCAAATTGAGGATCTTTGTTTCCTTGTGTTTTGCCCAGAGAAATCCAGGCTGCCTCTGCTCGCTCTTCCCACCAAACGCGACTGAACATTGTGCTCATTGTTTACTCCTTTAGGATAAACTCCACCGTCGGAATTGACGGTGATTCTGAAAAATGTTTTTGTACCAAAAACAAGCCAGAGGTTTTCGGTTCAAAACAGTCTGATTGGGTAGCAAGTTTCACTACGATTGATTCATCTATAAGTAAAACTCTTGTTGTTTCTCCACCTCGAAATGCAATTAGGTACCAAGTGCCATCTTCACTCGGGAGCTCTAAATTTTTCACCACCCGCCTCTGAGCAGAACTCGTTTTTTCGTCGCGGAGTCCTCCTTTATAGGAGTGAAATACGCAAATCTTTTCTTCTGATGTCTCGAAAATTGAAGCAATTGGATGGGAGCCAAGGGTGAGCAACTCTCGAGGTACTTGAGTTTCGTTGATCAGGCGGTCAAGATAGCGGGCGCGGGAGAACTCGCTCCAACCGACAAGCGTAAGAAAAAATAAACTAGTCATAACCAAAAAAATGGTCACCGCCACCAATGAATTGATGACAAGTTTGAGTATTTTCCGTTGATTAAAGTGCATGGAGAGATGAGGTGAATTGATCAACAAGTATCGTTGAGATTCCAAAAAGGGCTGCGACGTTGCTTTCTAGAGCCATAAACTAAAAATCAATCTTTGAAGACGTGATCAAGCAATTCTGGGTGAACTTCAGATATGGCAACTCTCTCTTTCCATTCGTTTTGTAGCTTTTGGTTTAGGTCCTAGCGACCGATCGCGCCACCATACAGAAGCTCAACGCCGCGTACGGTTGGGGGGTATGCCTTTCGGAGGGACAGCCGGGATGTGTAGCTAGTTAGCGCCGCGCCATAATCGCGCCCCATGGAAACCAAGTGGCTCGAAGACTTTGTCAGCCTGGCTGAGACCCGCAGCTTCAGCCGCTCTGCGCAATTGCGCCATGTGACGCAGCCGGCCTTTTCGCGGCGCATCCAGTCGCTGGAGGCCTGGGCCGGCACCGATCTGGTGGACCGGTCGTCGTACCCCACCCGCCTCACTCCCGCCGGCCAGACGCTCTATGACCAGGCGCTGGAGATGCTGCAGGCCCTGCAGAGCACGCGCGCCATGCTGCGGGCCCACACGGCGGCGGCACAAGACGTGATCGAGTTCGCCGTGCCGCATACGCTGGCGTTCACGTTTTTCCCCTCGTGGCTCTCGGGCCTGCGCGAGACCTGTGGTCCGATCAAGAGCCGCCTGATCGCGCTGAACGTGCACGATGCGGTGCTGCGCCTGGTTGAAGGCAGTTGCGACCTGCTCATTGCCTACCACCACGAGTCGCAGCCGATCCAGCTCGATGCCAACCACTACGAGATGCTGCCGCTGGGCCGCGAGTTGTTGTCGCCGTATGTGAAACCCACCGCCACGGGCGCGCCCAGCCATTCGTTGCCCGGGCTGGTCAACCAGCCGCAGCCCTACCTGGCCTATGCGCCTGGCGCTTACCTGGGCCGTGCGGTGGACCAGATGCTCAAGCAAAGCAGCGTTCCGGTGCACCTGGACCGCATCTACGAGACCGACATGGCCGAAGGCCTCAAGGCCATGGCACTGGAGGGGCACGGCATCGCGTTCCTGCCGGCCAGCGCGGTGCGCAACGAAGTGGCTGCGCGAAAACTGGTCTCGGCCGGCGGCGAACTGGAGACGGCGCTGGACATCCGCATCTACCGCGAGCGGCCCGTGGCGCGCAAGGCCAAGGGGCCAGTTGAAAAATTCTGGAACGATCTTCGCCAACGGCTGTGCGTTTCCTGATTCCCGGGTCTTTGACCCGTCTAGCGCGCACGGACGGGCTTTGCCATTGGGGTAAATTCGGACATGAACGGTTTGCATGACCGGCGCTGCAAAGGGCATTGGCGTTCGCAGGCGGCGCTGGTTACATTGGTGGTCTGAGCCTTACCCAGTGGGGTTTCCCGGGTGGTACGGACGTTGCATGCAACGCATCATTCACGGGTCCCCGTCGTTGAGCGGGGGTCGCATCCCGATGAAAACCGTTCACCTTTCGTTTTTTTCACAAGCAAGGAGATAGATATGAAGAAACACCTGCTCGCATGGGCCGTGACCGCACTGGCCGCCAGCAGCGCCCTGGCTCAAACCGGCGACACGCTGGCCAAGATCAAGGCGTCCGGCAGTGTGTCCCTCGGCGTGCGTGAGTCGTCCGGCCTGGGCTACACCCTGGGCAACGGCAAGTACGTCGGCTTCCACACCGAAATGGGCGAAATCGTCCTGTCCGACATCCGCAAGCAGCTGGGCATGACGGCGATGGAAGTGAAATACCAGCCGGTCACCTCGCAGAACCGCATCCCCCTGGTGCAAAACGGCACGGTGGACCTCGAGTGCGGCTCCACCACCAACAACGCCACGCGCCAGAAAGACGTGTCGTTCGCCGTGACCACCTACGTGGAAGAAGTGCGCATTGCGGTGAAGGCCAACTCCGGTATCAACGGCATCAAGGACCTGGCCGGCAAGAGCGTGGCCACCACCACCGGCACCACCTCGGTGCAGACCCTGCGCAAGAACGAGCGCGCTGGTGGCATCGACTTCAAGGAGGTTTACGGCAAGGACCACGCCGACAGTTTCCTGTTGCTCGAATCGGGTCGCGCCGACGCCTTCGTGATGGACGGCTCCATCCTGGCGGCCAACATCTCCAAAGCCAAGAACCCCGCCGACTTCAAGATCGTGGGTGAAGTGCTGTCGGTCGAGCCGATCGCCTGCATGCTGCGCAAGGACGACCCCGCTTTCAAGAAGGCCGTGGACGACAGCATCAAGCGCCAGATCGCCGACGGCTCGCTCGCCAAGCTGTACGACAAGTGGTTCATGCAGCCGATCCCGCCAGCCAACGTGAAGATCGGCCTGCCGATCTCTGATGCCACCAAGGCGGCCTGGGCTGCGCCGAACGACAAGCCGATGGAAGACTACGCCAAGAAGTAAGCGCGCAAGCTTCTGGCACGCCCCTTCAAGTGGACCATTTGAAGGGGCATTTTTGTAGGCACCCGCGATCCGCGCGGTGCCGTGGGCAGTAAAAAGAAAGGGCTCTTATGGCCTGGGATTGGCAGGTGTTCTGCGAAGACACCATCGAGCGGCAGCCGGTGCAGGGCTGCTTTGGCAAGGGAGGCGACATCACCTACCTGGACTGGATGCTGTCGGCCTGGGGCTGGACGGTGTCGGTCGCGCTGCTGGCGCTCTTGCTTGCGCTGGTGATCGGCGTGGTGATCGGCACGCTGCGCACGCTGCCTGATCGACCCATGGTGGTGCGTCTGGGCAACGCCTGGGTGGAGCTGTTCCGCAACATCCCCTTGCTGGTGCAGATCTTCCTCTGGTACCACGTGCTGCCCTCCATGTTCAATGTGCTGCAGGGCGTGCCGGGCTTCGTGCTGGTGGTGTTCGCCCTGGGCTTCTTCACCTCGGCGCGCATCGCCGAGCAGGTGCGCTCGGGCATCCAGGCCCTGCCACGCGGCCAGCGCTACGCAGGCATGGCGATGGGTTTCACCACCTTCCAGTACTACCGTTATGTGCTGCTGCCCATGGCGTTTCGCATCATCATTCCGCCGCTGACCAGCGAGACGATGAACATCTTCAAGAACTCCTCGGTGGCGTTCGCTGTGTCGGTCTCCGAACTCACCATGTTCGCCATGCAGGCACAGGAAGAGACCTCGCGCGGCGTCGAGGTGTACCTCGCCGTGACCGGCCTGTACATCATCTCGGCCTTCGCCATCAACCGCATCATGGCGGTCATCGAGAAGCGCGCGCGCATACCGGGCTTTGTCGTGGCCGGCGGAACAGGTGGGCACTGACATGAACCTCAACCTCGACTTTTCCTTCTACAACTGGGACCTGATCAGCAACTTCGTGCTGAAGGGCCTGTACTTCAGCGTGATGTTGACCATCGTGGCCACCATCGGCGGTATTCTTTTCGGCACCGTGCTGGCGCTCATGCGCCTCTCCGGCAAGAAGTGGCTTGAGGTGCCAGCCACGATCTACGTCAACGGCATGCGCAGCATTCCGCTGGTGATGGTGATCCTGTGGTTCTTCCTGCTGGTGCCGCTCTTGATCGGCAAACCCATCGGGGCCGAGATGTCGGCGGTGATCACCTTCATCGCTTTTGAGGCCGCGTACTTCAGTGAAATCATGCGCGCGGGCATCCAGTCGATCCCGCGCGGTCAGGTGTTCGCGGGCCAGGCGTTGGGCATGAGCTATGGGCAGAACATGAAGCTGGTGGTGCTGCCCCAGGCGTTTCGCAACATGCTGCCAGTGCTGCTCACGCAGACCATCATCCTGTTCCAGGACACCTCGCTGGTGTATGCCATCGGCGCCTACGACATGCTCAAGGGCTTCGAGGTCGCGGGCAAGAACTTTGGTCGCCCGATCGAGGCCTACCTCGCCGCCGCCGTGGTGTATTTCGTCATGTGTTACGCACTGTCGTGGTCCGTCAAACAGCTGCACAAAAAGATCGCCATCATCCGTTGATGCATCCGTTATTCAGGAATTGCCATGATTGAACTCAAGAACGTCTCCAAGTGGTACGGCAGCGTGCAGGTGCTGACCGATTGCTCCACCAACATCCAGAAGGGTGAAGTGGTCGTGGTCTGCGGTCCCTCGGGCTCGGGCAAGTCGACCCTCATCAAGACCATCAACGCGCTCGAACCCTTCCAGAAGGGCGAGATCACGGTCGACGGCGTGCCGGTGCACGACCCCAAGACCGACCTGCCCAAGCTGCGCAGCCGCGTGGGCATGGTGTTCCAGCACTTCGAACTGTTCCCGCATTTGTCGGTGACGGAGAACCTCACGATCGCGCAGATCAAGGTGCTGGGCCGCAATCCCGACGAAGCCAAGACGCGCGGCCTCAAGATGCTCGATCGCGTGGGTCTGTCGTTGCACAAGGACAAGTTCCCGGGCCAGCTCTCGGGTGGCCAGCAGCAGCGCGTGGCGATTGCGCGCGCGCTGTCCATGGACCCGATCGTGATGCTGTTCGACGAACCCACCTCGGCGCTCGACCCCGAGATGGTCGGCGAGGTGCTCGACGTGATGATTGGTCTCGCCAACGAAGGCATGACCATGATGTGCGTGACGCACGAGATGGGTTTCGCGCGCAAGGTCAGCAACCGTGTGATCTTCATGGACGTGGGCGGCAAGATACTCGAAGACTGCTCCAAGGACGACTTCTTCGGCAAACCCGAAGACCGCAAGCCGCGCACCAAGGACTTCCTCAACAAGATCCTGGCGCACTGAGAGTGCACCCCCCGCCGCGCTTCGCGCGACCCCCCTGAAGGGGGGGGCGCACCCTGGGGGGTGACGCCGCAGGCGGCGCGGGGGGTGACAATAGCGCCCCATGAACACCCGCGCCCCCGACACCCTCACCATCACCCGCCCCGACGACTGGCACCTGCATGTGCGCGATGGCGATGCCTTGCGCACCGTGGTGCCGCACACCGCTGCCCAGTTCGGCCGCGCGATCATCATGCCCAACCTCAAGCCGCCGGTGACCACCGCGGCGCAGGCCGTGGCCTACCGCGACCGCATCCGCGCCGCTGTGCCCGCCGGCATGAGCTTCGAGCCGCTGATGACGCTCTACCTCACCGACAACCTGCCCGCCGACGAGATTGCTCGCGCGAAAGACGCCGGCGTTGTCGCTGCCAAGCTCTACCCTGCAGGCGCCACCACCAACAGCGACGCCGGCGTGACCGACATCCGCAAGACGCACAAGACGCTGGAGGCCATGCAGCGCGCCGGCCTGCTGCTGCTGGTGCACGGTGAAGTGACCTCGCCCGACATCGACCTGTTCGACCGCGAGGCCGTGTTCATCGACCAGCAGATGATCCCGCTGCGCCGCGACTTCCCCGAACTCAAGGTGGTGTTTGAACACATCACCACCAAAGAGGCCGCGCAGTACGTGGCCGAGGCCGGGCCCTTCACCGCCGCCACGCTCACCGCGCACCACCTGCTCTACAACCGCAACGCCATCTTCACCGGCGGCATCCGCCCGCACTATTACTGCCTGCCGGTGCTCAAGCGCGAAACACACCGCCAGGCGCTGCTGGCCGCCGCCACCGGCGGCAGCGACCGCTTTTTCCTCGGCACCGACAGCGCGCCGCATCCGGCGCACCTGAAAGAACACGCCACCGGCTGCGCCGGCTGCTACACCGCGCACGCTGCGATCGAGATGTACGCCGAGGCCTTCGATTCGGTCGGCGCACTCGACAAACTCGAAGCCTTCGCCAGCTTCAACGGCCCGGCTTTCTACGGCCTGCCGCGCAACAGCGGCAGCGTCACCCTCAAACGCGAAAACTGGACCACCCCCGAGAGCTTCCGCTTCGGCGAGGCCGACCTCAAGCCGCTGCGCGGCGGGGAAGTACTGCCCTGGCGCCTGCAGGCCTGATGCTTCCTGGCGCCTCGCCAGACTGGTCAGCGCCCTGGTTCGCTCCGGTCGCCAACAACGGTCGGGCGGTTCATAGCCATGTGAGCGCCGGCCATGCGCTGCCACAAGCCATGAGCGCGCTGCAGGCTTGTCCCGTGCGCTTCGTGCCTCAGACCGACCTGCCCGCTGGCACTGCCTACGAACAGTTCATCTTCGACACCGGCTGCGTGCCCACGCGCGAGAACCTGCACGACTTCTTCAATGGCCTGTGCTGGTTGCGCTTCCCCATCACCAAGCAGCGGTTGAACCAGCTGCAGGCGGCCGAGATCGCCGCGGCCGGCGTGCGCGAGGTGCGCGGCCCGGTGCGCGATGCGCTCACGCTGTTCGACGAAAACGCGGCGCTCCTGCAGGCGCCCGAACCGCTGTGGCAAGCGCTGACCGAGCGCGACTGGCACCGGCTGTTTGTCACCTTGCGCCCGCTCTGGGCGCAGGCGCGGCTGGTGCTCTTTGGCCACGCCTTGCTCGAAAAACTCGTCACGCCTTACAAGTCGATCACGGCCCACGTGTTGCGTGAGCCGGTGCCCTTGGATCTGGGTGACGACCTCTCGGCTTGGGACGCCTGGCTGGCCCGGGGGCTGAGCGCTGAGTTGCTGGCCACCAAACCGTTCACGCCCTTGCCGGTGCTGGGCGTGCCGGGCTGGTGGCCGGCAAACGACGATCCTGACTACTATGCCGACGCTGGCGTGTTCCGCCCCCGGCGCACCAGCCATCGAATGGACCACCCATGACCTTGCCGATCGCGCCCTCGTGGGCGCACCTCGACCTGTCGCAAGACGCCGACCGCGCCGAGCTCACCGCCCATTTCCAGGCCAGCGGTGTGCGCGATGTGGAGTGTGTGTTTGCCGACGTCACCGGCTACCCGCGCGGCAAGCTCATGCCGGCGGCCAGTTTCGCGGCGGGCAGCGAGCTGCGCATCTGCCAGGCCATCCCTATGCAGTGTGTGACGGGCGAATACTCCTACGACCCGATCTTTCCCGACAGCGACCCCGATGTGCGCCTGGTGCCCGACCTGGCCACGCTCAAGCGCGCACCCTGGGCGAGCAGGCCGCGCTACCTGGCGGTGCACGATTGCGTGGAGCTCGACGGCAGCCTGTGCGAGTTCGCCCCGCGCTCGGTGCTGAAAAACGTGGTGGCGCGCTACCGGGCCCAGGGCCTCACGCCGGTGGTGGCGCCCGAGATCGAGTTCTACCTGACCGCCGCCATGACGGACCCGGCCCAGCCACTCACCGCCCCGCTGGGTCGCGGTGGCCGCCCCGAGGTGGGACAGTCGGCCTTCAGCCTGAACGCGCTCAACGAACTGGCCCCGTTCTGGGACGCGTTCCATGCCGCCATCGACGCCCTGGGCATTCGGGCAGACACCTGGCTGCACGAGGTCGGTCCGTGCCAGTACGAGATCAACCTGCTGCACGGCGACCCGGTGGCGGTGGCCGACCAGGCCTTCCTGTTCAAGACGGCGGCGCGCGAGATTGCGCTGCAGCACGGCCTGAACGCGGTGTTCATGGCCAAGCCCATCGCAGGCGAGGCCGGCAGCTCCATGCACCTGCACCAGAGCGTGGTGGACGCCGAGGGTCGCAACATCTTCAGCCAGGCCGACGGGTCTGCCAGTGACGCGTTCCTGCACTACATCGGCGGCCTGCAGACCTTCACGCCCGACCTCATGCTTGTCTATGCGCCCACGGTCAACTCGTACCGGCGCTATGTGAGCGGCAGCCAGGCACCCACCAACGTGGCCTGGGGTTACGACAACCGCACCGCCGGCCTGCGGGTGCCGGTGAGCCCACCGGCCGCGCGCCGCGTGGAAAACCGGCTGGCCGGCGCCGACGCCAACCCATATCTGGCCATGGCCGCCACGCTGGCTGCGGGTCTGGCCGGGCTGCATGGCCGCTCTTTGCCCAGCGACCCGGTGCAAGGCAATGGCTACGACCAGCCGCGCGGCGTGCCGCGAACTTTTTCCACGGCCCATGACCAAATGGCGCACAGCGGGCACGCGTCGACACTGCTGGGCGAGCGTTTCGTGCGCGGCTACCTGGCGGTCAAGGCGCTGGAGCACGAGAGCTATCTGCGTGAAATCAGCGCTTGGGAGCGCCGGTTTCTGCTGCCGCAGGTGTGAAGAGCGCTGCGGCGCTGACAGCGCGGCATGGCTTGAAAAACGGCGCCGACAGCCCCACTTATCATCCCGTTGTCTTTGACATTCATCGGAGTCCCCATGAAACGCATCTTGCTGTTCGTCCTGACCAACTTCGCCGTGATGGCGGTCTTGCTGGTCACCACCCGCATCCTGGGCGTGGACCGCTTCCTCACGGCCAACGGCCTGAACATGACGGCGCTGGCCGGGTTCTCGCTCGTGATCGGCTTTGGCGGCGCCATCATCTCCTTGCTGATGAGCAAGCCCATGGCCAAGTTCAGCACCGGCGCGCGCGTGATCAACCAGCCGCAAACCGCTGACGAAGCCTGGATCGTGGAGACCGTGCGCCGCTTTGCCGACAAGGCCGGCATCGGCATGCCCGAGGTGGCCATCTTTGAAGGCGCGCCCAATGCGTTTGCCACCGGTGCGTTCAAGAACTCGGCGCTCGTGGCCGTGTCAACCGGCCTGCTGCAGAACATGACCAAAGAGGAAGTCGAAGCCGTGATCGGCCACGAGGTGGCGCACGTGGCCAACGGCGACATGGTCACCATGACGCTGATCCAGGGCGTGATGAACACCTTCGTGGTGTTCCTGAGCCGCGTGATCGGCTACGCGGTGGACAGCTTCCTGCGCAAGGGCGACAGCAACTCGTCAGGCCCCGGCATCGGCTACATGGTCACCACCATCGTGATGGACATCGTGCTCGGTTTTCTGGCCGCCATCATCGTGGCCTGGTTCAGCCGCCAGCGCGAGTTCCGCGCCGACGCGGGCGCCGCCGGCCTCATGGGCCGCAAGCAGCCCATGATCAACGCGCTGGCCCGCCTCGGTGGCCTCACCCCCGGCGAGCTGCCCAAGACCATGCAGGCGCTGGGCATCACCGGCGGGCTGGGCAAGCTGTTCTCGACGCACCCACCGATTGAAGAGCGGATCGCGGCGTTGCAACAGCAAGGCTGATCGGGGTTCCGACCGGCAACAAAAAAGCGACCTTCGGGTCGCTTTTCTTTTGTGCCTGTCCGGGTCAGCGATTGCGGTCCCAGCGGTCGTGGTCCCGGTGGCCATCGCGATGGCCATCGCGAAAGCGGCGATCGTCGTGGCGGTGGCCCGAGCGGTAACCGTTGATGTAGACCACCCCCGGCGACACCTGGTAGCGCGGGTAGTACTGCGTGCCAATGGTGATGCGGGTGTTGGACGGGTAGTACTCTGTCTGCGGGCGGTAGATCGGGGCGTTGTTGTAAACCGGCGGGGCGTAACCCTGAGGGGGCAGGGCGTCCACCGGCGACACGTTGAGGCGGATGGTGCGGCCCGGGTCCTGCGGCATCTGCACGTTGTACTGGCGCCCTGCGTACTCGTAAACCACGTTGTAGGCCACGGTGCGGTTCTCGTAGAAGGTTTGCGTACCGCACTGGCGGTAGGTTTCGGTGTAGGGCTGGCCGGGGCCTTCGACGCGGTTGCCGATGATGGCGCCGCCGATGAGGCCGATCACGGTGGCGGCTGCGCGGCCACTGCCGTTGCCGATGGCGTTGCCCGCCGCACCGCCCGCAATGCCACCGAGCAGGGCGCCCGCGCCCGATGGCTGGCCCTGGTAGGTCACGCTTTCGTCGCTGCACACCTCACGTGGCACGGCCACTTGCTGTACCACCGGCGTGCTGCTGATCACGCGGCCTTGTTCTTCCTGCGCGTGCGCCAGGCCGCTCCCGGCGATGGCGAGCAGGCCTGTCATGACGGGAATGAATGCGGGTGTCTTCATGGGGAACTCCTGATACGGATAAGCCCAAGTTTGCTACGGCGCCAGCCATCCGTGATGCACGGTGTGTAAAGAATCGTCATCGGGCGGGGATTTTTGGGGCCTGCAGCAGGTCGCGCACCAGGGCTTCGGCCACTTTGAGACCATCCACCCCGGCCGAGAGAATGCCGCCGGCATAACCCGCGCCTTCGCCCGCCGGGTACAGCCCGCGCGTGTTCAGGCTCTGCAGGTCGTCGCCGCGCGTGATGCGCAGCGGCGCCGAGGTGCGCGTTTCCACGCCGGTGAGCACGGCATCGGCCATGTCGTAGCCCTGGATCTTGCGGCCGAACACCGGCAGCGCTTCGCGCATGGCTTCGATGGCGTAGGCGGGCAGGGCGGGCGCAAGGTCACCCAGCTTCACGCCCGGCTGGTACGACGGCACGACCTCGCCCAACGCACTGGACGGACGCTGCGCCACGAAGTCGCCCACCAGCTGGCCCGGTGCCTCGTAGGTGCCGCCGCCGAGCTGGTAGGCGCGGGCTTCGAGTTCGCGCTGCAGCACGATGCCGGCCAGCGGGTGGGTCTTGCCTTCGGCCGCGAGCGCGGTGGCCTGCCCGGCGTAGCGCGGTCCGTCGGTGTCGCCGAAAGCGGCGGTCCACAGCGGCGCGTCCTGGGGAAACGACTGCGGAAAATCGACTGGCTCGATGCCCACCACCAGGCCGGCGTTGGCGTTGCGCTCGTTGCGCGAGTACTGGCTCATGCCGTTGGTGACCACGCGCCCGGGCTCCGAGGTGGCGGCCACCACCATGCCGCCGGGGCACATGCAGAAGCTGTAGACCGCGCGGCCGTTCTTCGCGTGGTGCACCAGCTTGTAGTCGGCCGCGCCCAGCAGCGGGTGGCCGGCGTGGCGGCCCCAGCGCGCGCGGTCGATCACTCCCTGCGGGTGCTCGATGCGAAAGCCCACTGAAAACGGCTTGGCTTCCATGAAGACCCCCGCGTCCCACAGGTGCGCAAAGGTGTCGCGCGAGCTGTGGCCCAGCGCGAACACCACACGCTGCACCGGCATGTCGACGGTGTCGCCCGTGGCCAGGCGTCGCACCTGCAGCGACGCGATGCGTTGCTCGCCGCCGTCCTGGGCGAGGGTGAGGCCACACACGTGGTGCTGAAAACGGATCTCGCCACCCAGCGCGATGATTTTTTCGCGCATGGCCTCGACCACGCGCACCAGCTTGAAGGTGCCGATGTGCGGGTGCGCGGTGTAGAGGATTTCGGCCGGTGCGCCCGCGTCCACAAACTCCTGCATCACCTTGCGGCCGAGGAAGCGCGGGTCCTTGATCTGGCTGTAGAGCTTGCCGTCGGAAAACAGGCCGGCCCCGCCTTCGCCGTACTGCACGTTGCTCTCGGGGTTGAGCACATGTTTGCGCCACAGGCCCCAGGTGTCCTTGGTGCGCTCGCGCACCGGCTTGCCGCGCTCCAGCACGATGGGCCTGAAGCCCATTTGCGCCAGGGCCAGCGCGGTGAACAGGCCGCAGGGCCCCAGGCCCACCACCACCGGGCGCTCGCGCTCGTCGGCCGGCCAGCCCGCAGGCGCTTGGCCGGGCGGGTGCCAGGCCATGTCGGGCGTTGGTTGCACGTGGGGCTTGCCCGCGTGTTGCGCCAGCAAGGCGGTTTCTTGCGCGGGATCGGTCAGCGTCACGTCGACGATGTAGACCGCGAGCAGGTCGGCCTTGCGCGCGTCGAAGCTGCGCTTGAAGACGTGGAGGTGCGCGATGTTTGAAGCAGGAATGGCCAGTGCGGCGGCGGCCAGCCGCATCAGGGCCTCCACCGGGTGCGGTGGCGGCTCGCGGTCGAGCTCGGTTTCGGTCGGGGCGTCGGCGGCGCGGCGGTGCTCGGTCGGCACGGCGGCCAGGGGCAGCTTGAGTTCGGAGAGTCGGATCATGGCGGCGGGTGGCTTGTGGCGATCAAGCAATCCAGGGCAAAGCCACCATTGTCCGACAGCTTCAGGGTACCACCAGCGTGAGCTTGGGAAAGTAGCGTCGGTAACGCACGGCGTCGCGGGTGAGCAGCTGCAGCTGGTTCACCCAGGCGTGGGCGCCGATGTAGAAGTGCGGCATGGGCGAGGGGTCGGTGCCGCTGTGCTGGCGGTAAAGCTTGAAGGCCTGGCCGGCGAGAAAGGCCGCGTCCCAGGGCAGGGCCTGGCGTTGCAGCGGCAGGTGGGCCAGGGTGGCTTCCAGGTCGGCGGCGGTCTCGAACCGCGGGCTGACCTCGGCCAGGATGAGCGGGTTGATGAACAGCGGCCCTTGTTGGGCGCAGCGTTCCAGCTGCGCGATCGACCAGTCGGCCCACAGGGAGTCGTCGGCCAGCACATCGATCAGCACGCTGCTGTCGACCAGGGTGCCGGCGATCGGGGCTGGCTGCAGGTAGCGCGCGTCGGGCTCGCGGGCGAGCGCGCTCGCGGTGTTTTTGTGGTGTGCCATCAGCCGCGCAGGTATTTCATGAATTCGTCGGTGCCCATGTGCTTGAAGGCACTGGCGTTGGCGCTGCCGCGGGCCCGCTCGAAAGCGCGGCGCGCCGGCGAGACCGTGGCAACGGTGGCGCGCATGAGCACGTCGCCGTTGGGCAGCACCTCGAAGCTCACCTCACCGTGCGGGTACAGGCGCGCCTGCTCGCGCACCGCCAGAGGGATGGTGACCTGTCCTTTGCTGGTGATTTTCACGATTCTTACCTCCTGAAAGTAAGAATCCTACCGAGGCGCACGGGGCGCCACGGCCGGGGGTATCCGGGCAGGCGGGATAATGCGGGGGTGAAGCGCGCCAGGCCGTCGCTGGCACTGCCTCGCAAGAGGACCCGAAAGGGGGTGCTGGAGGAACGTCCGGACTGCACAGGACAGCGTAGGAGGTAACACCTCTCCACCGACCAGCCCGAAGAGTTCGCTCTTTGGGCCCTAAGGTGAGGATCAGAGCAACAGAGACGAGCCGATTCAGTTCGGGTGAAACGGGCAATCTCTACGCGCAGCAATACCAAATAGGCCAGCCTGAGGCGACACGGTTCGCCGTGTTGAAGATCTTCGTGGTTCCGCGAAGCGAGCTGGCGGGTAGGTAGCACCGAGCCGGGAGGGCAACCCCCGGCCCAGATGAATGGCGGTCACGTCCGGGCCTTCGCAAGAGGGTTCCGGATGCACAGAATCCGGCGTAACGGCGCGCTTCACACTTATCACTCATGCGCGCGGCAGGCCATTGCCCAAGGCGGGCCACCAAGCCGTTGTGCATCAGTTGCCTTCGGAGCTCCCGTGGGTGGTCGGAGGACGACACAGCGGCGAGAGTTGGCGAGCACCCCGGGTCGGCTGCCTACAGGTTGAAGCCGCCCAGGCTTTGCAGGTGCTCCACGTGCGCCATCAGAGAGCGCTTGGCCACTGGCCACAGCCGCTCGGGCACATCGTCGTAGGCCAGCTTCACCCAATCGTCTGCCGTTCCATTGGGCAATGCCTGCATGGCGTGCGCCACCTTGGCTTCGCGCTGCAGGCGGTGCGCCTTCAGGTGCGCAATGGCCGCCAGCGCTCCGCCTTCGGCCGGCGCGCTGGGGTTGTCGGTGCTGGCCCGCAGGTCGCCCAGCACATACCCATGCGCCGGCAGGATGAACTCCACGCCGTGTGTGCGGCAACGCTCGGCCAGTTTGTCGAGCGAATCGAGGTAAGCGCCCATGCTGCCGTCGGGTGGATCGATCACGGTGGTGCTGCCGTTGAGGATGTGGTCGCCGGTGAACAACAGACCGTCTTCGACCAGCAGCAGGCACAGGTGGTTGGCCGCATGGCCGGGGGTGTGGATCACCTCCAGCGTGTGTGAGATGGTGTTGTCACCCGCCTGCCCGATCAGCACGAGTTGTTCACCATCGGCCAGCGAGCGCTCGGGCGTGAAGCGGCTGTTTTCGCGCGAGGTGGGTGCGCTCGGCAGGCCCAGGATGGGCGGCTTGTCCAGACCTGCGGCCGCACACAGGGCCTGCAGCCGTGGCGCGCCGGGCGAGTGGTCGGGGTGCGAATGGGTGCAGACGATGGCCTGGATGCGACCACCGGCAGCGCGCCACAGCCGCTCGATGTGGGGCACATCGTCCGGGCCCGGGTCGATCACGATGTGGCCGCTGGCCGGGTCGCCCACCACGTAGCTGTTGGTGCCCGGGCCGGTCATGAAGCCGGGGTTGGGTGCGGTGAGGCGCTGCACGTTTTTGAGCAGTTGCACGGGTTGCTCGTGCCGCCAGTCCAGGCTGTGCGCGATCTGTCCGTCGGGGCAGACCAGGGCGAGTTCACCGAAGGGCGGCTCGTGTTCCATGTGGCGCGACTCGTGTCCGGCCAGCATGCCGGCGCGCGGGCAACTGGTCCACAAGGGTTCGTCGTTGCGGGCGCAGGCGTCCAGCACAGCCTGCACCGTTGCATGGTTCTTCAGACGCTCCAGCGTGCGGATGGTCGGGAAGATGATGAAGAAGCCGCCGGCTTCGTGGCGCGCCAGCGCATCGGCCGGGCGCACCCAAACCGGCTCGAACTGCTCGGCCTCGTCGGCCACCGGGGACTGGCCTTCGGGCATGCGCGCCACGAGAAAGGGCACGTCGAAGCGGCGTGGCAGGTCGCGGTCGGTGATCCAGTGCGCCAGCACGAACACACCGGCGCCGTCCAGCTGGAGACCTTTGGCCTGGCATTGCGCGGCAAACGGGGCTTTGCGGTCCAGCGTGGCGATGTCGCTGTCGTCCACCGGCGAACCGTCGGCCCGGTGGGCCAGCAGCACGCCGAGTTCTTCAAAACTCTCGCGGATGGCTGCAATGGCCTGCGTGAGGTGCAGGTCGCCCTGCGTGGCGCGGCGTGTGCTGATGCCGTGCGACTGAGCGTCGGTCGCGTCGACGCCCCCGCCGGGGAACACGTAGGCGCCGGGCGCGAAGCTTGCCGTCATGGAGCGGCGTGTCATCAACACCTCGATGCCGGGCAGGGCCGGATCGGTGCTGTCGCGCAGCAGCAGCACGGTGGCAGCGGGTCGCAGCGGGGCGGGTGGGCGTTGGGGATGCAGGAGTTGGGTGGGTCTGACCATGGCGGCATTTTGCGGGAAGCCCGGGTCTCATGGCATCACCTGCGGGTCAGCGCCGATAATTCACCGATGCACATTCGATTCACCAAGATGCAGGGCGCGGGCAACGACTTCGTGGTGCTCGACGAGACGCGCGGCCGGCTCGGCCTCTCCGCAGCCCAATACCGGTTTCTGGCCGACCGCCATTTCGGCGTGGGCGCCGACCAGATCCTCAGCGTGCGGGCCACCAACGAACCGGGGCTGGACTTCGAATACGTGATCCACAACGCCGACGGCGGCGAGGTGGAGCACTGCGGCAACGGTGCGCGCTGCTTTGTGCGTTTCGTGCACGACAAAGGCCTGAGCCGGCGCAACCCCCTGCGCGTGAAGGTCGCCAACGGCGAGCTCGAACTGCACGCCCACGCCGACGGGCGTGTGACGGTGGACATGGGCCCGCCCGTGTTCGCGCTGGACCGCGTGCCGTTCAACGCCCAGGGCCTGCGGGCCGACCCCATGGGCAATTTCGAGCGCTGGCCGCTGGCCCTGCCGTACGCGGGTGACGTGCCGGTGGCCGTGCTGTCCATGGGCAACCCCCACGCCGTGCTGCTGGTCGACGACGTGAAGAACGCGCCGGTGCAGGCCTGGGGCCCCATGATCGAGCGCCACGAACGTTTTCCCCAGCGTGTGAACGCCGGTTTCCTGCAGGTGGTGAACCGCACGGAGGTCAAGCTGCGGGTGTTCGAACGCGGCTCGGGCGAGACGCTGGCCTGCGGCACCGGGGCCTGCGCCGCGGTGGTGGCCGGCATCCGCCTGGGCCTGCTGGATGCGCGCGTGGACGTGCACACCCACGGCGGCGTGCTCACCATCGAATGGCAGGACAGCCGCCGCCACGACAACGCTGTCTTCATGACCGGCCCGGCCACCACCGTGTTCGACGGCGAGATCACCATTCCCGACATCGGCTGAGCCCAGCCCCGACCCCACAAACCCATGAGCACCAACAACATCCCGCCCATCACCGAAGACGACATCGCCAACTACCTGGCCAACACGCCCGACTTCTTCGAGCGCCACGCGAGCTTGCTGGCCGCCGTGCAGCTCACCAGCCCGCACGGCCACCGCGCGGTGAGCCTGCAGGAGCGCCAGGCCGAGATGCTGCGCGAAAAGATCAAGGGGCTGGAGCTCAAGGCGGCCGAGATGATCCGCAACGGCCACGAGAACACCACCATCGCCGACAAGCTGCAGCTCTGGACCCGCGCACTGCTGCTCACGCGCGAGCCCACCGAGCTGCCGGTGGTGGCGGTGCGCGAAATCGCCAACCAGTTCATGGTGCCTCAGGTGGCCATCAAGGTCTGGGGCGTGGCCCCCGAGTTTGAAGACCAGCTGTTTGCGCAAGGCGCCAGCGAGGATGTGAAAGCCTTTGCCTCTTCACTCACCCGGCCCTACTGTGGTGCCAACCCCGGGCTGGAAGCCGCTGGCTGGCTCGACGACCCATCAAGCGCCGCCTCGCTCGCGCTGATTCCGCTGCGCGCCGGCATCGCACCCCAGGCGTTTGGCTTGCTGGTGCTGGCCTCGGCCGATCCACAGCGTTTTGCCAGCGACATGGGCACCGACTTTCTCGAACGCATCGGCGAGATCACCAGCGCTGCTCTATCTCGCTTGCGTCCTGAATAAAGTGCCATGAACCCGCCGGTGCACGCCGCCTCCGCCACCCCGACGGGTGACGATGCCGCGCTGGTGCAGGCCTATCTGAACCACGTGAGGGTGGAGAAGCGCCTGGCCGATCGCACGGTGGTGCTGTACACGCTGGATCTGCAACGCCTCACGGCCCACGCGGCCGAGGCCCGGGTCGGCCTCAAGGACGTGCAGAACGCCCACATCCGCCGCTGGATCGCGCAGATGCACAGCGCAGGGCGCAGCGCGCGCGGTATTGCGCTCATCCTCTCGGGCTGGCGCGGGCTGTATGTGTGGCTCGGCCGGCAAGGCCTGATGGGCCACAACCCGGTGCAGGACGTGCGCGCGCCCAAGGCCGGCAAACCGCTGCCCAAGGCGCTGGGCGTGGACGAATCGGTGCAGCTCGCCTCCCACGTGGAAGAGGCCGACCACCCGGCACTGGAGGCGCGCGACGCCTGCATCACCGAGCTGCTCTACGGCTGCGGCCTGCGCATTGGCGAACTCGTGGGGCTGGACGTGGCGGCCAGCGCCACCGCGCGCGGCTGGATCGACGCGCAAGGCGGTGAAGCGCATGTGCTGGGCAAGGGCTCCAAGCGGCGCAGTGTGCCGGTGGGCCAGGCCGCGCTGGCGGCGCTGGCGCGCTGGATTGAGCAGCGCGCCATCTGGGCGGGGGACGATGCGGCCTTGTTCATCGGCTCGCGCGGCCAGCGTCTGTCGCCACAACACATCCGGGTGCGCCTCAAGCGCCGCTCGCGCCTGGCCGGTCTGGCCACGCCGGTGCACCCCCACATGCTGCGCCACTCGTTCGCCAGCCACGTGCTGCAATCCAGTGGGGATTTGCGCGCGGTGCAGGACCTGCTGGGCCATGCCAGCATCAGCACCACGCAGGTCTACACCCGGCTGGACTTTCAACACCTGGCCAAGGTGTACGACGCCGCGCATCCCCGAGCCCACGCCAAACACAAACCGGGCAAGGACTGAAGGCGGTTGAACGCGGGGCCGACAATACCCGCATGAAAACCATTCGCCTCAAGCCCGGCAAAGACCGATCCCTCCTGCGCCGCCACCCTTGGGTGTTTGACGGCGCCATCGCCAAAGGCGGCGGCGACGCGGGCGAAACCGTGCGGGTGGAGAGCGCCGAGGGGCAGTTCCTCGCCTGGGGCGCGTTCTCGCCCGCATCGAGCATCCGCGTGCGCGCCTGGAGCTTTGACGAGGCCCAGCGCATCGACGCCGACTTTTTGCGCGCCGCCCTGGCGCGCGCCATCGCGCTGCGCAGGCGGCTGGGCATCGAGAGCGACGGGGTGCGGCTGGTGCACGGCGAGTCCGACGGCGTGCCCGGCCTCATCGTCGACCGCTACGGCGACACCCTCGTGGCCCAGTTCACCGCCTGCGGCGTGGAGCGGCACAAGGCGGTGATCGCCGACGCGCTGATCGAGCTCACCGGTTGTGCGCGCCTGTACGAGCGCTCCGACACCAGCAGCCGAAAACTCGAAGGCCTTGCGGAGGTCACCGGCTGGTTGCGCGGCAGCGGCCCCACCGCGCTGGTGCTGCGCGAACACAGCTGGCAGCTCGGCCTGGACATCGCGCAAGGCCACAAGACCGGCTTCTACCTGGACCAGCGCGACAGCCGGCTCGTGTGCAGCCAGTACGCCCAGCGCTTGAAGTTTGAGCACATGCTCAACTGCTACAGCTACACCGGTGGCTTCACCGTGGCCGCGCTGGCCGGCGGTGCGAAGCACGTCACCTCCATCGATTCATCGGCGCCCGCCTTGCAGCAGGCCGCGGCCAATGTGGCGCTCAACGGTTTCGACGCGTCGCGCGCCACCTTCATGGACGCCGACGTGAACGCCTCGCTGCGCCAGTTTGTGGCCGAGGGCCGCCAGTTTGACGCCATCGTGCTCGACCCGCCCAAGCTCGCCCCCACCGTGGCCCACGCCGAGCGCGCCGCCCGCGCCTACAAGGACATCAACCGCCTGGCCTTCAAGCTGCTCACACCGGGTGGTGTGCTTTTCACCTTCTCGTGCTCGGGCGGCATCGGAGTGGAGCTGTTCCACAAGATCGTGGCCTCGGCCGGGCTCGATGCCGGGGTGGACGGCGCGATCCTGCAGCGCCTGGGCGGCGCCAGCGACCACCCCATGACGGTGAATTTTCCCGAAGGCGAGTACCTCAAGGGCCTGGTTGTCATGAAAAAACAGTAGGGTGTGCTGGCCTTGGGGTGCTCGCATACACTTGCGCGCTTCTTTTGACCGTCCTCCCGCCCGACTTCTTTCGACACCGTCGCACCGCCATGTCACTCATCCCCGCCACCATCCTCACCGGCTTCCTCGGTTCGGGCAAAACCACACTGCTCAAACGTGTGCTCACCGAGGCGCACGGCCAGAAGATCGCGGTGATCGAAAACGAGTTCGGTGAAGAGAACATCGACAACGAAATCCTGGTGGCCGACACGACAGAGAACATCATCCAGATGAGCAACGGCTGCATCTGCTGCAGCATCCGCGACGACCTGCGCGCCACGCTGCGCGACCTGGCGGAGAAGAAACGCAAGGGTGAACTCGACTTTGACCGCGTGGTGATCGAGACCACCGGCCTGGCCGACCCCGGCCCGGTGGCGCAGACCTTCTTCATGGACGATGAGGTGGCCGAGCAGTACCTGCTGGACTCCATCCTCACGCTGGTGGACGCCAAACACGCCGCGCAGCAGCTCAACGACCGCCAGGAAGCGCGCCGCCAAGTGGGCTTTGCCGACCAGATCTTCATCAGCAAGTCGGAGTTGGTGAGCGCCGAGGATCTGGATGCGCTCACGCACCGCCTCAAGCACATGAACCCGCGCGCTCCCATGCGCGCCACGCATTTTGGTGAGGTGTCGCTCAAGGAGGTGTTCGACCTGCGCGGCTTCAACCTGAACGCCAAGCTCGACATCGACCCGGACTTTCTCAAGGCCGACGAGCACGAACACCATGATCACGAACACGGCGAGCACTGCGACCATCCGTCGCACAAACAGGAGCACGGGCATGACCACGACCATGGCCATGAAGGGCACGGCCACCACCATCACCACGACGATGACGTCAAGAGCTTTGTCTACCGTGCCACCCGGGCGTTCAACCCGGCCAAGCTCGAAGACTTCCTGGGCGCCATCGTTCAGGTGTACGGTCCGCGCATGCTGCGCTACAAGGGCGTGCTCGACATGGATGGCACCGACCGCAAGGTGATTTTCCAGGGCGTGCACCAGCTCATGGGCAGCGATCTGGGCCCGCTGTGGGCCGAAGGCGAGCCGCGTGTGAGCAAGATGGTGTTCATCGGCATCGACCTGCCGCGCGACATCCTGGTGCAGGGCCTGGACCAGAGCCTGGTCTGAAGCGGGCGCCACCGTGTTCTTTGTCTCGCTTCTCCAACGTCTGGGTTTTCCCTCCCGACCGGATTCTGCGAGCGTTGACGCCACGTCGTTACAATCGCGCCCCATGCCGGTGGCCCGGCGGTCTTCCAGTGCAGGTGCTCGCCAGCGGCTGAGTCCCGGTTCCGGTAGGGGTATAACCTCCCATCCGTCGGCCACGCCGACACAGGTTGATGCGGCCCCATCCCGCACACCGGACCCGGATCAAGCACCGTCAGGCACTGAGAGGAGACCCGTTGTGAAAGCCCCGGCTACCAAGTCAGCGAAATCAGCCAAGCCCGCCGTTTCGGGCACCAAGGGGCGCAAACCGGCGGCCAAGGCCGCAGTGTCGAAGCCGAGCAAGCCAGCGGCCAAAAGTGCAGCGAAGCCCGTGGCCAAAGCACCGTTGAAAGCGGCACCCAAGGCGTCCTCCAAGCCTGTTGCGAAAGCCGCAGCCAAGTCCCCCGTGAAAGCCCCTGTCAAACCCCTGGCGAAGGCGGCCTCCCCATCGAAAGCACCTGCACCGTCCAAGAAAACCGCTTCGCCTCCTGCGAAAGCCGCACCCAAACCCGCTGGCAAACCCGCTGTTGCAGGCAAGACCACACCTTCCCGCGCAACCGCGGTCAAGCCCATTCCGGCGAGTACCGCCACATCCAAGGCACAGCCCGCCGCCAAGGCGGCTGTTCCCACCGTGACCACTTCTGCTCCCCGGGCGGCCTCTGCCGCCCCCGTCTCCAAAGTTGCCAGCGCCAAGCGCGCTCCGACGCCAGCCCCCGTGGTGGTTGAACCCACGCCTCGCCCATTGGGCAAGCGGGCTGCCAAGAAAGTCATGATGGAGCAGATGACCCAGGCTGCGGTGGTGCCGACCCACGCACCCGATGCCGCCAAGGCGACTTTTTCCCACACGAACGAACGTGCCGTCATGACCCCTCCCGTCCCCTCATCCATCCAGAAGGACCCCAAGCGGGCCAACAACTGGAAAACCCTGCCCGCCGATCAGTTGACCGACCAGGACGTGCAGGCCATGCCCGACAGCGAATACATGAGCGACTTGCAGCTGGCCTACTTCCGCCGCAAGCTCTCGCAACTCAAGGCCGACATGCTGGCCAATGCCGGCGAGACCACCGAGCACCTGCGTGAAGACACCGTGGTGGTGCCCGATCCGGCCGATCGCGCCACCATCGAGGAAGAGCACGCCCTGGAGCTGCGCACCCGTGACCGCGAGCGCAAGCTGCTCAAGAAGATCGAACAAGCCATCGTTCGCATCGACTCCGGCGACTACGGTTACTGCGAAGAGACCGGTGAGCCCATCGGCGTGGGCCGTCTCATGGCCCGTCCCACCGCCAGCCTGTCGCTCGAAGCCCAGCAGCGGCGCGAGCTCAAGCAGAAAATGTTCGGAGATTGAGCCCCCTTCATCGAGCCCGACCCCGACCCTTTTTCGGCAACCACTGATCCATGTCCAAGGACGACTCCAACGGCGGCTTCCTCTCCAAGGTGGTGAAGTTCGTGCGCCATCCGACCACGAGCTGGGCCGATCTGGACACCCGTCAGGCCGATCGCGAGAGCGAATACAGCAAGGCAGCGCTCAAGGAGATGATCGAGCGCAAGCGTCGCAACGACTTCGTGCGCAAGCGCGAGTTCGACATGCTGCGCAAGATTCGCAGCCGCGAGGGCACGAGTCCGGAGGGGCCGGGCATGCGGCCTTCGTTCTTCCAGAGCAGCTTGCCTTCCAAGCCCGACGACCGCGCCGAGACACTGAAGAAGATCGACGAAATCGAAGCCCAGATGTCGATGCAGTGGTGGAAAACCAAGGGCCCCGATTCCTTGGTCAGCACCGGCTCCAGCCTCAACACGGGCGCCCACAGCACGGGAGGCACGCCGCTCAAGACCAAGGAAGACAAGCCGGCGGCAGCTCCCGATGCCGTGGCGCGTCAGCGCAAGGCGCAGTACGACGAAACCGAACCGGCTCCGCTGCCCGTGGTGGCAAGATCGTCGATCGCTTCAGCCGCCAGCCCCTCGCCCGACTTGCGCAATCCCGCATCGCTTGCACAGGAAGCGCCAGGCAAGACCCCACCCGCCGGCCCGTCGCGCACCGGCTTGATGGCGCCAACGCAGCCGAGCGAGCTCTCCAGTTCGAATTCGCGCGGGGCGGGCTTTTCCGCATCCCATTTTTATTCGCTCGACGTGCAGGAGATCGTTCAGGACCCCGACGTTGAAGAGGCAGCCATCCGGTTTGCCAACGGTGATGACGCGGGCGCAGAGCAGGGCTTGATGGAAGTGCTGGGCGAGGGAGGGTCGAAAGTCGACGAAATCGACGACTGGCTGGCCCTGTTCGATCTGTACCGCGCCACCGGTCAGCTGGCGCCGTTCGAGAGCCGTGCGGTCGACTTTGTCAACCGCTTCAACCGGTCGGCCCCCCAGTGGTACGACATGCCCGAGACGGTCTCGTCGATGACCGGCAAGACGTTCACGCCCACCGCCAGCAACAACCGGGCTGTCTGGGTCAGCGACACCGAGCTGGATGCCCACGCGGTGGGTACCCTGCAAAACGTTCTGCTGCGGGCCAAACAGCCTTGGGTGCTCGACTGGACGCCCATGGAGTCCATGGACCTCAAGGCGGCGCGAGCCTTGCTCGGCATCTTCACGCTGTGGGGCGATCAGGACGTGGAACTCCGGTTCCTGGGCTCTGCGGTGTTCCGCGACCTGCTCAAGGGCTTCACGCCTTCGGGCCGGCGCGACGTGGAGCAGCTCTGGTGGGAGCTGCGCATGGCGGTGCTGCGCGTGATGAACCGGCCGGACGAGTTCGAGCTGACCGCGCTTGATTTCTGCGTGACCTACGAAGTGTCCCCGCCAGGCTGGGAGAAGCCCCGTTGTCACGTCACGTCCGTCGCCGCCGAGCGATCCGACGAAGCCGGGCAGTCGGTGCTGGGCGAAGCCATGCTGGAGTCGGTGCCTTCGGTGTACCCGAACGAATCGACCCTGGAAGGTCAGTCGTCCGAATTCAACCAGCTCGGCCTGGTGGAACTTTCGGGCGAGATCCGTGGCGATCCGCAGGCCACGCTGGACATGCTGGAGCGCCGCCTCATGGGCGCCGACGTGCTGATCATTTCCTGCCGCAACCTGATCCGGGTGGACTTCTCCGCCGCAGGCACCCTGCTCAACTGGGTGTCGCAGCACCACGCCGAACGCCGTCTGGTGCAGTTTGTGGACGCGCACCGCCTGGTGTCGGCCTTCTTCCACGTCATCGGCATCACCGAGTACGCCAAGGTCGTGGTCCGCAACGACTGATCCGCACTGCGCGGGTCGGATGCGGCGGGTCCACACGTTGTTTCAAACAACGACGCCGGGGACGGTTGCAGGTCCCCGGATCAACCCCAACTGAGAGCCATGGAATCATTTCACGGAACCACGATCGTCTGCGTGCGCCGCCAGACGCCCGAGGGCGTTCAGGTCGCCATCGGTGGCGACGGCCAGGTCACGCTGGGCCACATCATCGTCAAGGGCACGGCCCGCAAGGTGCGCAAGTTGCACCACGACAAGGTGCTGGCCGGATTTGCCGGCGCCACCGCCGACGCCTTCACGCTGTTCGAGCGCTTCGAAGCCAAGCTGGAAAAACACCAGGGGCACCTGGTGCGCGCCGCCATCGAGCTCACGCGGGACTGGCGCACCGACCGCGTGCTGCGCCGCCTGGAGGCCATGCTCGCTGTGGCCGACCAGAGCGCCTCGCTGATCATCACCGGCAACGGCGATGTGCTGGAGCCCGAACACGGCATCGTGGCCATCGGATCGGGTGGTGCCTACGCGCAGGCCGCGGCCAAGGCCTTGCTCGACCACACCGAGCTCAGCGCCGAAGAGATCGTGCGCAAATCGCTGGGGATCGCCGGGGAACTGTGCATCTACACCAACATGAACCACACGGTGGAGGTGCTCTGATGTCATCCATGACACCCCAGGAAATCGTTTCCGAGCTCGACCGTTTCATCATCGGCCAGAAGGGCGCCAAACGCGCCGTGGCCATTGCGCTGCGCAACCGCTGGCGGCGCCAGCAGGTGGACGACAAGTTGCGGCCCGAGATCACGCCCAAGAACATCCTCATGATCGGCCCCACCGGCGTGGGCAAGACCGAGATCGCGCGCCGCCTGGCTCGGCTGGCCGACGCGCCCTTCATCAAGGTCGAAGCCACCAAGTTCACCGAGGTGGGCTACGTGGGCAAGGACGTGGACAGCATCATCCGCGACCTCGCCGAAATCGCGATCAAACAGACGCGCGAAGTCGAAATGCGCAAGCAGCGCGTGCGCGCGGAAGACGCGGCCGAAGACCGCATCCTCGACATCCTGATCCCGCCGGCCCGCAGCGCCGAGCCGACGACCAACGTGGTGCCGCTGCCCGAGAGCACGGCCCGGCAGAACTTTCGCAAGAAGCTGCGCGAAGGCGATTTGAACGACCGGGAAATCGAGATCGACCTGCTGGAAGCGCGCCCTGCCATGGAAATCATGGGCCCGGCCGGCATGGAAGACATGGCCGAACAACTGCGCGGCATGTTCAGCCAGATCGGCGCCGGCAAACGCCAGACCCGCAAGCTCAAGATCAGCGAGGCCATGAAGCTGTTGATCGACGAGGAGGCGGGCAAGCTGATCAACGAAGACGAGATCAAGACCCGCGCCCTGCACAACGCGGAGCAGAACGGCATCGTCTTCATCGACGAGATCGACAAGGTGACCTCGCGCAGCGACTCCGGCAGCGCCGAGGTGTCGCGCCAGGGCGTGCAGCGCGACCTGCTGCCGCTGGTGGAGGGCACGACCGTGACCACCAAGCACGGCGTGATCAAGACCGACCACATCCTGTTCATCGCCAGCGGCGCCTTCCACCTGGCCAAGCCGAGCGATCTGATTCCCGAGCTGCAGGGCCGCTTTCCGATCCGGGTGGAGCTGCAGTCGCTGTCGGTGGACGATTTCGAGGCCATCCTCACGCAGACCCACGCCTCGCTGGTGCGCCAGTACCAGGCGCTGCTGGCCACCGAAGGCGTCACTCTCGAGTTCTCGCCCGAAGGCATTCGCCAGCTCGCGCAGATTGCTTGCGACGTGAACGAACGCACCGAAAACATCGGCGCGCGCCGCCTGGCCACGGTGATGGAGCATCTGCTTGACGAGGTGAGCTTCGATGCCACCAAGCTGCAAGGCCAGACCATCACCATCGATGCGGACTACGTGAACGGGCGCCTGGCCGCGCTCAGCCGCAACGAAGACCTCTCGCGCTACATCCTCTGAGCGCGCGATCGGACCCCGGCCCGGTCCGATCAACAACCCGAGGCCACCAACGCCAGCCGTTGGTCGGCCACCCTCCCCGCGGGCACCCATCTGGACGACCCCGGACGCTGCAGGGTTTTGAAGCATCACTTGCAGAGGTGGTTGTAAGTGCTTGCTTTTAATGCATTTTTGATCCGAAAAACCGCTTCAAAATGTATCCTAAGTGGTTGATTTCATTGGAAAAAATTTGTCGCCGCCGAGTTGCACGCCTGGGTTTTCCTGATAAAGTGGAAAAAAGTGCATTTAAGTGGTGAAAAGTGTTTTCCAAGGATTGATCGCGGTGTTTCAGGGTGCTTCTTCTCTCAGTCTCGACGCCAAGGGTCGGCTCTCGGTGCCCACCCGGCACCGTGACGCCCTGAGCGCGGCTGCGAGCCAGCTCACCATCACCAAACACCCCCACGGCTGTCTGATGATTTTCCCGCGCAGCGCGTGGGAGCAGTTTCGCGATCGCATTGCATCGCTGCCCATGCAGGCGCAGTGGTGGAAGCGTATTTTTCTGGGCAACGCCATGGACGTGGAGATGGACGGCACCGGCCGCGTGCTCGTCTCGCCCGAGCTGCGCGCGGGTGCCGGCATCACCAAAGACGTCGTGCTGCTCGGCATGGGCGCCTATTTCGAACTGTGGGACGCGCAGCTGTACGCCGCCCAGGAAGCCGAAGCCATGAAGGCCGACATGCCCGATGTCTTCAAGGACTTCTCTTTCTAAGGGCGATGGTGCAAGGCACATGGATTCACCAAACCGTCCTGTTGAACGAAGCCGTGCAAGCACTGGCGATCAACCCGGACGGTCACTATGTGGACGCCACCTTCGGGCGCGGCGGTCATTCGCGTCTCATCCTCGAGCAGTTGTCCCGTCAAGGGCGGCTGACCGTCTTCGACAAAGATCCGCAGGCGGTGGAGGCTGCTCAAGCGCTGGCCGCCAACGATGCACGGATTTCCATCCGCCACGAGGGCTTTGCGCACTTGGGCGAACTGGGGGCTGCCAGCGTGGACGGGGTGCTCATGGACCTCGGCGTGAGCTCGCCACAGATCGACGACCCCGAGAGGGGTTTTTCTTTTCGCAACGATGGCCCCCTGGACATGCGCATGGACACCACGCGCGGCCAGAGCGTGGCTCAGTGGCTGGAAACGGCCGAAGTTTCAACCCTGTCGGAGGTCATCCGTGACTATGGCGAAGAACGGTTTGCTCAACCGATTGCAAAGGCGATTGATCGTCGCCGACAGGAACGGGGCCCTTTTCGAACCACCCGTGAGCTGGCCGAAGTCGTGGCTGGCGCGGTCAAAACCCGCGAGCCGGGCAAGGACCCTGCAACGCGCACATTTCAGGCTTTTCGGATTTTCATCAACGCCGAGCTTGAAGAGCTGCAACAAGCGCTAGAAGCCAGCCTGCACGTCTTGCGCCCCACAGGACACCTCGTGGTGATCAGCTTCCACTCGCTCGAAGACCGCATGGTCAAGCAGTTCATGGCGCGCCATTCGCGCGCCGTGGTGGACCGCCGCGTGCCGTTCGCCGAACCCGCGCCCATGGCGCTGCGGGGCTTGAAGCGCGTGATGCCGTCGGACGAGGAAGTCAAAGGCAACCCACGTTCGCGCAGCGCGGTGATGCGCGTGGCCGAAAGAACCGAGGCTGCACCGTGATCCGACTCAACCTCGTGCTGCTGCTCGCCGTGATCGCCAGCGCCTTCTACCTGGTGCACACGCAGTACGAGTCGCGTCGGCTGTACGCCGCGCTCGACCGCACGCAGGCGCAGTCGCGCAAGCTCGATGCTGAACACGAGCAACTGCAGGTGCAAAAGCGCGCGCAGGCCACGCCCGCCCGCGTTCAGCAGCTGGCCACGCGCCAGTTGCAGATGCGCCCGGTCACGCCCGGTGTGACGCAGTACGTGACGGTGTTCGAGCCTTCCGTGCCAGCGGAGGCCGCCGCCAAATGAGCCGCAGCATCAACTACAGCGCCAGCCCGCTGCTGGCCAGCAAGACGCCGGTGTGGCGCAGCAAGTTCATCGTGGCGGCGCTGGCCATGGCGTTCGCGGGTCTCGCCGGGCGCGCCGCGTACGTGCAGGTGTTCGGCAACGACTTCTTCCAGCGCCAGGGCGAGGTGCGTTTTGCCCGCACGCTGGAGCTGCCGGCCAACCGCGGGCGCGTGCTGGACCGCAACGGTCTCATCCTGGCCTCCAGCGTGGTGGCGCAAAGCATCTGGGCGATTCCCGAAGACGTGGACCGCGCCGATCCCAAGCTGCGCCAGTTGGCCAAGCTGCTGGAGATGCCGCTGGCCGACCTGCGCAAGCGCCTGGCCGTGGACGACAAGACCTTTGTGTGGATCAAGCGCCAGGTGGACGAGCCGGTGGCCAAGGAAATCGCCGCGCTGGGCATCAAGGGCTTCCACCAGCGCCGCGAATACAAGCGTCAATACCCCGAAGGCGAAGCGGCCGCGCACGTGGTCGGTTTCACCAGCGTGGAAGACCGCGGGCAAGAGGGTGTGGAGCTGGCGTTCAACCAGCAGCTCTCGGGCAAGAACGGCTCGCGCCGCGTGATCAAGGACCGCCTGGGCCGTGTGGTGGAAGACGTGCGCGACGTGGTGCCGCCGGTGGACGGCCCCGATTTGCAGCTCTCCATCGACAGCAAGGTGCAGTACTTCGCCTACCAGAAGCTCAAGGAGGCGGTGCAGACGCACAAGGCGCGCGCGGGCAGCGTGGTGGTGCTCGACACCCAGACCGGCGAGGTGCTGGCCCTGGCCAACTACCCGAGCTACAACCCCAACCGGCGCGTGAACCTCAGCGGTGAGCAGCTGCGCAACCGCGTGCTCACCGACAGCTTCGAGCCCGGCTCGACGATGAAGCCCTTCATCACCGCGCTGGCGCTGGACAAGGGCATGGTCACGCCCAACACGCCGATCAACACCGCGCCGGGCCGCATTTCCATCGGTGGCTCCACCATCACCGACTCGCACCCGAACGATGTGCTCACCGTCTCGCAGGTGATCCAGAAATCGAGCAACGTGGGCACGGTGAAGCTGGCCATGCAGATGAGCCCGCGCGAGATGTGGGAGACCTACGCCCAGGCCGGTTTCGGGCAGAAGCCGCAGGTGCCGTTTCCCGGCGCCGTGACCGGCCGCTTGCGCCCTTACAAAACCTGGCGCCCGATCGAGCAGGCCACCATGAGCTACGGCTACGGCCTCTCGGCCTCGCTGTTCCAGCTCGCGCAGGCCTACACCGTCTTTGCGCGGGACGGCGAGCTGATCCCGGTGACGCTGCAGAAGTCCAGCGAGCCGGTGAGCGGCGTGCGCGTGTTCAGCGACAAGAACGCGGTGGCCGTGCGCGCCATGCTGCAGTTGGCCGCCGGGCCTGGTGGCACCGGCTCGCGCGCGCAGACCATGGGTTACTCGGTGGGCGGCAAGTCGGGCACGGCGCGCAAGCAGGAAGGCAAGGGCTACGCCGACAAGAAGTACCGCAGCTTCTTCGTGGGCCTGGCACCGGTGGAATCGCCTCGCATCGTGGTGGCGGTGATGGTGGACGAACCGGGCAATGGCCAGTACTACGGGGGCCTGGTGGCCGCACCGGTGTTCAGCGAGACGGTGCAGCAGACCCTGCGCATCCTCGGTGTGCAGCCCGACATGAGCGTGAAGCCGCAGATCGTCACCGACGTGGTCGAGGAGTCGTTCTGATGCGGACGATGGACCAACCCCAAGACATCGCCGCCTGGTTGCGAGCGAACGTGACCGGTGCGCTGCAGTGCGACAGCCGCCGCCTGCAGGCGGGTGATGGTTTTGTGGCCTGGCCCGGGGCGGCCACCGATGGTCGCCGCTACGTGAACGCTGCGTTGGCGTCGGGCGCCGTGGCTGCGCTGGTCGAGCGGGACGGTGTTGAGGCGTTTGCACTGGACGATGCGCGCGTGCTGTCTGTGCCCGACCTGAAGACAAAGGCCGGCGCCATCGCCAGCGAATTCAGCGACCACCCGAGCGCCGCGCTCGACGTGCTCGCCATCACCGGCACCAACGGAAAAACGTCCTGTGCCTGGTGGACCGCACAACTGCTCTCGGTCTGCGCGCGCCCCTGCGCCGTGGTCGGCACGCTGGGCATGGGCCAGCCCGGCACGCCGCTGGTGCCCACGGGGCTCACCACGCCCGACCCGGTGATGCTGCAGCAGCAACTGCGCTCCTTTGTGGACGAAGGCCTGAAGGCCTGCGCCATCGAAGCCTCATCCATCGGCCTGGTCGAAGGCCGCCTGAACGCCACGCAGGTGCGCGTGGCCGTGTTCACCAACTTCACCCAGGACCACCTCGACTTCCACGGCAGCATGGACGCCTACTGGGACGCCAAGGCCGCCTTGTTCGACTGGCCGAGGCTGGCCGCTGCGGTGGTCAACACCGACGATGCGCGCGGCGCTCAACTGGCAACCCGGTTGGCCTCGCGTGCGCTTGATCTGTGGACCGTGGGCATCGAATCCCCCGCGCGCCTGAACGCCGTGGACATCCAGTTCACCCACGCCGGCATGGCCTTTGAAGTTGTCGAGCGGGACGCGCAGGGCGCGGAGCTCGATCGCCACAGCCTGCAGGTGCCCTTGGTCGGCCGCTACAACGTGTCCAACCTGCTGTGTGTGCTGGCCTCGGCGCGTGCGCTGGGCGTGTCGCTGCAGCAGGCGGTGAAGGCCTGCAGTGCACTCACCCCGGTGCCTGGCCGCATGGAGCAGGCCGAAGCCGCGGCAGCCAATCAACCTCTGGTGCTGGTGGACTACGCCCACACGCCCGATGCGTTGGAGAAAGCGCTGCAGGCCCTGCAGCCGCTGGTGGCGCGGCGCGGCGGTGCCCTCTGGGTGGTGGTGGGTTGTGGCGGTGACCGCGATGCCGGCAAACGCCCGCTCATGGCCGCAGTGGCCGAGCGCGAAGCCACGCAGGCTGTGCTCACCAGCGACAACCCGCGCAGCGAAGACCCGATCCACATCCTGGGCCAGATGGTCCCGGGCCTGTCGCACCCCGGCGCGGCTCTGGTCGAACCCGACCGCGCTGCCGCCATTGCCATCGCCGTCGCGCGTGCGCATGCCGCCGACGTGGTGCTGATCGCCGGCAAGGGCCACGAGGACTACCAGGACGTGCAAGGCGTGAAGACGCCGTTCTCCGATCTGGTCCACGCACGGCAGGCGCTGGCCGCCCGCGCAGCGCAGGGAGCCGCCGCATGAAGACGCTCGGCCAGTTGCTCTCGCAGCTCAGCGGTGCCCGCGTGGTGGGTCAACCCGATGTGGCGATCACCCGCGTGCACACCGACACCCGCAGCCTGCAGCCGGGCGACCTGTTTGTGGCCTTGAAGGGTGAGCGATTCGATGCGCACGACTTCCTGCCGCAGGCCGCCGCACAAGGCGCGGTGGCCGCCATCGCGCACAGCGGCTTGGCCGAGGCCGGCCTGCCCGGCGTGGAAGTGCCCGACACGCGCCGCGCGCTCGGTGAACTCGCGCTGCTGTGGCGCCAGCAGTTCCTCATGCCGCTGATTGCCGTGACCGGCAGCAACGGCAAGACCACCGTGACGCAGATGATCGCGTCCATCCTGCGCGCTGCCGCAGGCGATGCGGCCCACGCCACGCAGGGCAACTTCAACAACGACATCGGCGTGCCGCTCACGCTGCTGCGGCTGAACGCTTCGAACAAGCTCTCGGTGGTCGAGCTCGGCATGAACCACCCCGGTGAAATCGCCGAACTCGCCGCGCTCACCCGGCCCACGGTGGCACTGGTGAACAACGCGCAGCGCGAGCACCAGGAGTTCATGGCCACGGTGGAAGCCGTGGCGCTGGAAAACGGCCGGGTCATCCAGGCGCTCGCAGACGACGGTGTGGCCGTGTTCCCGTCCGACGATGCGTACACGCCGCTGTGGCGTGGGCTGGCCGCCGGCCGCCGCGTCATGACCTTCAGCGACACCGACCCGTCTGCCGACGTGGCGGCCGTCAAGGCCGACTGGCAGGGTGGCGCCTGGACGCTGTGCTTCACCTCACCGGCCGGCAAAGGCACGGTGCACCTGCAGATCGCCGGCCGGCACAACGTGCGCAATGCGCTCGCGGCCACGGCCTGCGCGCTCGCCGCGGGTGTGAAGCTCGACGCCGTGGTGCGCGGACTCGATGCGTTCGAGCCAGTCGGTGGCCGCTCGCGCGCGCTGGCCTTGCGCCTGCACGGACGCACCATCACCCTGATCGACGACACCTACAACGCCAACCCCGACTCGGTGCGCGCCGCCATCGACGTGCTGGCCGAGCTGCCCGCGCCGCGCCTGCTGGTGCTGGGCGACATGGGCGAGGTGGGCGAGCAAGGTCTCGCGTTCCACGAAGAGGTGCTGCGCCACGCGCGCGATCGCGGCATTGAAGCCGTGCACGTGGCCGGCGACTGGATGCGCCAGGCCGCACCGGTGTGGCCGGCCGTGACGCACTGGAACGAGGTGCCCGCCATGGCCGGCGCGGTGTGCGCCGCCGTGAGCGACGACCGCCCGGTGTTCCAGAGCGTGCTGGTCAAGGGCTCGCGCTTCATGCGCACCGAACGTGTGGTGCACGCCCTGCTGGCGCTGGACCCCGCACAAGACAACAACAAGAAGGACAACGCCCATGCTGCCTAGCCTGGCCCTCTGGCTGCAAGGCCTGTCGCCCGATTTCGGTTTCCTGCGGGTGTTCCAGTACCTGACGTTTCGCGCCGTCATGGCCGCGCTCACCGCGCTGCTCATGGGCCTGGCCGCCGGTCCGTATTTCATCCGCCGCCTGGCCGCGCTGAAGATCGGCCAGCCGATCCGCGAATACGCGATGCAGACCCACATCAGCAAGGGCGGCACGCCCACCATGGGCGGTGTGCTGATCCTGTTTTCCATCGCGGTCTCCACCATCCTCTGGTTCGACCTGTCCAACCGCTTCGTGTGGATCGTGCTGCTGGTCACCTTGGGCTTTGGCGCCATCGGCTGGGTGGACGACTGGCGCAAGGTCGTGCACAAGGACCCCGAGGGCATGCGCTCGCGCGAGAAGTACCTCTGGCAATCGCTCATCGGTCTGGTCGCTGCGTTCTACCTGGTGTTCAGCGTGTCCGAGACCAGCAACCTGCGGGTGCTGCAGCTGTTCTTTGCCTGGGTGTCGTCGGGCTTCACGTTGGACTTGCCGCCGCAAGCCGGCCTGCTCGTGCCTTTCTTCAAGGAGATCAGCTACCCGCTGGGCGTGTTCGGCTTCGTGGTCATGACGTATCTCGTCATCGTCGGATCGAGCAACGCCGTCAACCTCACCGACGGTCTGGACGGTCTGGCCATCATGCCGGTGGTGATGGTGGGCTCGGCCCTGGGTGTGTTCGCCTACGTCACCGGCAACGTGGTGTTTGCGAAATACCTGCTCCTGCCGCACATCCCGGGTGCGGGTGAGTTGTTGATCTTCTGCGCGGCCATGGCCGGTGCGGGCCTGGCCTTTCTGTGGTTCAACACCCACCCGGCGCAGGTGTTCATGGGTGACGTCGGCGCGCTCGCGCTCGGCGGTGCGCTGGGCACCATCGCCGTGATCGTCCGGCAAGAGATCGTGCTCGCCATCATGGGCGGCATCTTCGTGGTCGAAGCGCTGTCGGTCATGTTGCAGGTGACCTGGTTCAAGTACACCAAGCGCCGTTATGGCACCGGTCGCCGCCTGTTCCAGATGGCGCCGCTGCACCACCACTTCGAGAAAAAGGGCTGGAAGGAAACGCAGGTCGTCGTGCGCTTCTGGATCATCACCATGCTGTTGTGCCTGGTGGGCCTGTCCACCCTCAAGTTGCGTTGAACATGCACGACCAGCACGTCCTCATCCTCGGCCTGGGCGCCTCTGGCCTGGCCATGGCGCGCTGGTGCGCGCGCCAGGGTGCGAACGTGACCGTGGCCGACACGCGCGAGCAGCCGCCACAACTCGCGGCCTTGCGCACCGAGTGCCCGCAAGCAACTTTCGTCAGCGGTGCCTTCGACGAGGCATTGATGGCGCGCGGCGCCTGGACGCTGATCGCGCGCAGCCCGGGCCTGGCACCCGCCTCGCTGCAGACCGTGCTTGGCTGGGCGCAGGCGCACAACGTGGCCGTGCTCGGTGAGCTGGGTCTCTTCGCCCGCGCCTTGAAGGCACTGGCCGAGCGCGAGCGCCTGCCGTACCGCCCCCAGGTGCTGGCCATCACCGGCACCAACGGCAAGACCACCGTCACGTCGCTCACCACCTTGCTGCTGCAGCGTGCGGGTGTGCCCGTGGCCATGGCCGGCAACATCGGACCGGCCCTGCTGGACGTGTTGTCCGCCGCGCTCGATGCCGAGGCCGTGGCGCAGCGGGCCGACGACGAACGCGCGGCTGCCGAGGCCCTGGTCGAAGTGCCGGTGGTGGTGGCTCCGCCGGTGAACGAAGAAGCCGAGACGATCGACGAGATCGATCCCGCTGACGAAGAAGCACCCGTGCCCGCTGTCGACGCCGATGAAGACAGCACGGTCATGCTCGTGCCGCCTCCCATCCAACCGCCCCAGCCGTTGCACCTGCCCCGGGTGTGGGTGCTGGAGCTCTCCAGCTTCCAGCTCGACGGCGCCGCCGGCAGCGACTGGGACCGCGTGCCCACCGCGGCCAGCGTGCTCAACATCACCGAAGACCACCTCGACTGGCACGGCAGCATGGCCGCCTACACGCAGGCCAAGGCTGCTGTGTTCGGCACGCAGGCGCTGATGCTGCTCAACCGCGACGACCCGCAGGTGATGGCGCTGCAGCCCGGCCTGGTGACCGTGAAGGTGGGCAACCGCAACCGCCAGCAGAGCGCGCGGCCCTGGGCCAGCTTTGGTCTGGACACGCCCACACGCGCGGGCGACTGGGGCATCGAAACGCTCAACGGCATGGCCTGGCTGGTGCGTGCGTTGGCGCTGGACGAGACACGCTCGACAGGCCGCCGCGCCGCCGGGCCGCCCCAAGGCGCGGCAGCCCCCTCGGGGGGCAGCGCAGTACGCGCAGCGACAAGCGTGGGGGCACCCATGATTCAGGAAGAAATTTACTTTCAAAGGCTCATGCCCGTGGACGCACTGCGCATCCGCGGCCGCCACAACGCCGCCAACGCGCTGGCCGCGCTGGCGCTGGCCAGCTCCACCGGCGCCGCCCTGGGCCCCATGCTGCACGGCCTGCGCGAGTACCGCGGTGAGCCGCACCGCGTGGAGCCGGTGGCCATCATCGACGAGGTCGAGTACTTCGATGACAGCAAGGGCACCAACGTGGGTGCCACGCTGGCAGCAGTCAACGGCCTGGGCGCCGAGCGCCGGCTGGTGGTGATTCTGGGTGGCGACGGCAAGGGGCAGGACTTTGCACCGCTGGCCGCACCGCTGGCGCGTTTTGCGCGCGCTGTGGTCTACATCGGTCGCGATGCCGGGCGCATCCGCGAAGCGGTCGGCGAAGCCTTGGCCGACGCACACATTCCCCAGCTAGACGCCGCCACGCTGCCCGAGGCGGTGGCGCTGGCCGCGCAACAGGCCCGCTCGGGCGACGCGGTGCTGATGTCACCCGCCTGCGCCAGCCTGGACATGTTTGACAACTACGAGCACCGTGCCCGTGTGTTCGTGAGCGCCGTGTCCGACCTCGCCACCGAGCGCGGCATGAGCCTGGAGAGCGGCCTGTGAAGAAAAAAGCCGTGCCCACCCTGAGCTGGTCGCAGCGCCTGCGCGAAGGCCTGGCCGCGCTCAACCCGCGCCTGTTGGGCCGCGACCTGGCTGGTGCGCTGGCCGGCGGCTCGTCGCGCGACGGCCTGCCGGTGCGACTGTCCAACCGCACCTACGCCGGCACGCGCAACGTGGCCGTGCGCGAACTCGGTTTTGACCAGCCGCTGCTGTGGGTGGTGGTGGCCTTGCTCGCCTGGGGCCTGGTGATGGTGTATTCGGCGTCGATCGCACTGCCCGACAACCCGCGCTTTGCCAACTACGCCCACACCCACTTCGTGATGCGCCATGCCATCTCGATCTCCATCGGCCTGGTCGCGGCCGTGGTGGCGTTCCAGTTCCCCGTGCGCAGCTGGGAAAAGATGGCGCCCTGGATGTTCGCCGTGGCCCTGGTGCTGCTCGTGCTGGTGCTGTTCCCCTTCATCGGCAAGGGTGTGAACGGTGCGCGCCGCTGGATCTCGCTGGGCATCATGAATTTCCAGCCGTCCGAGCTCGCCAAGCTGGCCGTGTTGCTCTACGCGGCCGACTACATGGTGCGCAAGATGGACGTGAAGCAGCGCTTCTTCCAGGCGGTGACGCCGATGGCGGTGGCGGTGGCGGTGGTGGGCATGCTGCTGCTGGCCGAGCCCGACATGGGCGCCTTCATGGTGATCGTGGTGATCGCCATGGGCATCCTGTTCCTGGGCGGCGTGAACGCGCGCATGTTCTTCCTGATCGCGGCGGTGGTGGTGTCGGCCTTCGCGCTGATGATCATGGCCAGCGACTGGCGCCGCGAACGCATCTTTGCCTACCTCGATCCCTGGAGCGTGGAGCACGCGCTGGGCAAGGGTTACCAGCTTTCGCACTCGCTGATCGCGTTCGGTCGTGGCGAGATCTTCGGCGTTGGCCTGGGTGGCAGCGTGGAAAAACTGCACTGGCTGCCCGAAGCCCACACCGACTTTCTGCTCGCCGTGATCGGCGAGGAGTTCGGCCTGCTTGGCGTGCTGGTGCTCATCGGCCTGTTCCTCTGGCTCACGCGCCGCATCATGCACATCGGCCGCCAGGCCATTGCGCTGGACCAGGTGTTTGCCGGTCTGGTGGCGCAGGGCGTGGGCCTGTGGATGGGCTTTCAGGCCTTCATCAACATCGGGGTGAACCTCGGCGCTCTGCCCACCAAGGGTCTCACCTTGCCGTTGATGAGTTATGGCGGCTCTGCGATCTTGCTGAATCTGGTGGCCATCGCGATTGTTCTGCGCGTGGACTACGAAAACCGCCAGATGATGAAGGGAGGTCGCTCATGACGGCTCCCTGCGCGTTGATCATGGCCGGCGGTACCGGCGGACACATCTTCCCCGGCCTGGCTGTGGCTGAGGCTCTGCGCGAACGCGGCTGGCGTGTGCACTGGCTGGGCGCACCCGCCAGCATGGAAAGCCGGCTCGTGCCCCCGCGCGGCTTTGCGCTGGAAACCATCGACTTCGGTGGCGTGCGCGGCAAGGGCGTGGTCACACTGGCGCTGCTGCCGCTGCGCCTGCTGCGCGCCTTCTGGCAAGCCCTGCAGGTGGTGCGCCGTGTGAAGCCCGACGTGGTCGTGGGCCTGGGCGGCTACATCAGTTTCCCCGGCGGGATGATGGGTGTGCTCGCCGGCAAACCGCTGGTGTTGCACGAACAGAACTCGGTGGCCGGTATGGCCAACAAGGTGCTGGCCGGCGTGGCCGACCGGGTGTTCACCGCGTTCCCCAACGTGTTCAAGAAGGCGCAGTGGGTGGGCAACCCGCTTCGTGCGCCGTTCCTGCACCAGCCCGCACCGGCCGAGCGTTTCGCCGGCCGCAGCGGCCCGCTGCGCCTGCTGGTGGTGGGTGGCAGCCTGGGTGCGAAGGCGCTCAACGACGTGGTGCCGCAGGCACTCGCCCTGATCCCCGAGCCACAACGCCCGACGGTGGTCCACCAGAGCGGTGAAAAACAGATCGACGCCCTTCGCGCCAACTACATCGCCGCCGGCGTGCACGCCGAACTCACGCCCTTCATCGACGACACCGCCCAGGCCTTTGCCGATGCCGACCTCATCGTCTGCCGCAGCGGCGCCAGCACCGTGACCGAGATCGCCGCCGTGGGTGCGGCCGCACTCTTCGTGCCCTTCCCATCCGCCGTGGACGACCACCAGACCACCAACGCCCGTTTCCTGGTGGACGCGGGCGCGGCCTGGCTGGTGCCGCAAAAAGAACTCAGTCCCCAGCAGCTCGCGCACCGTTTGCAAAGCCTGCAGCGCGACCAGCTGGTGGCCATGGCCGGGAAGGCCAAACAGATGCAAAAAACAGAAGCCGTGGCGGCCGTGGTGTCCGCCTGCGAGCAACTCGCGAAAGTCCAGACCCCATGAAACACGCCATTCGCCACATCCACTTTGTCGAGTATTCGGAAGCACAGCCCAAGCCTGGTCTGTGCAGGGCGGTTCCCGCCAATGCCATGAAATGTGGCGAAGGGCTCATGTCATGAAACATGCCATTCGCCATATTCATTTCGTTGGCATTGGCGGCGCCGGCATGAACGGCATCGCCGAGGTGCTGCTCAACCAGGGTTACCGCATTTCCGGCAGCGACCTGGGCGAGAGCACGGTCACGCGCCGGCTGGTCGCATTGGGTGCCGAGGTCTTCATCGGCCACGACGCCGCGCACATCGAAGGCGCAGACGCCATCGTCACCTCCACCGCGGTGAAGGAAGACAACCCCGAGGTGGTGGCCGCCCACGCCAAGCTGGTGCCGGTGGTGCCGCGCGCGGTGATGCTGGCCGAGCTGATGCGCATGAAAAAGGGCGTGGCGATTGCTGGCACGCACGGCAAGACCACCACCACCAGCCTGGTCGCCAGTGTGCTGGCGGCCGCCGAGCTCGACCCGACCTACGTGATCGGGGGCCGCCTCAACAGCGCTGGTGTCAATGCGGCGCTGGGCTCGGGCGAGTACATCGTGGTCGAGGCTGACGAGTCCGACGCTTCGTTCCTGAACCTGCTGCCCGTGCTGTCGGTGGTGACCAACATCGACGCCGACCACATGGACACCTACGGCCACGACTTCGGCAAGCTCAAGGCCGCGTTCGTGGAGTTTTTGCACCGCATGCCGTTCTACGGCGCGGCCGTGGTCTGCGTGGACGACGCGGCGATCCGCGAAATCCTGCCGCTGATCGCGCGGCCCATCACCAGCTACGGCTTTTCTGAAGACGCGCAGGTGCGTGCCATCAACGTGCGCGCGGTCGGCACGCAGATGCACTTCACCGTGCAGCGCCGCAACGGCGTGGAGCTGCCCGACCTCGACGTGGTGCTCAACCTGCCGGGCGACCACAACGTGCTCAACGCACTGGCCGCCATCGGCATCGCGGTGGAGCTGGGTGTGGACGACGCGGCGGTGGTGCAGGCGCTGGCCGACTTCAAGGGTGTGGGCCGGCGCTTCCAGCGCTACGGCGAAGCCGCGCTGCCCCACGGTGGCCACTGCACCGTGGTCGACGACTACGGCCACCACCCGGTGGAGATGGCGGCCACGCTGGCCGCGGCGCGCGGTGCTTACCCGGGCCGCCGCCTGGTGCTGGCTTTCCAGCCGCACCGCTACACCCGCACGCGCGATTGTTTTGAGGATTTCGTGAAGGTGATCAACCACGCCGACGCGGTGCTGCTGGCCGAGGTCTACGCCGCCGGCGAGAGCCCCATCGTGGCGGCCGACGGCCGTTCGCTGGCGCGTGCGCTGCGCGTGGCCGGCAAGCTGGAGCCGGTGTTTGTGGATGACATCAACGCCATGCCCCAGGCCGTGCTGGACAACGCGCAGGACGGCGACGTGGTCCTGTGCATGGGCGCAGGCACCGTGGGTGCCGTGGCTGGCCGCGTGATGGAACTGGCGCAGGAAAGCACATCGTGAAGACAAAGGACAACGCAGTGATCGATCCGAAGGCACTGGGCAAGGTGGCCGTTTTGATGGGCGGTCGTTCGGCCGAACGCGAGGTCTCGTTGATGTCGGGCACTGGCGTGCTGGCTGCGCTCAAATCGAAGGGCGTGGACGCCCACGCCTTCGACCCGACCGAGCGCAGCCTGGACGAGTTGAAGCGCGAAGGCTTCGACCGTTGTTTCATCGCGCTGCACGGCCGCTTCGGTGAAGACGGCACGGTGCAGGGCGCCCTCGAATTGCTGGGCATCCCCTACACCGGCCCCGGTGTGATGGCATCCAGCGTGGCCATGGACAAGCTCATGACCAAACGCATCTGGCTCGCCGAAGGCTTGGCCACGCCGGCCTGGCGCCAGGTGCACAGCGCAGAACAAACCGTGGCCGCGTACCGCGCCTTGGGCTCACCCATGATCGTGAAGCCCGTGCGCGAGGGCTCGACCATCGGCCTCACCAAAGTCACGAGCGAAGCACAGTGCGCCGCCGCCTACGAAATCGCTGTCAAACAGGACCCGCTGGTGATGTGCGAGCAGTTCATTGCCGGCGACGAAGTGACCTGCCCGGTGCTCGGCACGGGAGACACCGCGAAAGCCCTGCCGGTGATCCGCATCGTCGCGCCCGACGGCAACTACGACTACCAGAACAAGTACTTCACCGACGACACCAAATACCTCGTGCCCTGTGGTCTGCCTGAGGGTGAAGAGGCGGTGATCCAGTCGCTGGTGCTGCAGGCCTTTCGCACGCTGGACTGCCGCGGCTGGGCGCGCGCCGACGTGATGATCGACGCCGCCACGCGCAAGCCGTACCTGCTGGAGATCAACACCTCGCCCGGCATGACTGGTCATTCGCTGGTGCCCATGTCGGCCCGCGCCACCGGCCTGTCGTACGAAGACCTGTGCGTGTCGGTGCTCGCCACCGCCGCGCTGGACAACCCGGCCTGATCGCAGCACACCACATGGCCACCCCCCCCATGCCCCTGGACGTCAAGCTCATGACCGCGCTCACGCAAGCGCTGATCGTGCTGTTTGCCGTGCTGTGCCTGGGCGCCTTGGGTACCTGGCTGGTGCGCCACCCGGTGTGGACGGTCCAGGCCATCACGGTGCAGGGCGATGTGGTGCACCAGAACGCCGTGAGCTTTCGCGCGCAGCTGGCCACGCAGATGAAGACGCGCCTCTCGAGCAGCTTCCTCACGATCGACCTGCAGCAGGTGCGCGAATTGTTCGAGGCCGTGCCCTGGGTGCGCCAGGCCGTGGTGCAGCGCGAGTTTCCCAACCGCCTGCGCGTGACGCTGCAGGAGCACCAGGCCGTGGCCTGGTGGGGCGAGTCCGGCTCGGGCCGGCTGGTGAACGAACTCGGTGAAGTGTTTGAAGCCAGCCCCGACGACAGCGACAACCTGCCCGAACTCGCCGGACCACTCCAGCAATCGGCCCAGGTGTGGTCGGTGTACCAGACGCTGCAGGCCGAACTGGCGCCGCTTGAACTCGGCCTGGAGCGCCTGGAGCTCACCGAGCGTGGCGGCTGGCGCGCCCGGCTGGACAACGGCGCGCAGGTCGAACTGGGCCGTGGCACACCCGACGAACTGCTCGCGCGCACCCGCCGCTTCAGCGCCACCCTGTCCCAGCTCACCGAACGCTATGCGGGCGCGCTGCAGTCGGTGGATCTGCGCTACCCCAACGGTTACGCCCTGCGCTTGCGCGGCGTGACCACCGTCACCGACATCGCTCCCAACGCAACCCAACCCAACCGGTAATCAAGAAGCAATCATGGCCAAGGAATACAAGGAT
>NZ_JBLYYB010000022.1:0-11626 GCF_048549895.1 Hydrogenophaga sp.
CCGCTGGCGCTGTACTGGGTCGGCAACGACACCGCCGCGCGCGAGCGGGTGATGGCCAACACGGTGAGTGGCGGCGTGAGCGTCAACGACACGCTGATGCATGTGGCCCACGAAGGTTTGCCTTTTGGTGGTGTGGGGGAGAGCGGCTGGGGCGCTTACCACGGTGAAACCGGCTTCCTGCGCTTCACCCAGCAAAAACCCGTTTTGGTGCAGTCGCGCTTCTCGATGGGGCATGTGTTCTACCCGCCTTACGGAGCGCGCTTCGATCAGATCATGGGCCTGCTCAAGCGCTGGCTGTGATCTTTCGGTGAAGGCGGCTCAGGCGCCGGCCAGTGCGTCGTCGTCGGCGTCGGGTTGCGTGAGCGCTGCCGTGTTTTGCAGAAAACCCTTCTCCATCAACCCGTAGGCCAGCTCGGACACGTCCGAGCCCAGCAGCAGGGACAACTCCTGCTCGCTGCGCCGCCCGTTGGCCATGAGCAGCAGCGTGTGGGCTTGACGGCCCACCGCGTCGGGGCGCGAGAGGGCTTCCCACGCCATGTTGGTCTTGGCGTAACGCCGGGTGGTGGTCTGGATCATTGTTGGTTCCCTGAGGCCGATGCGTTGACAGCACCTACGCATGTTGCATGCCAGTTGTGACAGCGTTTTGACGTCAGCCCGCCTCTTGGCGGCCGGGTTGACCGTTCGGTGACCGATATCCGCCTTATCTCTGGGGTGTCATGCCCCCGGTGGTATGCACGGGTATAACCGTGACTTGTTTCACATCTTGACCCGGCGGCCCACAGCCGCGTTCAGCCGATGACGGTGCCCCCCAGATTGCTGCAGCAGTGCCTTGCCGAGGCACTTGAAGACGCCCCCGCGATGCTCGGGCGCTGTCTTGATGCGGCGGTGGTCGGCTTGCAGGAAGCCGAGAAACAGTGCCTTGAGCTGGCCCAGCGCGACCGCCTTGCCAACGCCTGGTGGCGCATCCGCCAGGAAAAAGAGGGTTGGGTGTCCGACTACCCGCAGCGCCTGCGCGAAGCGTTTGCCGTGCCCACCGACGCACCCGCTTCATCGCGCACCGCCTTGCTGACCGAGTCCGCCTACCTCTCGCTGGTGGAGGACGACACGGTCACCGAATCGATTGAATCGGCCCGCCTGCTGCAAAGCCTGCTGCCACCGCTGGAGCAGGAGCTCAAGGTGCTGGACGCGCTCATGAGTTCGCTGCAGGGCCTGGCCACGGTGCAGGCCGACATGAACCCGTTGCGCCCGGCCATTTTTGTGCGGGCGCTGCGCGAGATGATGTCGCTGGATGAGCCCGACTCGCAGTTGCGCGCGCTGTGGTTGCGCCACTGCGGCAAGGCGCTGGGTCACGAACTCAAAGGGCTGTACGTCCGGCTCACCCTGGTGCTGCAGCGGGCCAATGTGCAGGAGGCCGGCTACCGCGTGCGCCTGCTGGCTGAAGCCCCAGGCGCGGCCGCGCGCTCGGCCGCCAGTGCTGCCCGGGCCGGGCGCGGCGCCGGCCCGGCGGCCACCGATTGGAATCCCTCGGGCCAGGCGCCGCTGGAACACCGCGGCGACAGCACGGGCGAAGCCCACTTTGGCGACTTCGTGCCCGACATGCCGCAGCTCGCCCGCCTGCAGACGGCGGTGGACAACCAGCACCTGCACAACTTCCTGGAGAAGGGCGGCCAGCGCTTTGAGCAGACGCTGGCGCCCGAGTACTACGAGCAGGTGAGTGAAGAGCTCGCGGCCATCGAGGCCTTTGCCGCCATCCCCACGCTCGACGAGTCGATGGTGGTGCGGCGCAGCGAGCAGTACAAGGCGCTGCCGGTGGTGGACCGCCCGGCGCGTTCGGTGGACATCGGCACCCAGCTCAGCCAGAAAACCTGGGGCGACTTTGCCGCTGCCCACGAGCGCGCCCGCGTGCTCATGCAGCTCAAGCAAAAGGCCGAACGCGTGGCGCAGGCCATGGGCCTGGACGTGGTGCGCAAGCTGGTCAACCAGGTCGCGCAAGACCCGCTGCTGCTGGCGCCGGTGCGCGAAGCCGTGGTGGCGCTGGAGCCCTCGCTCTTGCGTCTGGCCATGGCCAACCCGCGCTTCTTCAGCGAAGACGCCCACCCGGCGCGCCGTCTGGTGGAGTGCGTGGCGCAGCGCAGCTTCAAATACAACGACGAGTTCGCCAGCGAGTTCGCCGAGTTCTTCCAGCCGGTGCAGCAGGCGTTCAACGCCCTCAACGAACTCGAAACCGACGATCCGCAAGCCTTTTCGATTGCGCTCGACGAACTGCTGCAGGAGTGGGAAAGCCAGGACCGGCACGACGTGGCCGCGCAGGACAACAACCTGCAGGCCATCCGCCACGCCGAAGCGCGCCAGACCCTGGCCGACCAGGTCGCCTGGGACCTGAGCCAGCGTCCCGACGTGGACCACGCACCTGGTTTCATCCTCGACTTTCTGTACGGCCCGTGGTCGCTGGTGATCGCCTCGGCCCAGCTCAACGCGCCCCGGGACCAGATCGACCCGGGCGGCTACCGCAAGGTGGTCTCCAACCTGCTGTGGAGCACGAAGAAAGAGGTCACGCTGCGCCTGCCGGCCCAACTGCTGGAGATGGTGCCGGGCATGCTGGGCACGCTGCACGCCGGCCTGGAGTCCCTGGGCAAGACGCGCGAGGAAACCAAGCCGTTCTTCGACGCGCTCATGCGCCTGCACCAGCCGGTGCTGGGCCTGCGGCGCGCGCGCGCGCGGGCCGATGCGAGCGCCTCGAACCCGGTCCCGCTGGAAACCTCCTCCATGTCGATGGAACTCGACGAGACCCTGCCCGCCACGCCGGAGCAGCGCAAGCCCCGCAAGGCCGCCCAACCCTGGCTCGGGCGCGATGAGCTGGAAGCGGCGGGCTTTGAAGACACCCTGCCCACCGACTTCTCCGAACTCACCGACAACCACCCGGCGAGCGAAGCCGCACCCGATCAGCCCGCCACCGGGTCGGATGCGCAGAGCGAGGAAGACATCCCGTTTGATGCCATCTCGCTGCTCGCGGGCTTGCGCGAAGGCGATTGGGTCGACCTGTACTCGCACCGCGAATGGCTGCGCGCCCAGCTGATCTGGGCGAGCAACCGCGGCACGCTGTTCATGTTTGTGAGCCGAGGCGGCCGGCCCCATTCCATGACCAAGCGCAGCTGCGAGCGCCTGATTGCCAACCGGCTGCTGCGCCCGGTGGACGGTCAGAGCGTGGTGCGCAAGGCCATCGAGGCCATCGCGGCCGATCAGGCCCGAACCGAAGAGGCCGTGGCGGCCTGAGGATTTGCTCTTGCCTGCTCGCGCAGGTGGGTGGGCGGCAAGCCCATGGCCGACTTGAACATGGCCGAGAAGGCGCTCTCGCTCGCATAACCACTGGCCTCGGCCACCCGCCCCACCGGCACACCGCGTGCCAGCATGGGCAGGGCGTGCGCCAGCACCACCTGCTGGCGCCAGCGTTGAAAGCTCGTGCCCAGCTCGTCGCGAAACAGGCGCGCCAGCGTGCGTTCGCTGGCGCCCACGTGCGTGGCCCAGGCGGAGAGCGTGGTGTGCTGGGCGGGTGCCTGCATCACCGCTTCGCACAGATTGCGCAGCCGCCGGTCGCTGCCGGTGGCGTTGGGCATGGGCACGCCCAGTGGCTGGGTGTCGGCGTGCTCCATCTCATCCAGCAGCAGCGTGAGCAGCGCCCGCCCGGCCTTGTGCTGCGGCCGCTGGGGCCGGTTCAGGGCATGCACCAGTTCGCGCAACAGGGGTGAGACCACCAGCACCCGCGAGCGGCTCCAGTGCAACGGCACGGCTCCAGCGTCGATGTAGAGCGTGAGCAATTGAGCTGATTCGACGATGGTCACCGCGTGGCGCGCCAGCGGCGGTATCCACACCGCACGCGAAGGCGGCACGATGGTGGTGGTCTCCAGCGGTGAGTGCTCGCCGCCCGCATCCTCCGGGTGGACCACGGTCACCTGCAGCAGGCCGCGTGCGCAGTAGGCCAACTGGCCCCAGGCGTGGTGGTGCGGTTCGAACTGGTTGTCGCTGTCCAGCTCTCGCGCACGGCAGCGCACCGGATGCTCGGGAGTGGGGCGAAACGGATCGGTGTCGCCCAGGGGCAGGGCGCGCGGGGCAGGGCGGCGGTGTGCAGGCGGCATGGCTGAAGGTTGGCTGGATTTCGACGATATTTGTCTTTCCGTCGCCATTGTGCGCGCGGCAAGCGCCGTACGATCCTTTCATGAACACAGCCATCCTGGGCGCTGCTGCGCCCGCCAACCCCGTTCCCCTCAAACAAGACGCCACCGTGATCGGCCTGGTGGGGCTGGCCCATGCCACCTCGCACTTTTCGCACCTGCTGCTCGCGCCGCTGTTTCCCGTGTTCATCCGCGACTTCGGGCTGAGCTACTCCGACGTCGGCCTGCTCATGAGCCTGTTTTTCGTGATCTCCGGCATGGGCCAGGCGCTCGCGGGCTTTGTGGTGGACCGCATCGGCGCACGCCCGGTGCTGTTCGCAGCCATCGGCTGCTTTTTGCTGGCCGCACTGGCCGCCTCGCAGACCACGGGCTACGGTGGCCTGGTGGTGGTGGCCATGCTCGCGGGCCTGGGCAACGCGCCGTTTCACCCGGCCGACTTCACCATCCTCAACCAGCGGGTGTCTGCACCCCGGCTGGGCCATGCCTTCAGCGCCCACGGGCTCACCGGCAACCTGGGCTGGGCGCTGGCGCCGGCGTTTTTGATCGGCGTCACCGCCTTGGCCGACTGGCGCACCGCTTACCTCGGTGCGGCGTTGCTCTATGTGGTGGTGCTGGCCGTGCTGTTCTGGCAGCGCGACAAGCTGCTGACCGAGGTGGTGGTGCGTCACGCCGATGCACCCCGCGGCGGCGATCTGGCCTTTCTCAAACTGCCGGTGGTGTGGTGGTGTTTCGCGTTCTTTCTGCTCTCCACCATGACGCTGGCGGTGGTGCAGACGTTTGCTCCATCCATCCTCAACGTGGTGCACGGTGTGAGCGTGGAGATGGCCACACTCACCATCAGTGCCTACATGCTGTGCTCGGCGCTGGGCATGCTGGTCGGCGGTTTTGTGGCGGCTTACAGCCAGAGCCACCGCTGGTCCAGCGACCGCGTGGTGGCCTTGGCCATGACCAGCGGCGCGCTGCTGCTGCTGGTGTGTGCCACCGGCTGGCTCGGCGCTGCGGGCACCATGGTGGCGCTGGCGGCCACCGGCTTTGCCGTGGGTGTGGGTGGGCCGAGCCGCGACATGATGATCAAGAAGGCCACCCCCAAGGGTGCCACCGGCCGCGTGTATGGCACGGTGTATTCGGGGCTCGACGTGGGCTTCGCCCTGTCGCCCCTGATCTTTGGCCTGACGATGGACCGCGGCTGGTACGGGCTCACGCTGGCCGGCGCTGCGCTGGTGCTGCTGGTGTCGGTGTTTGCTGCGGTGGGTGTGGGTCAGCGCACGGCCACTGCACGTTGACGGGCGCGGCACAATGCCGACATGACTTCACAAATCGCTGGCCATTTGCTCGTTGACTGCCTGATCCACCAGGGCGTGACCCACGCCTTCGGTGTGCCGGGCGAGAGCTATCTCGCGGTGCTCGACGGCTTTCACGCGCGCGCCGACCGCATCCGTTTCATCACCAACCGCCAGGAGGGTGGCGCGGCCTTCATGGCCGAGGCGCAGGGCAAGCTCACCGGACGACCAGGCATCTGTTTCGTCACGCGAGGGCCTGGCGCGACCAACGCCTCCATCGGCCTGCACACCGCGTTTCAAGACTCCACGCCCATGGTGCTGTTCATCGGCGACGTGGCCAGCGACGCGCGCGACCGCGAGGCGTTTCAAGAGGTCGACTACTTGTCGTTCTTCGGCCCGTCCACCAAGGGCATGGCCAAACGCGTGGAGCGCATCGACGACGCGCGCCGCATTCCCGAGTACGTGGCGCGCGCCTTCGCCACCGCCATGAACGGCCGACCCGGCCCGGTGGTGCTGGTGCTGCCCGAAGACATGCTCACGCAAACCGTGGACGCTGCGCCCTTGCCGCGTGTGGAGCCGGTCCAGGCCTGGAGCGACCCGGGCGCGCTGCGCGAACTGCGCACGCTGCTGCTGGCCAGCGAGAGACCGCTGGTGATTGCCGGCGGTGGCGGCTGGACGCCGCAGTCCGCCGCCGCGCTGCAGCGCTTTGCCGAGAACTGGCAACTGCCGGTGACCAACGCCTTCCGCTTTCAGGACACCTTTGACAACCACCACGCGCTGTACGCCGGTGACGTGGGGCTGGGCATCAACCCGGCGCTGGCCGCGCGGGTGCGCGAGAGCGACCTGTTGATCGCCATCGGAGCGCGCCTGGGCGAGTCCACCACCGGCGGCTACACGCTGATCGAGGCGCCGGTGCCCAAGCAGAAGCTGGTGCACATCCACGCCAGCGCCGAGGAGCTGGGCCGGGTATACCAGCCCACGCTGGCGATCAACGCCACCATGAACGCGGCGGCGCGCAGCCTGGAGGTGCTCACAGCACCGCCCACGCTGCCCTGGGTGGAGTGGACGCAGGCCTGCCACGCCAACTATCTGGCCAACATCGACCCTGCCAACGGCGGCATCACGCTGCCCGGCACCATCGACATGCCGGCCCTCATCCACACCTTGCAGAAGCACCTGCCGACCGATGCCGTGCTCACCAACGGCGCGGGCAATTTTGCGAGCTGGCTGCACCGGTTCCACCGCTACCACGGTCTGGTCAAAGGCCACAAGACACAACTCGCGCCCACCAACGGTGCCATGGGCTACGGCGTGCCGGCCGGCATCGGCGCGGCCATCCTCACCGGGCGCACCGCGTTCACCATCGCGGGCGACGGCGATTTCCTCATGAACGGGCAGGAGCTGGCCACCGCCGCACAGCACGGCGCCAAAAGCATCGTGCTGCTGCTCAACAACGGCAGCTTCGGCACCATCCGCATGCACCAGGAGCGTGAGTACCCGGCCCATGTGAGCGGCTCTGCCCTGGCCAACCCCGACTTCTGCGCGCTGGCGCGGGCTTATGGCTACGTGGCCGAACGCATCACCCACACGGCGGAGTTCGAGCCTGCGCTGCAGCGCGCGCTGGCCGCGCCCGGTGGAGCACTGATCGAGGTGATGCTCGATGTGGATGTGATCACGACACGGGGCACGCTCGCGGCGATCCGGGCACGCGCGCAGGCCGTGGAGCCGCCGCGGGGTTGAACCGCACCGCCTCCGTGCAGCGGTTTGGTGAATACCGCACAAAACGCCACCGCATTGCCACACAGCCGCTCTGCACCACCGCTGCCTAGACTGGGTCTTCCCATCCAAGGAGAGTGGTCATGTGGCAAGCAAGCGGTGCAAGCAGAGCGTCCGATGTTCCTGAACTGAGCGGCGTGCCGGGCCACCCCACCACGGGGCGGGCCCATTTGTTGCGCGTGCTCGATGAGGTCGACTACGGCATGCTGATCATCGATGCGCAGGGCACGATCCTGCACGCCAACCACCTGGCGCGGCACGAACTCGCCAGCGGGCGCATGCTCGTGTCGTATGGCAACACGCTGCTGGGCAGCAGCGCCGAATTCACCGCGCAGATGCAACTGGCGATGGAGGCGGCGTTTCGTGGCCAGCGTCGCCTGGCGCTGCTGACCAAAGGTGAGCGTGAGCTGGCCATGACCTTCACGCCCCTGAGCCATCCGCTGGAGGCCGACGCGCCGACCGTCCTGGTGATGCTCTCGCGCCAGAGCACCTGCGACAACCTCGCGGTGCGGATGTTTGCCCGCACCATCGGCCTGAGTCCCAGCGAGGAAGCGGTGCTCATGGGTTTGTGCCGTGGCCTGGAGATCCCCGAGATCGCGTCCGAGCACGGGGTGGCGCCGTCCACCATCCGCAGCCAGATCAAGACCCTGCGGGAGAAGGCGGGTTCGCACAGCATCCGCCGACTGCTGCAGCGCATCAACAGCCTGCCCCCGGTGGTGCCCGCCTTGCGCATCGTGATGCCCATGCCCCACAATGCCTCGGAGTCCATCCACCCGTGAGCATGAATGCCGGTCACTCTTCCCGCTGCCTTTGCACATCCCAACCAACACATTGAAGCGCTGGCAGCGCTGGGGGTACAGCGACGTTACCGACGAGGAACGCTGCTGATCCAGGAGGGCGAGACGGGTGACTCGCTCTACATCGTGCTGCAGGGCCGTCTGCGGGCATTCCTGTCGGACAACAACGGCCGCGAGCTGACGCTGGGGCTCTATGGCCCGCTGGAGTATGTGGGCGAGATGTCGCTGGACGGTGGGCCACGCTCGGCCAACGTGGAGGCGGCCGAGCCCAGCACCTGCGCGGTGGTGACGCGCGCCACCTTGCTGGCCTACATTGCCGAGCATCCCGAGTTCGCACTGGAACTCATGGCCCGCCTGATCCGCCGGGCGCGCCTGGCCACCGAGAGCGCGCGCAGCGTGGCACTGATCGACGTGTATGGCCGCCTGGTGCGCTTGCTCAATTCCCTGGCGCAGATTCCGAACGAGCGGGGCGAACGCGCTCTCAAGGAACGGCTCACCCACCAGCAGATGGCGCAGCACCTGGCATGCTCGCGCGAGATGGTGAGCCGCCTGCTCAAAGACCTGGAGACCGGTGGCTACATCGCTGTGCGCGAGCGATGGATCTGGCTGCTCAAGACATTGCCAGCCCGCTGGTAGTGCTCAAGGCACACACGGCATTCAAGGCAGGTTGATCAGGCGCCGCGCTTCCAGCGGTGCAGCCGAACTGGTGCCCGCCAGCCGCACCACGCTGCCACTGAGGCTGCCAGCGCCCAGCACGCCCCACAAGGCCGGGTTGTCGTCGCTCACGGCCAGCGTGTCGGGCACTTTTTTCACGCCCGGGCGTTGCGGCCGCCCGGCATCGGGGTCGGGCTTGCGCGGGGAGTAGAGCGCGAAGTGCGCGCCGGGTGAAGCGTGTCGGCGGATGCCACCCACGCTCACTGTCTTCCTGCCCGTCGAGAGGCTGTTGAAAGTGCCGCTGCGGCGAATGGGCGTGGGATTGTTTTCGTGGTCCACGAAGCTGTCGATGTTGCCGCTGGTGTCGTAGTGCTCGTCTTCAAAGTACGACTGCCGCGCCCCGGTGTGCTGGCCGAGCGCCACATCGTCGCGCTCGATGTAGGCGTCGAACACCACGGGCTTCGTGCCGGTGTTGGTCAACGTCACCGTCCACGAGCCGAACGGCGCGGTCGCCGATTTCGAATGCCGACTGAATGTGGGGGCCAGCGCAAGCAAGGCGCAGGTGCTGCCCTCACCCAAGGCCGACTGGTTCGGGTAGATCAGGCTGCACGCCGGCAAACCGTGGGCGCCCTTGTACAGACCCGACTGGCCCATGCGCAGCGGCGGCAGCGGTTGGGCGTGTCCGGGTGGCGTCACGCTGATCGTCACACCCTGTGCCCCGTAGGGTATCCAGAGCTCCAAAAAACTTTGCGTGCGGTCGTCCGGCTGCACGCGCCAGTGCAAAGGCAGGGAAGCACCCGCCGCCAGCGTGTCGTTGGCATGCGTGCGGCTTTGGTAGGCGTTGCCGGCAGGCACTGTCACTTGCAGGCGTCCTTCGCAGAGCTCGATCAGCTGGTCCATCGCTGCTTCCAGGATGGAGCTGCCGTCGTGCGGACCGGCCAGCGTGCCCCAGCTGATGTTCACCACCAACCGGGCCTCGGGTGTGCAGCGCGCCAGGATGTACATGAGCGCGTCGAGCACGCTCGCGTTCATGGCACCGCCCGAGGTATCGCGCACATTTGCCACATCGAACTGCACGGCAATGAGATCGCAGCGGCTGGCTGTGTCGTCCACCGGTTGCAGCGGGTTGCCGCGGCCGCAGGCCAGGCTCATCACGTGCGTGCCATGGCTGACGGGTTTGCTCAGTTCCCAGAGCTGGAGGTGCTGGTAGAGCGCGTCTTCGTCCAGCCGCCCATGGTGTGTGTGCGCAGCCATGGCGGCGTTGATCGCAGCACCCGAGAGTTCGTGGCCGTAGCCCATGTCGTGCGGTCGGTGGCCTGCGCGTGCAGGGTCCAGCGGCGTGCGGTGGTGCGGCTCGTTGCCCGGCCAGTCACCGTCCTGGGTGTCGTCCTGTCGCCAGAAGTGTTTGACCCGCGTGCGGCCCTGGGGGGTGAGGAACACCGCGTTCGCAAAGGCCAGTCCGCCGTCAATGAGCCCCAGCACCTTGCCGCTGAGGCGGCCGGGCACGTTCACGGGGTGCGAGCCGGGTGTGCAGGGGTCTTTGATGGGTTGTGTGTGGTGACCCACTGGAAGACCGAGTTCAAAGCGCTGGATCAGGTCGCGCAGGGTCGCGTCAGAGCGCAGCTTCTCGAAAAAACGGGGCTTCACGTGCGCTGTGCAAAACCGCAGCGCCGGCAGGTTGAGGTACACGCGCGGTATCTGCAGCCACTTGACGTTCGAGGCTTCCACCAGCATCGGCACGCTGGCACCCGGTGTGAGTTCGATAACGATCGGCAGCCACTTCGGCGGCCTGCCTTGTGGCTTGACGCGGTAGCCCGCAAACTTGTCAGCCTCGGCCCAGGCGAGGTAGGGGTCTTGCCCGTCGATGGCGCCCGGCGCGTTCCAGTCGATGCCGGTGAATTCGCCGGTGGGCATGGGAGCCCAGCTTGAGTTCATTCGAGGTCCCTTCGTGCTGCGCACTGCGGGTCGAGCTTGCTTGGGGCGGCCCGGCGCTGCGCTCATGCCCACTCCTTGATCGCTTCCTCCCAGAGCCAGGCGATCAAGGGTGCGGTGCCCACGCCTGTGGAGCTGGCCGACCGCGTGTACGCGTGGCCGCTGGTGTGGTTCATCGACTGGTGCAGATGGAAGTCCAGCGGTTCGCCTTTGGGGCCTTCAAACAGGCTGCTATCAAAACCACGCTGATGCACCTTGGCGCCGGTGGCCCGCGCCACCGTGAATTCGGCGAGTGCGGTGCCCAGCAGGCGACCACAGGCGCTGTCAACCGGGAAGTGCACGCCGGCCACCACGCGGTTGGTCGCGATGCGCGCCGCCAGGCGCTGCAGTTGCTCGTGGCTCGCGGCGCCGTTGGGCTTGCCGCTTTTGGGAGACGCGGCGTTGAGCAAGGCTTCCAGCAACACCGCCACAGCGAACGATTCGGTGGCGTGACCGCTGGGCCAGCTGCCGTGCCCCGGTGTCTCGATCATGGGCTGGATCTGCGGTGACATCGCCACCGGTCGAAGGCAGGCAAAGATGTGCTTGAAGCGCATCTCGACGTGAACACACAGCGAAAACACCAGGTCCATCAGTTGCAGTGTCTTCTTGTGCCGGTGCGCCGTGAGCCCGACCACCGATGACCAGAAAATCATGGGTGGCGTCACCTGCGCCATGATTTCCATGGCGCGGTCACCTCGAAGATCGGCGTACGCAGCCACCAGATCGAGCTGCTTTCTGAACTGCGCCCTGGAGGGCGCACGCAGGGACACCAGCGGTTTGCGCTCCAGCGTTCGGGCCTGCAGGTTGGCGAACTCCAGCAGCGCTTCTTTCGGGCTTTGTGTCCTGAACAGCAAGCCTTCAACCAGCTCACTGAAGCACGCCTCGACACGGGGACCGTCGGCCCACAGCGCCAGGTTGGATGGCTTGTCGAAGCCAGGCTCGGCCACCTGCAGGGAAGCGCCCGTGAACGGGCCGACCA
>NZ_JBLYYB010000023.1:0-2575 GCF_048549895.1 Hydrogenophaga sp.
CTGAATGCAATTATCGCAGTTCCTGGCAAATCCAGCAGCAGTTCAGCGCCACTTTCTCACAGATATTCATGAGGTTGGGGAATTTTCAGGGGCGACGATTTCTGGAATCGGGCGCTGGTGGCCATCTCGCTCACCAACAACCTGACCAACACGCACGCGAGCTTTCTGGAGTGGCTGTCCATCGCCGAGGCCAACCGTGCTGAGCGGTTTGCGCTGGAGAACGGCAATGCCGGCAGCCGCCCGCACACGCCGGCCCCGCTGGAAGCCGAGTGCAAGGAGTTGCACGACACCATCCGCACCTTGGTGGCCACGCTGGGCTATCCACTGTTCGAGCCGCTGGCTGGCAGCGCCGTCAGAACCGACAACGCGAATCTGCTTTTCTGCCGCGCGTCCGAAGCGGATGCGCGTGGCCTGTTCACCGAGGAGGGCTTTGTCGTCCTCAAAGGGTCCAGTGGCCGGTTGGACACCGTTCCTTCGTTCCAGAAACACGGCTATCAGCGCGTGCGCGACCGCTTGCTGGAGCAGGGCGTACTGGTAGAACAAAACGGGCGCATCCGTTTTGAGCGGGACTATCTGTTTGCTTCACCTAGTGCGGCGGCGGCTTGCGTCACCGGCCGCACGGCCAATGGGCTGATCGAATGGAAGGACATGAACGGCAGAACCTTGAGTGACGTCCGCGAAATGCCTGGAGCAGCCAATGGTCCCGAGTAGTAAAGACGAAGCAGGCACAACGTCCCTCCGAGCCGGGCGCTTCGCCGGGCACTGATCATTCAGCAGGGAGATACGCCACATCCAGTGTGATGGCCTATCAGCGCCCGTCACGACTGTCCCTGGGGTGCCAGAGTTCGATTCGCCCAGGCGCTTTGTTGTTGGCCGCCGCCTCGGTTGCCGAGGGTCGATAGACCTTGGCGATGTACGGCGGCCTTTGCCCCTCAATGAAGCTGAGGACTCGCGGCAATGTCGCCACAAAAGCGTCGGCCAATTCTGGAAACGGGGCATCGCCAATGACGACCAGCAGCGCCACGCGGTGTTGCATCACCGTTGCAAGCTCGTTGGGCTTGTAGCGAATGCGCCGGTCGTGGGTGAGCGCCACCCAGCCGCGCCTTCCGATCTCTGCCAGCCAGTCTTCGTCTGGGCAGTCTTGGCGAAAATGTTGAATGTGGGGCTCTACATCGATGCCTGCCTCGGCGAGCCGCGCTGGAAAGCGCTTGCCAAGGTTGTAGTCAGTAAAGAAGGTCGGCGTCATGCCGCCCGCTCGTAGAGCACTGCCTCCTCGATGTCCTGCTCTGTGAGGTCATAGTCGTCTGCGATATCGGCGATCAATTCACCCGCATCAATACGACTTGCGATGGTCGCGGTGGTCACGCCCTTGCCATTGAGGGTGGGGCGGCCGAACGCGACCTGGGGGTCGATGGAGACCGGACGATCTCTCTGGGTCACGCCCGCAAACGGGTACAGACGAACGGGGAATTGCCACTCGTCCCAGTCAACTCGGGCAAGGTGCTCATTGAAGGTGCGCCGTATGGCCATCTGCCCCGAGGCTGAAAGTTCGATTAACTCGCCGTACCGCTCGAGCAGCAATCGCCCGCCGTCTGTGCGCAACTCGGTTCGCAGCAGCAGTCGGTCGATCTTGAGCGTGTGCTGGGCGTACTTGATTGATTTGCGCAGCGCATCCATCGACACCCCATGGTCGGTGCGAAGTGAGCGCAGCACATGGGCCTCGATGAGGTTCCAAAACGACAGCGTGGGTGGCGGATTGTGAGCGGGGTCAATCAGTGCGCTGGCATGCGCGAGACCGCTGCCTTTCGGGTAGGTGCGGCCGATGACCCATGAGCGAAGCGTCGCGGGTGCAACTTTGAGGTATCGGGCCGCCTCGGCGAGGGTGTAGGCGGGCTGATCGCGAATATCGGTTTTAGGCATGGTGAGCGCGCCTATCAAAAACTGAGCGGTCGGCATCGTACCAACTCCAAGCCTTGGCCAGTTCAACGACATCGAAAGTCGCTAATCGCCAACATTGTGGTTGGAAATTGTGTAAAAACTGAGCAAGTCGGTATTTCCCGACTTTTTGACTGTGCTGAACAAACGCCGACGTGAAACCAATCAGGCCGCCTATTGCACCGGTACCCCGCAGACATGCCAAGCGCGGAACCGACACCGATCTATTGGCTTTGTGCGACACCGTACGTGCGGCACGGACTGCTGCGGGCATGACGCAGGCCGAGTTGGCGCTGGTGTGCGGGGTTTCGCGCGATACGGTCATTGCGTTCGAAAACGGACGCTCTGGCGTGTCGTTGGGCTCGGCGCTTCGGGTTATGCGCGGGCTAGGGCTGACACTTTCACCGGCGGTACGGCGCTGAGGGTCACGGTCATCAATCCCCAGGGGCGCCTCGTCACTCAGGACGCCCCGGAGCGGCTGGGAACAGATCGACTGACGCGCCGGCCAGATCCCGTAGCCTTTTGTGCAGCACCTTGAAATGATGCTGGCGCTAAAAACACCAGAGACTGATTAGAACAATGGGGGATGCCGGGTGAGTCTGCACAAGGAAATTGCGTTCGAGAACGATGTCTGTGCCCA
>NZ_JBLYYB010000024.1:0-6422 GCF_048549895.1 Hydrogenophaga sp.
CGTGATGGCGTGGGCCTTGGCCACGTTCTCGGCGGTGATGCCCATGTGGTACTGGTTGTAGACGTCCCACAGGCCGTCGACGATCATGGTGTCGACCATCTTCCAGTCGCCCATGCGCTGGCCGTCGCGGCTGCCGCCCAGCACATGCGGGCTGGCGCTCATGTTTTCCTGGCCACCGGCGATCACGATCTCGCTGTCGCCCCAGGCCACGGCCTGCGCGGCCAGCATCACGGCCTTGAGGCCGGAGCCACACACGGCATTGATGGTGAGCGCCGGCGTTTCCTTGGCCACGCCGGCCTTCATCATGGCCTGGCGCGCCGGGTTCTGGCCCACGCCCGCAGTCAGCACCTGGCCCATGATCACCTCACCGATCACGTCGGCGGGCAGGCCGCTGCGCTCCAGCATGGCCTTGATGACGATGCTGCCGAGCTCGGTGGCGGGGACTTTGGCGAGCGAGCCGCCAAACTTGCCGACGGCGGTGCGGGCGGCTGAAACGATGACGATGTCTTCCATGGGTTTGCTCCTTGTTGTGCTGAGAAAAATCGGGGTCAGGCTTTGGCTTTGACGTAGCGACCGGGTGCAGGCTCGATGGCCGCGTAGGTCTTGCCCTTGCCGTAGGTCTTGGGCGCTGCAATTTGTTTGCCCGCCTGTGGCTTGAGCCAGGCGGCCCAGTCGGTCCACCAGCTGCCCGGTTGTTCATCGGCGCTGTTGATCCACTCGTTCACGTCCTTCGGGAACTTGGTGGCCGAGCCGATCCAGTGGCTGCGTTTCTTTTTGCTCGCCGGGTTGATCACGCCAGCGATGTGGCCCGAGGCGCCCATGACAAAACGCTTCTTGCCCGGGAACACCTGGGTGCTGGCATAAGCGCCGCCGATGGGCACGATGTGGTCTTCGCGCGAGCCGTAGATATAGACCGGCAGCTTGACCTGGCGGAAGTCGATCTTCTCGCCACACACCGTCATCTTGCCGGGCTTGATGAGGTTGTTCTCCAGGTACATCTGGCGCAGGTAGCGCGCGTAGTACGGGCCTGGCAGGTTGGTGCTGTCGGAGTTCCAGTACAGCAGGTCGAACGGTGGCGGTGTTTCGCCCTTGAGGTAGTTGCCCACCACGTAGTTCCACACCAGGTCGTTGGGCCGCAAAAAGCTGAAGGTGGTGGCCAGATCGCGCCCGGGCATGAGGCCGCCCTGGGCGAACTGCGCTTCGCGGTACTTGACGAAGTTCTCGTCGATGAACACGTCGAGGATGCCGGTGTCGGTGAAGTCGAGCAGCGTGGTGAGGAAGGTGGCGCAGTTCACAGGCTCTTCACCGCGCGCGGCCAGCACCGCCAGCGCCGTGCCCAGCATGGTGCCGCCCACGCAGAAGCCCAGCGCGTTGATGGTCTCGGCACCGGCAATGTCTTGTGTGATGCCGATCGCCTTGATCACCGCGTCTTCGATGTACTGGTCCCAGGTGGCTGTGGCCAGCGACTCGTCGGGGTTGCGCCAGCTCACCACAAACGTGCGGTGGCCCTGCTCCACGCAGTAGCGGATCAGCGAGTTCTCGGGCTGCAAGTCAAGGATGTAGAACTTGTTGATGCAGGGCGGCACCAGCAGAAACGGCCGCTCAAACACCTTGGGGGTGAGCGGCTTGTATTCGATCAGCTGGAACAGCTCGTTCTCGAACACCACCGCGCCTTCGGTGGTGGCCACGTTCTTGCCCACCTCGAACACGCTCTCGTCGGTCATGGACACGTGGCCCTGCTTCATGTCGTGCAGCAGGTTGGCCATGCCCTTGGCGATGCTCTCGCCCTGGGTGTCGATGGCTTTCTTCTGCGCTTCGGCATTGAAGGCCAGAAAGTTGCTCGGCGCGCTGGCGTCGATCCACTGCTGCACCGCGAAGCGCACGCGGGTGCGCGTCTTGGCGTCACCCTGCACCGCGTCGGCCAGGGCCATCAGCGTGCGCGCGTTGAGCAAATAGGCGGCCGCAGAAAACGCCGCCATCGGGTTGCTGGCCCAGGCCTCGGAGGCAAAGCGCCGATCACCTTCGGGCTTGGCGGATGGGCCCTGGTTCCACAGGCCGGTCACGTCCTTCAAATACTGGTTCTGGATCTCCAGCAGCTTCGCGGGATCAAAACTCACCTGCTGGCCCGATGCGTTCTTGAACATGTCGCCCATGCCAGGCATCGCCATGCCAAAGGGGTTGGCCGCGCCCGCTTGCGGCATGAAGGCCTTGAACGCTGCAAACGGATCGTTGGCGCCGGGCTGCGGGGCGGCTGCAGCACCGGGGAAGGCCTGGGCCACCTGGGTCCATTGCTGGATGAGGTTTTGCTGGAACGCGTTTGCGGTCTCCAGCCAGTCGGTGGGTGGGGTTTTGCCAGATGCCATGCTTGTCTCCTGTGTTTTTGTGTGCCGCCTATCATTCCCGGCGTGGGAAGGGATGTCCGGCTTTTCTCAAGTATCTGTGTGGCGGCTTCCAGCAGACTGACGCTTTTTCCCGGCCTGCAAGGATCGCCGTGTACCTGGTTGTGATTGGTTGGATGTATGTGGTTCTGATGATGTCGGTGGCCGAAGCGACCAACACCACAGGCTCGGTCCTTGGAGCCATTGTGACCTTTTTTCTCTACGGTCTGCTGCCCGTGATACTGGTGGTTTACCTGATGAGGACCCCCGCCAGGCGCAAGCAGATCAAGGCCCGCGAAGCCGCCGAACACCAGGCGCAGATGGCGCGGCTGGCGGCCAACGCAGAGCCCCAGCCGACGGCTTCAGTCGATCCAGACGCAAGCGGCCATGCGACCGGTGCTGCCGAGGATGGTGGCATCGCGGCGGTGCGAAAAGAAACGTGAGCTTTGCGTCACGGTGCACCACGGCGGCGAGCCGTCGTTGCCGTGCACGTTGGTGATGCCCACAGCCCGAAGACGACGCCGGGCCAACGCGGGCAGATCGGCGAGAAACTTGCCCTTGCCCAGCGGCCAGAAATGCGCTGCGGCCCCGTGGTCAACCGCCACAAATGCCTCACACACCTCGGCCCCCACTTCGAACGTCCGTGGCCCGATGCAGGGACCGAGCCAGACCATGAGTTCGCCCTCGCCCGCGGCGTTGTGCAAGGCGCGCGCGGTGACCTCGAGCACGCCGTCCACCAGGCCGCGCCAGCCCGCGTGGGCCGCGGCCACCGCGGTGCCCGAGGCGTGCGCAAACAGCACCGGCAGGCAATCGGCCACCATGATGGTGGCGGCCACGCCCGGCCCTTGCACCACGCAAGCATCGGCCACAGCGCCATCGGGCATGCCGGGCGCGAGCCGCACGATCTGTGTGCCATGCACTTGCTGCAAAAACACCGGGCGCGCTGGCGCTGTGAGTGCCGCGAGCCGCTCGCGGTTGCCCGCCACGGCCAGCGGCTCGTCGCGCACGTGGTCGCCCAGGTTGAAGCTGTCGAACGGCGCCATCGACATGCCGCCCTCGCGCGTGGTGCACAGCGCTCGCACACCCGCTGGCGCGGGCCAGTCGGGAGCGAACCAGCTGGAGGACATCAGGCCTCGGCGTCCGGGCAGGCCGAGGGCTGCGCCTTCTGGAACGCGGGGTGCTTCATGCAGGCGTCGAACGCGGCCATGGTGCGCGGCAGGCCCGAGAAGTCGACGTTGAAGCGCTGGCCGTTGAAGATCTGCGGCACCAGACAGCAGTCGGCCAGGGTCGGGGTTTCACCAAAGCAGTAGGTGCTCGGCGCCTGCAGGGCCAGCTGGCGCTCGAACGATTCCAGCCCGCTGCGCACCCAGTGGCGGTACCAGGTGTTCTTGGTGTCTTCGTCGACCTTGAGGTCCTTGCTCAGGTACTTGAGCACGCGCAGGTTGTTGATGGGGTGGATCTCGCAGGCAATGATCTGCGCCAGCGCCCGCACCCGCGCGCGGCCCAGCGCATCAGCCGGCAGCAGGGCTGGCGTCGGGTGGAGTTCGTCGAGGTATTCGATGATCGCCATCGACTGCGTCAGCCGCGTGCCGTCGTCGAGTTCGAGCAGGGGCACCAGGCCTTCCACTGCAATGTCGGTGTAGACCGGCAGCTTGTGTGCGCCCTTGGCCAGGTGGACCGAGTGGTATTCGTAGTCGAGGCCTTTGAGGGCGAGCGCAATGCGCACGCGAAACGAGGCCGAGGAGCGGAAGTAGTTGTAGAGCTTCATGGGTGTTGAGGATAAACCGTGCGAGGTGTTCCGGCGAGGTCACGGCCGATCGTTATAGTTTCGCGCGGTGCACGTGCATCGTTCAAAACAAAGAGGGAAAACATGAAACTTCGCATGGCCGCGCTGGCCTTCACCGCCATTGCCTTGACGGGCTGCGCCTCGTTCGTGGCGCCCACCTACAGCCCCGATTACCCGAGCATTGACAGGCTCAAGACGACACAGCTGGGCAAAGTCGCCGTGGGCGAGTTCCAGCCCCGCAGCCCCGAGGCCCCGGTCAACAAGATCTCGCTGCGTGGCGCGGCCTTTGTGTCGTCCAACGGCTCCTTTGCCCAGTACCTGGAAGACGCCATCCGATCCGACCTGACCGAGCTGCGGGTGCTCGACCCGAAGGCCGAGACACGCATCGACGCAACGCTGTTGAAGAACGATATTGATGTGTCGGGGATCAACACGGGCGAGGGCGTCATGGAGGTGAAGTTGAGCGTCACCAAGCGCGGGCAAACCGTGCATGAGAAGGTCTACAGCGCCAAGACGCAGTTTGAATCGAGCTTTGCCGGCGCTGTGGCGGTGCCCAAGGGCCAGAGCGAATATCCGCGCCTCGTGCGCACGCTGCTGCAAACCGTTTACGCCGATCCCGCTTTCATCAACGCTGTCAAACCTTGAGCCGAAAGAACACCATGTCCCCTCAGAAATTCTGGCGCCTTCCCCTGGCTGCAACGCTGCTCGCCCTGCTCACTGCCTGCGCTCACCCCATTGGCATCAGCCCGCTGGAAACGCCCGTGCGCAATGAAGCCGGACTCAACCCGAAAAAGGTCGCCTACGTCATGACCGACGCCGACCGGGGCAAGGAAGTCACCACCGCCGGTGGTGGGGGAGACAAGGTGAGCTACTTCCCCTACCGCGACCTGGAGAAGTCGATTCGCGATGCACTGCGCGCTGTGTACTCGGATGTGTTTGTCGTGAAGTCGGCGAGCGACCGCGAGGCCATCGCATCGTTCGGTGTGAGCTATGTGTTCTCACCCAGCATCACCACCACCACAGAGTCACCCTCGCTGCTCACCTGGCCCCCCACCAAGTTCGGCATCGACCTGACGTGTGAGGTCAGCGACCCAGAAGGCAAGGCGGTGACCACGGTGAAGGCCCAAAGCAACGGAACCGCCGAATTCTCCGAATTCAAAAGCGATTTCGGGTTGGCGGGGCGGCGTGCTGCCTCTCAGTTGTCCGAGCAGTTCAAACAACAGGTGCAGGCCAACGCCAGGCTGCGTTGACCCCCATGCGCCATCAGGCGGACAGTGCGGGGTAGTCCGTGTAACCCTCGGCGCCGCCGCCGTAGAAGGTCTTGTTGTCCGGCTCGTTGAACGGTCCACCTTGCTGCAGGCGCGCCACCAGGTCGGGGTTGGCGATGTAGGTCTTGCCGAACGCCACCAGATCGGCCCCGTCTTTCACCGCTTCCTTGGCCATCGGCAGGTCGTAGCCGTTGTTCACCATCCAGGCCGCTTTGCCACCAGCTGCCTGGTAGGCAGCGCGCAGGGCGTCGTAGTCGAACGGGCGGTCGGCCAGTTCGCGCGGGCCACCGGTGGCGCCTTCGATGAAGTGCACATAGGCCAGGTCGAACCTGGCGAGTTCGTTCATCACGTGGGTGAACAGCGGCTGCGGATCGGCGTCGATCACGTCGTTGGCCGGGGTCACGGGCGAGAGGCGAATGCCGGTGCGGCCGGCGCCGATGGCGTCGGTCACGGCTTGTACCACCTCCACCAGCAGACGGGCGCGGTTCTCGATGCTGCCACCGTAGGCGTCGGTGCGCTGGTTGCTGCCGGTCTTCAGGAACTGGTCGATCAAGTAGCCGTTGGCTGCGTGGATTTCCACACCGTCAAAGCCGGCTTCGATGGCGGCCAGCGCGGCCTTGCGGTAGTCGTTCACGATGCCGGGCAGTTCGCTGGTCTCCAGGGCGCGCGGCACCGAGGTGTCCACAAACACGGGCGCGCCGTCTTTGAGCAGCACGGTCTTGGTCTTGGCCGCGATGGCCGACGGTGCGACAGGTGCGCCGCCGTTGGGCTGCAGATCGGTGTGTGAAACGCGGCCCACGTGCCAGAGCTGGGTCACGATCTTGCCGCCGACGGCGTGCACCGCAGCGGTCACGGCTTTCCAGCCAGTGATCTGCTCGGGTGCGTACAGCCCGGGCACGTCGGCGTAGCCCTGGCCCTGGTGGCTGATGGCGGTGGCTTCGGTGATGAGCAGGCCGGCGCTGGCGCGCTGCTGGTAGTAGGTGGCCATGA
>NZ_JBLYYB010000025.1:0-10268 GCF_048549895.1 Hydrogenophaga sp.
AGGAAACGTCACACGCCATTCCAAAGAATTCTTTGTGCATCAATGGCTTATGGACGAATGCCACCTTTTGCTGGCATGTGCTGGCTTATGTTGCGTGCAGATGTGGAACGTCATCTCTGGCCTCCGAAGCCAGGTCGTGGGTTCGATCCCCGCCAGCCGCACCAGACCTCGCGTCACGCGCAGACCCAGTCCACCCAAGGTGAAACACCCCTTGTCCCTCGCGCATGTGTTGCACATGCGGGGCTGTCAAGCAAACGTTTTTTCCATTTCGAGGCGGAGCTTGACCGCTGTGGAATGGGCATCGAACGCCACATCCTTCCAGCTCACAGCCTGCCCTGCCTTCACGGGCTTGAGCAGCTTCACGCCATGGGCCAGGCCCAATGGCAAGCCACCCAGGGCCAGCGATTCGCGGGCGGGCAGCAGCTTGCCGAACACGGTGTAGCCACCTTCGCCATCGAGCATTTCACCTGCCTGCAAATCGCGTTTGGCGGTGGCCACCACGTCGCCGTGCCAGCACACCGGCGCGCCCGTGGCTTCGCCGCGCAGACCAATCGACGCCACGGTGATCCCGAGCTCGAGGCCGATCAGGTGAAAAGGTTTGTACATGCTCGAGTACTGCCCACTGGGGTCGGTGATCAAACCGTATTCCTTGAAGCAGCGGGCCACGTAGTCGCTGTCTGCTGCGAAGGTGACGTACACGCCCCAGCGCAAATCGCGAAACACCGGTCGGGTGTCTCGCTCCACGCTGGAGATCACTTCCACCTGGCCCCGCTGGTCAAGAATGCCGCCGTGCTCCCGGGGCTTGAGCACGCGCGCCAGATCGTCCACGCCCACGGCGGGAAACTTCAAGCCGCTGGGCGCGCCCAGCCCGGTGGCGTTGGCAACAGCGGCCATCTCGATGGCGCTCTTGGTGCCATCGAGAAAACTGTTGAACATCTGGGCATTCATGCCGCCCTTGGCAGCATCCTCGGCGGTCAGACCGTAGTGGTTCCACACCGTGTCGGGTGTGCTCTCGTGGTAGGCGGGCAGGTACTTCGTTCCCTTGCCTGCCGCCACCACCGAGAATCCGGCGGCCCGCGCCCAGTCCACCATCTCGCAGATCAGTGCCGGCTGATCGCCGTAGGCCAGCGAATACACGATGCCCGCCTCATCGGCCTTGCGCTTGAGCAGCGGGCCGGCCAGCGCATCGGCCTCCACGTTCACCATCACGATGTGTTTTTTGAACGCGCAGCAGGCCAGCACATGCGCAATGCCCACCGCCGGGTTGCCGGTGGAGTCGATGATGATGTCGACGAAGGGCGACTCGATGAGCGCCATGTTGTCGTCAATGATGGCGGTGTTGCCCAACTTGGCCGCCTGCTCCAGCGATGTCGCGCTGCAAGCGTCTTCCTTCCAGCCCACGTTCTTGAGCGCCGCCTTGGCCCGCGCGGGCGACAGATCGGCGATGCCCACGAGGTGGATGCCCGGCGTGCGCGGCACCTGCGACAGGTACATGGAACCGAATTTGCCGGCGCCGATCATGCCGACGCGAAGGGGTCTGCCTTCGGCAGCGCGCTGTTGAAGTTTGGAGAACAGATTCATGCAGGCCTCGTCAGTTGGGTGCGGGGGAGCTCGGCAGAATACTGCAGCGAGCCCCGCCACCGTGTCGACAATGTGCCTCAGCGGCGCGCCGTGAGCCGGGCGTAGAGCAGACCGGCGACCACGGCGCCGGCCGCCATGGCCAGCAGGCCGGGCAGGTGGCGCGTGGCGTCGATGAACACCGGCATGGGAGCCACCGCGTCCACCGTTCGCACGGCAGCCACCATGCCCACCCCGGCGGCCACTGCCAGCAGCGCGCTGCGCCCGGCAGGCCAGCGGCGGGCGAGAAGGGCTGCCACGGCCAGCGCCGGCAGCCAACCCGCCGCCAGGATGCCGGCGTAGACCGGCGCAAAACCGATGAGGTCTTGCCATGTTGTGCGTGCTCGCACGGCGGCGGGTATGTCCACGCCGAGGTTCACCAGGGCTTGCAGGTTCCAGTGCGTCTGCACCACCGAACCCCAGGCCGTCGCCAGCAGCCAGGCCATCAGCAGCGGCGCCAGATGCTGAGTCCAACGGCGGTTGATGGGGGTGCGTGCGGTGCTCAAACTCATAATGTTCATTATGAAATACGTGTTTGCTTTCATCGTGGGCGCGCTGGCCGTGGTGGTGTCGGCGCAGGCCGCAGGCTACCGGGTCGAGACGGTGGTCAGCGGGTTGGAGCATCCGTGGTCACTGGCCTTCCTGCCCGGTGGCCGCATGCTGGTGACCGAGCGCCCGGGCCGCGTGCGCGTGATCGAGCCCGGGCCCGATGGCCAGCTGCAATTGCGGTCTGAGCCGGTGGCCGGCGTGCCGGCGGTGCTGGCGCGCGGGCAGGCTGGCTTGTTCGACGTGGTGGTGGACCCGGCCTTCGCGGTCAATGGGCGGGTGCTGCTGTCTTTCGCCCATGGTCAGCCGCAGGCCAACCACCTGCGCGTGGTGAGTGCCCGCTTCGACGGCCGTCAACTGCTGGAGGTGAAGCCGGTTTTCACGTCGCAACCGGCCAAGGCCGAGACGCAGCACTTCGGCGGCCGCATGGCCTGGCTGGCCGATGGCAGCCTGCTGATCGGCATGGGCGATGGCAACCTCGATCGAACCGATGCGCAGCGGCTGCACACCCATCTGGGCAAGGCCCTGCGCATCCGGCCCGACGGCAGCGTGCCTGCCGACAACCCGTTTGTTGCGCGCGCGGATGCCCGGCCCGAGATCTACACCCTCGGTCACCGCAACCCGCAGGGGCTGGTGGTGGTGGACGGCGTGGCCTATGCCCATGAGCACGGTGCGCGCGGCGGGGACGAGTTGAACCGCCTGGCGCCCGGGGCCAACTTCGGTTGGCCCGTGACCACCGGTGGCATCGACTACACCTACGCCCGCATCACGCCCTACCGCAGCCTGCCCGGCATCCAGCCGGCGCTGGTGGAGTGGACGCCGTCGATCGCGCCGGCCGGCCTGGCCTGGTACGGCGGCGCGCTGTTTCCCGCGTGGCGCGGCAGCTTGTTTGTGGCGGCGCTCAAGGAACGCAGCGTGCGCCGCGTGCCCCTGAACGGCGGCACACCTGGACCGCAAGAGGTCTTGTTTCAAGAGCTGGGCGAGCGCATCCGCGATGTGCGCGCCGGGCCTGATGGCGCGATCTACCTGCTGACCGACAGCCCCGACGGCCGCGTGCTGCGGGTGGTGCCGGCACCTGGCTGAGCGGCCCGGGTCTCAGGCCCGCGTGCCCATGCCGAGCACGAACTCACCGGGCAACGCATAGCCGTTCGCGTGTGCCCAGCGTTGCACCGAGTGCAGGTACTCGCTGCGCACAGCCTCGCGGGTGGGGGCGTCGAAACGGCCGTAGGCCAGCGCCACCGGCCCGCCTTCAAACGCTGCGTCGCACGCGGTGGTGCCATCCGCGTAGTGGAGGGTGGTGGCGAGCGACTGGCCGCTGCTCAACGCACTGCTCAACACAGCAGGCGGCGCGAGCTGGGTCAGCCTGCACCACGGGGGTGGCGTCGGCATGGGCTACTCGCAGCATTCCGGCATGGTCATCGTGGCCGACGGCACCGATGCCGCGGCCGAACGCCTGGCGCGCGTGCTGGTCAACGACTGCGGCTCGGGCGTGATGCGCCACGCCGACGCCGGTTACGAACTGGCGATCGAAACCGCGAAAAAGCAAGGATTGAACCTGCCCATGATCGGCTGATGCAGGTCACCTCATGAGCACAAGTTTGGTTCTCAACCCTGGCCAGATGACCTTGGCCGAGCTGCGTGCGATCTGGCAAAGCCCGGTTCCCCTGGCGCTGCCAGACTCCGCACAGGCGGTGATAGAAGCCGCCGCGGCCACCATCCAGCGCATCGTCGAAAAAGGCGACGCCGCCTATGGGATCAACACTGGTTTTGGCAAACTCGCTAAAACTCGCATCCCCGACGAACAGCTGGAGTTGCTGCAGCGCAACCTCATCCTGTCCCACTCGGTGGGCACGGGCGAACCCATGAGCGACGCCACCGTGCGGCTGGTCTTGGTGATGAAGGCCGTGAGCCTGGCACGCGGGTATTACCGCGGTCACGCCCATCAAGGTCCACAGGATGAGCTGGACGTAGGCGAGCTTGGTGCTGTAGAGCTCGGTGCGCGATTCGTCCGGCACCATCCAGTAGGTGGCGCCCATGAAGCCTGTGAGCACCCACACGATCAGCAGGTTGGTGTGAATCACCTTCGTCACATCGAACGGCAGGATGTTCAGCAGCGGATCGAGGCCGAGGTACTTGGCGGCGGACAGCAGCCCGAACACCAGTTGCAACCCGAACAACACCATGGCCACGGCGAAATACCAGTAAGCGACCGATTGAGACCTGTAGCGCATGTCAAAACTCCTGCAGAAGGGGCAGCGGCAAACCGCTGCCTGTGTGGGCTTAAAGACGTGGAAGCCCGTTACTTGTAGGTCGACAGGAAGGCTGCGAGGTGGGTGACCTGCTCGGGTGTCAGATCCTTGCCGTAGGTGTTCGGCATGAAGGAGACGCCGTTGGCCGAATACATGGCGCCCTCGACCAGGTGCGCACTGGGCTGGGTGATCGACTCACGGATGAAACTCTCCAGGTCGGTGGCAGCACCCTTGTAGGTCGGCGACGCCATCGTCTGTTGTGTGCGGGTGGCGATACCTGCGAGCGACGGGCCCGCCATGTTGGCACCGACCGAGAGAGAATGGCAGGCGGTGCAGGCGGGTGTGGCGCTGCGAAACACACGCTCACCCAGTACGACCGGGTCTTTGTCGGAGACAGCACCGGCCGGCCCCGCCGTGACGGCGGGCACCGGGGCGTTCCCACCCGTTGCCCCCAGGCCAGTGACCATGATCGGGCGTGGTGGCCAGTTCTGGTTGTCCACCTTGCTCACCCAGTCCAGAAACGCAATCAAGCCATCGATCTCGGCATCGCTCAGGTCTTGCTTGGGCATCAACCGGCGGTGGCGCTGCTCGTCGTAGAACTTGGACGGATCCTTCAGAAAGGCCTGCAGGTAGGGCGCTCCGCGTTGCTGCGCAATCTTGGTCAGGTCGGGTGCGTAGTAGGCACCTTCACCAAACAGGGTGTGGCAATTGATGCAGTTGTTCTTGTGCCATGTGTTCTTGCCCAGTGTGACTGCGGGCGTGATGTTCTGGGCGTTCGTCAGTTTGGGAAACTGGCGGTGGCTGTCCACGGTGAGACCGAGAAAAACCATTGTGGCCACCAGCGTTGAGCCGATCGCGAAGTAACGCGCTTGACGCTTGTTCATGTGTGTGCACCGGCGTCAAACGCTGATGCCCGTCCAGTAGATGACGCTGATGGTGCTGGCGTACGCGATGCCCGCGAGCATCAATCCAAGCACGACATGGCTGAACACCTTGAGACTTCGGTACGCGGTCATGGGTGTTACCTCGAGTGATGGGTCCGTGTTCCCTCAAGAGCGAGAGAGGTGAGCGGATGGTGGATGTTGATGAGTGAGGCGCTGTTGGTCCGTACGGAACCGAACTTATGGCGATGTCTTGGAGATCCGGCTTGCGCACTGCGCTTGCGCTTCACCGTTTGAGCTCTGGCAACTTCGATGTGACCTGGCTCCAAGCCTCGGCATCCGGGAGCGGCAATTTTGTGCGCACGATAGGTTTCCACTCGCGCGCCAGTTCGGCGTTCAGGGCCGTGAAGTGCAACTGGTCGCTCGGCACATCTTCTTCGGCATAGATGGCACTGACCGGACATTCCGGTACGCACACGGCGCAGTCGATGCATTCGGCGGGGTCGATGGCGAGGAAGTTCGGACCTTCCCGGAAGGCGTCGACCGGGCACACATCCACGCAGTCGGTGTACTTGCAGCGTATGCAGGACTCGGTGACAACAAAGGTCATGGACTCAGCCGTCCTTTCCGTCGAGGCGGGCCGTGACCAACCAGGATGAAAAGACCAGCAGGTACAGGGCAAACGCCATGCCCCAAGCGGCTGCGGCCGCTACCAGCCAGACCACCAGTTGCTGGGGCGCGAGCAGCGGCAAGAGAACCCGCGACACGGCAGCGCAGGCCACCAGCACATAAGCAGCAACCTCCAGCGTTGAGGCTTGAAGTGGACGCCCGGTGTGGCCGCGTGCAGTGCGGGTGATCATGCCGATGATGAGCCCGCCCGTGGCTCCCACCGCCAGGGCGTGGATGCCGGACGAGGCGCCCACCACGGTAAGCTGGGACAGCGCGAGCAGCACGATGCCGATGGGCAGCCACGCGTAGGCCAGGTGCAGCACCCACAGAATCGGGCGCGAGCGGGTGCGAAGGGGTTTCCAGCGCAGCATGCGCAAGACATGCAGCAGTGCCGCTGCGCCGAGCGCTGCGGCACTGAAGATGTTGGCCGGAGCCAGTGCCCACAAGGCCAAGGCGATGGCCGTGGTGCCGAGCGTGGCCCGTTCCAGCCAGGGAGGCACCTTCAACCTCAAGCCGGGCAACGCCGACTGGGTGAACGCCGGGATCACCCGCCCGGCGATCACGCACTCGATCATCACGATCAGCGCCAGCCCCGCGTGCAGGGCACGGACCGGTTCGATGTCGATGAGCCCGATCACGGCGCCGTGAAACGCGGCGTTGGCCAGGGTCAGCAGCAGGAGGATGGCACCCAGGGGCAAGTTTCGCCCGCCCCCCGCGCGCAGCAACACCGCGATGAAGATGACCGCCACCAGCGGCAACAGCAGTAAGTCCAGCAAAGCGTAGACCGCATAGGGAGCAAACACGGCCGCGAGCCGGGCGGCCAACCAAAGCCCGAACAGCGCTGCCAGCACACGGCCGCGCGGCGTGTCCAGTCCGGTCCACGCCTTGCCCGCCGTCAGCAGAAAACCCACGATCACGGCCACCGCAAAGCCGAACAGCATTTCATGGGCGTGCCAGAGCACTGGCGAGACCGTCAGGTTGACAGAGACCTTTCCCAACAGGACGGCGATCCACAGCGGGATGGCCAGCATGCCGTAGGCAGCGGCTCCGAGGTAGAACGGGCGGAATCCCAAGCGGAGCACAGGCCACCCCTGGGGCGATGGCACGGTGACTGAAGCAGAGCGCATGGTCGGCGAGGGGTTCAGCAGCAGCTCGCCCGCGCGGGTTCGAACTGCGGGAACAACTGGTTGTTCTCAAGGTGGATGTGCGCAATCAAATCGTCGGCAAACTGGTCGATGCCTGCGTACAGCGCACGCCAGGTGTTGCAGGCTCCTTGGGGAGGCGTGGCGTCGTGCGTCAGGGCCATCAGGCGGTCGAGTTGTTCGCCGTGGCTGGTGTGTTCATCGCGCATCACGCCGATAGGGTGCACGGCCATGCCGCGCCCGCCCGCCTTGAGCATGGGAAACAGGATGGTCTCTTCCTTGGCCATGTGCTCGAGCATCTCGGCCTCGATGACCTCCAGGTGCTCGGCAAGACCTGTGGGCACATCGGGGTTGTCGCGGTGCACCGCTTCCACCCGGCGCGCCATGCGGATCAGCTCGGGCAACTGCTCGCGGTGCACCGCGTGGTAGCGCGTGAGGATGTGGTCGATCATCTCGGCCGGGGCCTGCGGCACGACCGGCGCGTCCGGACGGTCCAGCCGGGCGAGTTCGGCCAGCACCGCGTCCACGTCGAGGCCCTTGTCGTCGCAGGCCTGTTGCAGCGCGATCTGGCCGCCGCAGCAGAAGTCGAGCTTGAGGCGGCGGAACACCGCGGTGGAGCCCGGCAGTTCGACGGCGATCTGTCCGATGGGCTGGCGGGCGCGTTCCAGGGTGTCGGCGGGAGCAAGGGTGGTGTTCATGGCTTGGTTCCTTGAATATGCATTTGTAATGAATATATTAGCGTATAAACTTCAGCCGACATGAATATTCAGACCGTCCACACGGACATCGGTCATGAGGAGGATGCGCGATGCGATTGACCCAATGGACCGACTACAGCCTGCGCGTGCTGATGTACTGCGCCGCCAGCGAACAGCGCGAGCAGCGCGCCACTGTCGGTGAGATCGCCGAGGCCCACGGCATCTCGCGCAGCCACCTCACCAAGATCGTGATGACGCTCTCGGGCTTGGGTTTGCTGGAGACCACGCGTGGGCGCGGAGGTGGCCTTCGCCTGCTCAAGCCCGCACACAACATCGTGCTGGGCGAGGTGGTGCGCCAGACTGAAACGGACTTCACCCTGGTGGAGTGTTTCGACGCCGAGCACAACAGTTGCCGCCTCGACGGCCACTGCCGCCTCAAGACGACGTTGCGCGAGGCCATGGACCGCTACTTGGAGGTGCTCGACGGTGTGACGCTGGCGGATCTGGTCGCACCTGCGGCGGGTGCGCGCAGCCAGCGGGTGCAGTTCGTGCTTGGCCTGCCGCGCCCGCCCGAGGTCGCAGCCCGTCGCACGCGGGTATCTGCCGGCGGCGAAAGCCGCTAACCTCGCCCGATGGTGTCCACCGCTTCCCTGTCGACCAAGGACGTCTGCAAAGCGTCGTCCCAAACCAGACACTTTTTTTGGTCAATAAAGATCGGTGTTGTTTCTTCAGTTGGCCCGTACTTCGCTAGCATCGAACGTGACGGACATACGACATCGCCCCCCTGCAACCCAGCCTAGTTACCTTCGCTTTGCCGTTTCTGCCCAACCGCGACACGCCCGGGCATGCCCGTGACCACCATGCCAGGCGATGGCTGCGTGCACTGCTGCCCCCATCGCCTGGAGCCGACTGGCGCGAACGCCTGCGAGTCGTGGTGGGCGCTGCGCTGGGCATCTTTGCAACCGCTTTGGTGTGTCGGGCGTTCTCGGACGCGGGGACGTCCTGGCCCTGGCTGGTTGCACCGCTCGGCGCCAGTGCGGTGCTGGTGTTCGCCGTTCCCTCCAGCCCCCTGGCGCAGCCCTGGTCCGTGGTGGCCGGCAACACGCTGTCGACGCTGGTCGGTATCGCGTGTGTGCATTGGGTGGGCAGCCCTGAACTCGCTGCCGCCCTCGCAGTGGGCCTCTCCATTGCCCTGATGTTCGCTTTGCGCTGCCTGCATCCGCCGGGGGGCGCATCCGCCCTGATGGTGGCGCTGAGTGGCGTCCAGGACCTGCAATTCGCCCTCACGCCGGTGCTGGTGAATTCCGTGCTCCTAGTGGCCATCGGGATGGTCTACAACAGTGCCACCCGGCGCCCCTACCCCCACAGCCCGTTCTCTGCGGGTGCGGATCAGGCCCGAGACGACGAAGCAGAAGCGGTGGACGCCGACCTGGACGCCGTGCTCGCCCGCTACAACCAGGTTCTCGACATCGGTCGCGACGACCTCAAGGCCCTGCTGCAGGACACCCAACTCAGTGCCTATCAACGCAAGTTGGCCAATCTCCGGTGCGGCGACATCATGTCGAAGGATCTCGTGACCGTGAGTCACCACACGCCATTGCAACAAGCCTGGGCGCTGTTCAGCGAACATCGCATCAAGGCCTTGCCGGTGGTCAATGCCGCGGGCGGCATTGTGGGGATCGTGACGCCTGCCAACTTCATGCGAGCCGCCGAAGGGGACAGCGGCGAGGCCTTCGAAAGCCGGCTTCGCCAGCTGCGAGGCTGGAGAGAAGGGACGGCGACGGGCGGGTTGGGGCGGGTCGGCGACATCATGACGCGCAAGGTCCGCGTTGCCAGCGTGAACCGACACCTCTCGGAACTGATCCCCCTGTTCGGCAGCACCGGCCACCACCACATTCCCATCATCGACGGCAGCGACCGCCTGGTGGGCATCGTGACCCAATCCGACGTCGTCGCGGCGCTTGCCGAGGTGGGCAGGGATCAGGACCCGACCACGCGGTGATGGGGGAATGCAGGGTGTGCTGTCGCACAGACGCCTCAAGACCTCGAAGCCCATCCTCATCCATCGAGATTTCCCAAGCCTGAATGACCGCTACGCGGCAAGGAACACGTGCGAACTGCCGCGTCGGCCGCAGCCAGAGCGGATTCGTGGTGTACGCCGACTAGGGCGTGTTAACACTAATAGCGATCGTGTCGTTTGCGCCGGACAATATTGGGCATGGAGATCACGCCCGCACAATTCGCCACTATTGAGCACTGCCTGCCCAAGCAGCGTGGCAACGTCAGCCTGAGTAACCTGCAGGTGGTCAATGCGATCCTCTATGTGGCCGAGCATGGCTGCAAGTGGCGCGGACTGCCCAAGCGCTTCGGCAATTGGCACACGATTTACACGCGCATGAACCGCTGGACCAAAGCCGGCGTCCTGGATCGCATGTTCGAGGAGTTGCAGCGTGCACAGGTCGTGCG
>NZ_JBLYYB010000026.1:0-12926 GCF_048549895.1 Hydrogenophaga sp.
CGAAAAAGTGCCGGTGGACGGTGAGGTGACGGAGGGGGGCAGTTCAATCGATGAATCCATGCTCACGGGCGAGCCGATGCCCGTCAGCAAACGCGTGGGCGACAAGGTGATCGGCGCCACGCTGAACACCAGTGGCGCGCTGGTGATGCGATCTGAGCGCGTCGGCGCGTCCACCATGCTGTCGCAGATCGTGCAGATGGTGGCCCAGGCCCAGCGATCCAAAGCGCCGATGCAACGCATGGCCGACGTGGTGGCGGGTTATTTCGTCCTCGCTGTGGTGGGCATTGCCTTGTTGACTTTCTTTGGCTGGGGTCTGTTCGGTCCCGAGCCGAGTTGGGTGTTCGGCCTGATCAACGCGGTGGCCGTGCTGATCATTGCCTGTCCTTGTGCGCTGGGCCTGGCCACGCCCATGTCCATCATGGTCGCCACCGGTCGCGGCGCCACGCACGGCGTGTTGTTCCGGGACGCAGCCGCCATAGAGAACATGCGCAAGATCGACACCCTCATCATCGACAAGACCGGAACGCCGACCGAAGGCCGTCCTACGTTTGAGCGTGCCGTTCCCGCGCCCAGTTTTGATGCCGATGAGGTGCTGCGCCTGGCCGCCAGCCTTGACCAGGGCAGCGAACACCCACTGGCTGACACCATCGTGCGCGCCGCCCGCGAGCGCGGCATGTCGTTGGACAAACCCGAGAACTTCGAATCCGGCTCGGGCATCGGCGTGCGCGGGCAGGTGGCCGGACGTCAACTGGCGTTGGGCAACACCACGCTGATGGAGCAGATCGGTGTATCGGTTAGTGCTCTGGTGTCGCAGGCCGAGGCCTTGCGCGCAGAAGGTGCCAGCGTGATGCACCTGGCGGTTGATGGACAGCTGATGGGCCTGTTGGCGGTGTCCGATCCGGTCAAGGCCAGCACGCCGGAAGCCTTGGCCACGCTCAAGGCATCCGGTCTGCGCATCGTGATGGCGACCGGTGACGGACTGACCACGGCCAAGGCTGTTGCAGCCCGCTTGGGCATCGACGAGGTGCACGGCGAGGTCAAGCCAGCCGACAAGCTGCGGTTGGTGGAAAGGCTGCAAAAGGAAGGCCGCATGGTGGCGATGGCAGGCGACGGCATCAACGATGCACCGGCGCTGGCCAAGGCGGATGTGGGTGTGGCCATGGGTACCGGGACTGACGTGGCGATGAACAGTGCGCAGATCACGCTGGTCAAAGGCGATCTGCGCGGGATTGCGATTGCACGCGCGCTGTCCGAAGCGACAGTGGGCAACATGAAGCAAAACTTGATGTTTGCCTTTTTGTACAACGCGCTGGGCATCCCGATTGCGGCCGGCGTGCTGTATCCCCTGACAGGCTGGCTGCTGTCGCCGTTGATTGCCGCGCTGGCCATGAGCTTGAGCTCGGTGTCGGTGATCGGCAATGCGCTGCGTTTGCGGAGCGCCAAACCATGATGCGTCGGATCCGCTGAAATCATCTGAAACCGATCTTGACTGCGGCGAAGACCGAGCGGCTGGCTCGGTCTGGGTCTTTCTGCGTCGGCAGACACCGTCCACGTTGCCTCCGACGGCACTGACGCTGTCAGCGTTGTCGATGCCAGATCGCCGTAGCTGCGGGCGACCGTACTCCTCGACTGCGCAAGTCTTTCCCCCACTTTCTGGTGGTCATTGACACTGTAGCGGCTCCAGGGTTTCCAATACGGGCATCGAAAGGAAAAACCATGTCCGTTCATTGCTGTGACCACGACACCCCCAAGCCCGAGACCCTCGTCAACCTGCCCCGCTACCGCAAGATCCTGTGGATCGCGCTGATCATCAACGCCGCCATGTTCCTCATCGAGATCGGCGCGGGCGTGCAGGCCGGTTCCCTCTCGCTGCTGGCCGACGCGGTGGACTTTGCGGGCGACGCCCTCAACTACGCGGTGTCGCTCGCGGTGCTGGCGTCTGCCCTGGCCTGGCGCGCCCGCGCGGCCATGCTGAAGGCGGTGAGCATGATGGGCTTTGGCCTCTATGTGTTGGGCGCTGCGGTGTGGGCGGTGTGGCACGGCGGCGTGCCGCAAGCCATGACCATGGGCGCGGTGGCGCTGCTGGCGCTGATGGCCAACGTGGCCGTGGCGTGGATGCTCTACGCGTTTCGCGAAGGCGACGCCAACATGCGCAGCGTGTGGCTGTGCTCGCGCAACGACGCCATCGGCAACGTGGCGGTGTTCATGGCCGCGCTCGGTGTGTTCGGCACCGGCTCCGCCTGGCCCGACCTGTTGGTGGCCAGCCTGATGGCGGCGCTGGCCCTGCACGGCGGCTGGACGGTGTTGCGGCAGGCGCGCGGGGAGTTGGGCGACGACAGCGCCGAAGGGGATCACCATGGCCACGTTCATTGACCCACTGTCATCTCCCCGGTTCGACGAGACGACCCATGCCCGACTGATGCGCGAGGCAAGTGCGGCGGGTGTCACCGAACAGGCGTGGTTGTATCTGGAGGCCGCACATGTGGTGGGGCAGCTCCACCTCAGACCGCACCTGCAGACGCACGCTCACATGCTGGGACTGGCCTGGCGCACGCGTGACTGGCCAGAGACTGCCGGCCAGGTGCTCCGGCTGGCCTTGGTGCCCTTGGGTCACTTGAGCGGGCGCTTGCCGCTGGGCAACCCGGGCCGATCCACCGTGAGCGCCTTCGAGCCGCTGCCAGTGCGCCCGGAACTGGCCGACCTGATCGCCCGTGCACGCGCCGGTGAAACGCCTGCCGCTTAAAATCTCGCGTATGCGCTTGTTCCTGGTCCTGCTGATGCTCACGCTGCTGCCGCTGCAGTTCTCTGCAGCAGCGGCGACCGAGTGCTGCGGCCACGTTGCGGTGTCCCAAGGGCTCCAAGCCCAGCACCATAAGCTCACGCATCTGTCGCCGGTTCAGGGCACGGACGATCTTGCCGCCAACGGACTGGGGTTCGATCTGGATTGTGGAACCTGCCATGCCAACTGCGCAGCCGCTGTGACGGCGACTGCAGCGACCATGGCCGACCCTGCGGGCATCGAGCGGGTCGAACATCTCGTCGAACTGATCCTGCCGCCCTGGCACGAGCGACCCTACCGCCCTCAATGGTCCGCCCCTAAAAGCTCGGGGCTGAACCGGTCCGTCTGACGAATTGACGGGCACATCTTCCCCGATCCCCTGGCTTCAAGTGGCCGCCACTGCACACGGTGGCCATTCCCGGATCGTTTTGGAAGGACTCTCTCATGACTGCTCGCTGGATTCAGCGACACCCGCGATGGACGTGGCTTGCTGCCGTCGCGGTGCTTCTGTTGGTTGATCAACTCAGCAAATCGCATTTCTCAAGCACCCTAGAACTCGGTGAAGCCGTGAAGGTGACCGAGTGGTTCAACTTTGTGCATGTGCTCAACACGGGTGCGGCCTTTTCATTGTTGGCCGATGCTGGAGGCTGGCAGCGGTGGTTTTTCATCGGCGTGACAGCGCTGGTAGTGGGTGTTGTCTCTGTGGTGTGCCTGGCCCGACAGGCCGAGTCGCTGGATCGGTGGGTGGGCGCTTTTGTGGTGGGCGGGGGCGGCGGCAACCTCGTGGACCGCGTCCAGATCGGGGCCGTGGTTGATTTCCTCGACTTCCACTGGCGAAGCATCCACTGGCCAGCTTTCAACTTGGCTGATGTCTTCATCGTGTGCTCCATGTTGGTCTGGTGCTTCGCATCACTGAAATCACCGCCGCGCTCTACGCTGCGCAAGACCCCCGAGGAGTCCCCCTCATGAAGCGCGGCTGGTTCTGGATCATGGCCGCCTGGGCCTTCGCCCTGGTGTCCACGCTGGGTGCGGTTTTCATTGGCGAAGTCATGGGGATGACGCCCTGCTTGCTCTGCTGGTACCAGCGCATCTTCATGTTCCCGCTGGCGCTAATCCTGGGCATGGCCGCATTCGCCGAAGACCGGCGAGGTGCCATCTACGCGCTACCGCTGGCGCTGGGCGGTACATCCATGGCCGGTTACCACTCTGCGCTGATCGCCGGGTGGGTACCGAAGTGGTGGGTGCCCTGCGGCACCGGTCCCTCATGCAGCGAACAGAGTTTGGAAATTTTGGGCGGCATCCAGATTCCCTGGCTGTCGCTCGCAGCCTTCATTGCCATCGTCATCTTGCTTTTTGTTTACCTGAGAAAGACCCGTTCATGAACGCCAAGAAAATCACCGTCATCGGCCTGGTGGCCATCGTTGCCCTGTTCTTTTACCTGGGCATGAACGCCTACCAGCAACGGGTGCAGACCGCCCAGGAAGTGCAGGTCAAGGCCGAGCAGACCCGTCTGGTGCGCATGCACTCACCGGTCTTTGGCCCCCAAGGCGCGCCGGTCACCATCGTCGAGTTCTTTGACCCGGCCTGCGAGACCTGCCGGGCCTTCTATCCCATCGTGAAGAACCTGATGGCGCAGTACCCCAACGACGTGCGGCTCGTGATCCGCTACGCACCGTTCCACCAGGGATCGGACCGGGTGGTCAAGCTGCTGGAGTCCGCCAAGAGCCAGGGCAAGTACCAGATGGTGCTTGAAGCGGTGCTGGCAGCGCAGCCTGCCTGGGCCGACCATGGGAAACCCAACATCGAGACCGCTTTCAAGGTGGCCGAGCAGGCCGGGCTGGACCTCGTCAAAGCACGGCAGGACATCGAGAAGCCAGGCATGCAGTCGCTGCTGCAGCAAGACATTGAAGACCTCACCGCGCTGCAAGTCACCAAGACGCCCACCTTCTTTGTCAACGGTCGCAGCCTGCCGAGTTTTGGGCCTGAACAGTTGGCTGCCCTGGTGGCAGAAGAAGTGGCCAAGGCGAAGAAATGACCAACATGGTATTCACATCTCCTCCCAGCCGACGCAAGGTGCTTGCACTGAGCGGGGCATGGCTTGTCGCTGGCGGGTTCGTGGCCGGTTGTTCGCCGAAAGCCCCCACTTTCCAGAGCACCGACATCACCGGCGCCGCGTTTGCTCAAGACCTGAAACTGACCGACCACACCGGGCAGGTGCGCACCATGTCGGATTTCCGCGGCAGAGCGGTGGTGGTGTTCTTCGGCTTCACGCAGTGCCCCGATGTGTGCCCCACCTCCATGACCACCCTGGCCGAGGTCAAACGCCTCATGGGCGATCAGGGCGAGCAACTGCAGGTTCTCTTCATCACTGTGGATCCGGAGCGCGACACGCTGCCACTGCTCAAGGAGTACATGACCAACTTCGATCCGACGTTTCTGGCGTTGCGCCCCGAGCCGTCTGAACTCAAGGCCGTGGCGGACAGTTTCAAGATCTACTACCGCAAGGCCGAAGGCAGCACACCGACTTCGTACACGATGGACCACTCGGCGGGCAAGTATGTGTTTGATACCGAAGGCCGGGTGCGCTTGTTCTCCAGCTATGGCACCGAACCCGGCGTGATCGCCGAAGACATCCTCACACTGTTGAAATCCATGGAGGGTTGACTCCGATTGATTGCCATGAAAACACTGCTGCTCTACCTCGTCACCGCCATCGCCGAGATCGTCGGTTGTTACTTGCCACTGCTGTGGCTGCGCGGGCAGGGCTCCGGGTGGTGGCTGCTGCCCGCTGCCGCCTTGAGTCTCGCCACGTTCGCCTGGCTGCTGACCCTGCACGCCGCGCCGTCGGGCCGGGTGTATGCGGCCTACGGAGGGGTCTATGTGGCGGTGGCGCTGGGGTGGCTGTGGTCGGTGGACGGCGTGCGCCCGAGCAGTTGGGATGTGGTGGGCGTGGCCGTGACCTTGGCGGGCATGGCGATCATCGCGTTCCAGCCTCGAGCATGAACCGCCGCCTCATTGTTTTTCTCTCGGCGTTGGCCGCCTTCGTGGCGTTTGCAGCTGCAGTCTTTCTTTATCAGCGCCATACCCTGCAGGCTGCGGCATTGCAGGCTTCAGAGCAAGCCGGTGCGATGGTCTGGCCGCACTCGCCCGTCATGGGTGCTGTGGACGCACCGGTCACCATCGTGGAGTTCTTCGATCCGGCGTGCGAAGCCTGCAAGGCTTTTCATCCCCAGGTCAAGCAGATCCTGGCGGCCTTTCCACGAGAGACACGTTTGGTGATTCGGTACACACCATTTCACAGGGAGACTTCCGTGGAGGCGGTGAAGATTCTTGAGGCGGCGCGTGCGCAGGGGAAGTTCGAGCCCGTGCTCGAAGCTTTGCTGGATGGTCAGCGCGCGTGGACTGCGCAGGGCGCAAAAACCATCGACCGCGCGTGGGCACTTGCACAGTCTGTCGGCGTCGACGTGGCACGAGCACGCCAGCACATTGCCTCGGGTTCGGTGGATGTTCTGCTGGCGCAGGACGTCGCGGACCTGAAGGCGATCGGTGTCCGGGCCACTCCCACCTTCTTCGTGAATGGAAAGCCGCTGTCATCGACCGATCCAGAGGCACTCCACGACCTGGAAAAGAGCGAGGTGGAGAGCGTCCGCAAGCTTCCATCGCGCTGATATGAGCTTCCAAACCGTGACTTGGAATACATTCCAATAATCGTTAGAATGTGTTCATGAGAGAAATCAAGAACCATCTTTATGAGCAAGTTGCCCGCATTGGCAAAGCGGTCGCCAGTCCCAAACGGCTGGAACTCATCGAGCTGCTCTGCCAGGGTGAGAAGTCTGTCGAGACGTTGGCCATGCAGGCCGAGATCGGTGTCAAGCTCGCCAGTGCCCATCTCAAGGAACTGCGCCTGGCGCGCCTGGTGGATACCCGCAAGGAAGGCAAGTACGTCCTGTACCGGCTGGCCAGCACCAGCGTGGCCGACCTGTGGGTGAACCTGCGCACCGCCGCCGAGGAGCGCCTGGTCGAACTGCAGATGGCACTTGCCTCCATCGTCGAGCACGGGGATGACCTGCAGGGTGTCAGCCGAACAGACATCTTGCGGCGCGCCGCTGCGGGTGAGGTGCTGGTGCTGGATGTGCGGCCTGAGGATGAATACGCCGTGGCGCACCTCCCTCACGCACGCTCTCTCCCTGTGGATGAACTGAAGAAACGCATTGCCGAGTTGCCCAAGGACGTCCCGGTGGTGGCCTATTGCCGCGGTCCGTTTTGTTTGATGGCCAAGGACGCCGTCGAGCTGCTGCGCAAGAAGGGCTACCAGGCCTTTCACCTCACCGACGGGGTGGCCGAATGGCGGGCACGAGGTTTGCCAGTCACCCAATGATTTGAGGACGCCATGAAGAGCCTTCTGGTTCTCAACGACGCACCTTACGGAAGCGAGCGCACCTACAACCGTGCCCGCCTGGCCGGCGCGCTGGCCCGGCAGGATGGCCACGAGGTCAAAGTCTTCCACATTGGTGACGCTGCTGCCGCCGCCCACAAACAGCAGAAGGTGCCATCTGGCTTCTACAACCTCGAAGTGATGCCGGGCGCCTTGGTGAAGCATGGTGGCGTCATTGGCGTCTGCGGCACTTGCATGGACGCACGCGGCATCGCTGCCGACGACCTCATTCCGGGTGCGCACCGCAGCACCCTGGACGAACTCAGCCACTGGACAGCCTGGGCCGACAAGGCCCTGGTGTTCTAACCAGGAGACCACCATGTTCTTTCGCCAACGGCCGGCCGCCAACGCCACGCTCTCGTATCTCTTCGGCTGTGCCGGCTTGCAGAAGGCCGTCGCGGTGGACGTCGTCGCTGGTGATGAGGACTGGTTCATCGAAGAAGCGCAAAGAGCAGGCGCACCCATCGTTCACGTCATCGACACCCATGTGCACGCCGACCACTACTCGGGTGGGCCCGAGCTTGCGCGCCGCGTCGGGGCGGCGTACCACCTCCACGAGAGCAACATCGGACGCGTGGGCTTCGATTTTTCGCCGCTGCGCGATGGACAGCGCCTGGAAGCGGGCAACGTCGTGGTCGACGTCATCCATACACCCGGGCACACCCCGGACAGCGTCTGCCTGGCGGTGCGAGACCTGCGCCGAGGCGATGAGCCCTGGTTCGTCATCACCGGCGATACCTTGTTCGTGGGCGCCGTCGGCCGCCCCGACCTGGCAGGGCAGGAACGCGAGATGGCCGCGCAGCTGTACGACACGCTGCAGTCGCGGCTGTTGTCGCTGCCCCCCGAGCTGGAGATCTATCCGGGCCACCAGGCCGGCAGCGCCTGCGGCGCAGGGCTGTCTGGCAAGCCGGCGTCCACCATTGGTTTTGAGAAACGCTTCAACCCGATGTTGTCGATGTCACGGGAGGCCTTTGTCACCGCGCTGACCGCTGAGATACCGCCCCAGCCAGAGGACATGGCGCGCATCGTCGAGGCGAACCTGCGCGGTGTGGTTCCCGCCATCGCCTGAGTCGGGCATGCAGTTCGGCATCCGCGCCAACCTTGGTCAGTTCCTGCAGCAGCTGCTGCAGGTGCTGCTCGTGGGCATGACCATCGGCATGATGCGCAACGTCGTTCCAGCGTTGGCCGAGTCCGAATTCGGCGTGCCGCGCGGCTCGTTCATGCTGCTCGCAGCCTTCGTCGTGGCTTTCGGTTTCGTCAAGGGAACGATGAACTTCGTGGCAGGACGCCTTGCCGAGCAGATGGGACGCAAGCGGGTGCTGTTGCTGGGCTGGCTGGTCGCCTTGCCCATCCCGTTGCTCATCTATTTCGCGACCAGCTGGGCGTGGGTGGTCTTTGCCACTGTGCTGCTGGGCGTCAACCAGGGCCTCACCTGGTCGATGACGCAGACGGCCAAACTGGACATCACGCGCGCCGACCAGCGTGGTCTCGTCATCGGCTTGAACGAATTCTCGGGCTACGTTGGCGTGGCCATCGCTGGCGTCGTCACGGGCTACCTCGCGTCCATGCTCGGCCCGCGAGAGGGACTGCTGTGGTTCGGCATGGTCGTCATTGGCCTGGCCTCCGTGCTGTCCTGGCTCTCCATCTCCGAGACACTGCCATGGGCACGAGACGAGGTGAAACGCCACGCTGGTTCTGGCGCTCCCGTGCTCATGCCGCGGTATCCAAAGGCGGTTAGCGAAAAGCCATCGACGGCAGAGATGTTCGCCCTGATGAGCTGGCGCGACCGGCGCATGGCGGCGATCTGCCAGGCGGGCTTGGTGGAGAAGTTCGTCGATGCCTTGGTCTGGGCGTTCTGGCCGGTGTATCTGCACCAGCAGGGCGTGAGCTTGCCGGGCATTGGCTGGATCGTCGGCATCTACGGCTTCACATGGGGTGCCGCGCAGTTCTTCACCGGCCGTCTCTCGGACCGTGTTGGAAGGCACTTGTTGAATGCCTGGGGCATGTGGGTGTGCGGCGCAGGCGTGGCCCTGATGCCGCTGGGCACGGGTTCGCTGTGGTGGAGCGCCTCCGCCGCCATCGCCGGCCTGGGCATGGCCATGCTGTACCCGAACCTGAGCGCCGCCGTGGCCGACATCGCCCACCCGAACTGGCGCGCATCGGCCATCGGCATCTACCGGTTCTGGCGCGACCTGGGCTACGGCATCGGGGCACTCGGGTTAGGTGCAGCCGCTGCGCTGGGAGGTCGTATCGAGAGCGCCTTCTGGTTCGTTGCCGTGGCCATGCTGTTGTCCGGCGCCGTCTTGTTCCACTGGGGGGAAGAAACCCATCCCCGCCTCAATCCCGCCACCTGATTTCCCTCAACCACTCTCTGGAGACAACCATGATCACGCGCCGACTCACCTTGACCCTGGCACTTGCGGCTGCTGCCTGCCTGCCGCTGGCGGTACACGCCCAGGCCGACAAGGCCACCATCAACGCGCTGGAGGGCTACTTCGATTTTGCGGACGCCAATAGCGGCACCATCATGGCGGAGCAACTGGCGGCCGAGGACTACAAGAAGCTGCTCGTGTTGGACGTGCGCGACGCGACGCAGTTTGCCAAGGACCACATTCCGGGTGCCATGAACATCGAATGGCGCCAGGTGTTCGCGCAGCGCGCCAAACTGCCCAAGGACAAGACCATCCTCGTCTACTGCAACACCAGCTCGTTCGCGGGCCAGGTCGCCATGGCGCTGCGCATGGATGGCTACGAGAACGTGCGCTTGCTGCACGGCGGCTACAACGAATGGAAGGCCAGCGGCGGCATGAACGCCCAGGCACGTGCCGCAAAAAAGAGCTGAGGTTTCTGCACCATGAATATCCGTACATTCGCATTGATGGCCGCTCTGGTGAGCAACAGCGCGGTCTCCTGGGCTCAGACGGCCCCTGGGCCTTTGGAGATCGACGGCCGGAAAGTGCTGACTCTGGTCAGCAACGACCCACCCGGCCTGCGCTGCAACAACAACATCCAGGTTGCCGCAGAGCTGGCCAACACCTACAAGGTGCCCATCCTCATCTACCCGGTGTCGTTCATGCCCGCCGGCACCAAGGCGCCTATCGTCTGGTTTGGCGGCGAGAACATTGCCCAGAGCGGGGGCAAGCTCAACGGCATGATTTCGTACACCGAGCTGGCCGACCGGTTCGAGGTCGAAGGGGTGACGAAGCAAGGCAAGTCGGGGTTGCTGATGGCCCCTGCTGTGAACAGCAGCTTCGAGGCGTTGAAGCAGAGCATCAAGGGCAAATAACCGTCACCCAGGCGCTGCCACGCATCACACCGGTGGTGAATGCCGTGTGCCGCGCTGCAGCGCGATACCGCCTGGTTCGCGGAAGATCACGCCCGCCTTCTCAAGTCCTGCCAGGGCACGGTAGAGCGCCTCGTGGCTCACGGCCAGTTCGGTGGCCAGAGACTTGAGGCCGGACGCGGTGCTAAGACGGCCATCCACGCCTTCGGTCTCGATCATGTGCAGCAGGCGCTCGTTTACACCCTTGAGCGACATGCGTTCGCACTGCGCCCGCAGGCGGCGCACCTCGGCGTTGAGCATGCCGATCCAGCGCAAGGCGAACTCAGGGTCTGCTGCCAGCGCGGCCTTGAGCGGCTCGATGGGCAGCGCAACCGCCCGACCCGGCACGGTGACCAACGCGTCGCAGTGGTAGCTCCCCGAATGCAGGCTGGCTTCGGCCAGAAACCCCTGGCGAACCCGCTGAAGCACCAGGGCATGCCCCTGCTCGCCCATGCGCTCCAGCACTATCTCGCCCCCCACCACAAAGTACATGCGCCTGGGGCGCTGGCGTTGCAGGAAAAGACGTTCGCCCTTGCACAGTTCGACGTGGGACGCCAAGGCCGTGAGGCTGCCAGGGAGCAACTTCCGAAGCGTGTCGGGCAACGTGGATGGCAGGGTCATGTGAATGCAGGAGCGTGTGATTCAAATCATATGCGCGTCGTCGCCTCGTTCCGACAATCGCCTTCATCAACACACGTTCAATCCGGAAACAAGACATGCTCAAAACCACCATCGCGTCGCTCGTGCTTCTGACCTGCGTCGGCGGCGTCAACGTCCAGGCCATGGATCACTCCCGAATGGACCACGGCGCCCACATGGCCACCATGGCGCCCGGACAGCGACAGGCAGATGTGGCGCAACGTGGCAAGAGCGTCATGCCTTTCAGCCTTGGCGCGACCACGCACATCTTCACCAAGACGGCACAAGGCGGTGTTCAACAGGTGGTGGTCAAGGACGCCCGCGACGCCGAGCAGGTGAGGCTGACGCGTCTGCACCTGCAGGAGATTCGCGACCAGTTTCTCAAGGGCGACTTCTCTGGGCCGACACGCATTCACGGGCAGGACATGCCCGGTCTGGCCGAACTGAAGGCCGCCCGCCCAGGTCAGATCGTCATCACCTACAAAGACATCGACAAGGGCGCCGAGCTGAGCTACGCCACGAGCAACGCCTCCCTCGTGTCGGCGCTGCACCAGTGGTTTGATGCCCAGTTGACCGACCACGGCAAGGACGCCATGGCGGGCCACGCTGGGCATGGCGACATGAAGAAACCCTGAAGCGGACTCAAATCCGCAGCAGCTTCGACCTCAACCCCGCCTCCAGCACCACGCCCACCACCACACCCACCCCCGCGTTCCACACCGACACGGCGGCGGTGGTGAGCAGCACGGCGCGGGCTTCCTTGTCGCGCGAGCTGCCGGCGGTGCCGATGGTGAGCGAGAAGCCGGCCACGAACAGCATGGCGCCCAAGGTGCCGGCGGGCAGCAGGTTCAGCAGGGCGGTGAGCTGACCACTGGCGAACAGGCCCGCGAGCAGCAACACGCTGCCCAGGAAGATGGGTGCGCGGCCGGTGCGTGCGCCACACGCCACCAGCGCGGCCATTCCGCCGGCGCCAAAGCACATGGGCGGCGCGCCCAGGCCGCCGGCCAGCAGGTTCATGAGGCCGGTGCCGCGCGCGGCGCGGTTCTCGTCCAGCGCCACGGCGGGGAACAGCCGCCGCGTTTCGGCCACGATGCCGAGGATGGCGTTGCCGAAGGTCAGTGGTATTTGCGCGGCGGCCAGGCCGATGGCGGCGAGCCAGACGCCAGGTTGGTTGAACGCGGGCCACTGCAGCGCGGGCAGGTGCAGTGCCCACGGTTCGCTGGCCAGTGCTTGCAGCAGCTCGGGTTGGCGCCAGCCGCCCACGGCCCAGCCCACGGCCCAGCCCACGGCCATGAGCACGGGCATGGTGAGCCAGCCACCACGGCCCAGCAACACCAGCGCCAGCGCCACCGAGGCCGCACCCAGCACCAGATCGCCTTCGATACGCCGCAGCCCGGCCACGATGAGCGCGATGCCCAGGCCGAGCACCACGCCGTGGATCACGTCGCGCGACACGTGTCGGGCCAGCCAGCGCGCCAGGCCGCTCCATGCCGCGATGAGCCAGAACACGCCGGTGATCAGCGCGGCCAGCGCGAGCACGGCCGGCATGGCCTGCCCACCCACCACCGCGCTGGCCAAGGCGGCGGCGCCCACAGCCTTCATGGGTTGCACCGGGAAGGGAATGCCCAGGCGCCAGCCGACCGCGATGAGGCAGAGGCCAAAGGCCAGCAAGATGGTTGTGGGGTGCACACCGGCCAGCACGATGAAGCCGACCAGAAAGGGCAGCAGGGTGCCCAGGTCGCCCAGCGCGC
>NZ_JBLYYB010000027.1:0-26518 GCF_048549895.1 Hydrogenophaga sp.
ACCTGGCGGATGCGGCGCAGGCGGTCGGCGGCGGCTTTGTCGTCGAGGTGGCAGACCAGTGCGTAGCTCGAATCGGTGGGCACGGCCAGCACACCGCCGCGTTCGAGCAACTGCACGGCCTGCTTGAGCAAGCGTGGCTGCGGATTCTCGGGATGGACTTCGAAGAGCTGTGACATGTTGGATGTGCAGCCGTCAGGCTTCAGGGGGGTCCACCGGCAGGCGCCGGTCGCGCGCGGTGAACCAGCTGGCGGTGGCGCCGCACAACACGATCATGCCCATGCCCGCGAGCTCCAGTGTTCCTGGCGTGTGTCCAAACACCACCCAGCCGCACAGCATGGCAAAGCCGATCTGGGTGTACAGGTAGGGCGTCAGCGTGGAGGCCGGGGCCCGTGCGAACGCCAGGATGAGCAGGAAATGCCCCACAGTGCCCATGAGGCCGATGAGACACAGCAGCGCGAAGGTGCGCGCATCCGGGATGACCTGCCACACAAACGGCAGCGCCAGGCTGGCCACCAGCGCGCCGACCCAGCCGGTGTAGAAGTGCATCGTCATCGGGTCTTCGGTGCGCGCCATCTTGCTGGTGAGGATCTGAAACCAAGCGTAAGTGAACACCATCACCAGCGGCAGCAGGCTGGCCCATCCAATCACATCGCCTCCGGGCTGCACCACCAGCAGCGCCCCGGCGAAGCCGCCGACCACCAGCGCCCACCGCAGCGCTGCCACGTCTTCCTTCAAAAACAGCGCTGCCAGCAAAGTGACCGCCAGGGGCGAGATCATGACGATGGCGGTGAATTCACCCACCGGCATGAATTGCACGCTGACGAACGACAAAACGCTGACCAGCAGCAGCAGGCAGCCGCGCAGCACCTGGTAGCGCGGATGCGCCGTTTGCCAGAGCTGTCGGCCGCGCAGCGGCAGCATGATGGCCGAGACGGCCACCGCATGGAACACGTAGCGAAACCACACCGCCACCAGCACCGAGACAAACGCGCCCACGTACTTGACCGTGGTGTCGAGCACCGCGAAGCAGGCCGTGGCGGCGATGAGAAAGGCGATGCCCAGCAGGGCGTGCGCCGGGGTGCGTCGCGGCGGTTCCGACATCAGCATCAGTGGATGCGCGATTGCAGCAACTCCCACACCGGGGTGACGCTGCCAGGCAGGTCGGGCAGTTTGCCCAGGTCGGTGTGGCTCTCTTCGGGGCTGTGGAAATCGCTGCCGCGCGAGGCGGCCAGGCCAAATTTCTGGCAGTAGCCGGCGTACTTCACGTAGTCGGCCTGGTTGTGCGCGCCTGTCATCACCTCCACGCCCTGACCGCCGTGGCTCTTGAATTCGGTGAACAGTGCGAACTCTTCGTTGGGCGTGAGTTTGTAGCGGCCGGGGTGGGCGATCACCGCCACGCCGCCAGACTGGGTGATCCAGCCCACCGCGTCGGCCAGCTTGGCCCAGCGGTGCGGCACGAAGCCGGGTTTGCCTTCGGTGATGTACTTGCGGAACACATCGTTGGTGTCCTTGCTCACGCCGATCTCGACCATGTAGCGGGCAAAGTGCGAGCGCGAGATCAGCTCGGGGTTGCCCACGTACTTCAGCGCGCCTTCGTAAACGCCCTTGATGCCCACGCGGGCGAGGTCGTCGCTCATGTCGCGCGCGCGCTGCTCGCGCCCGCCGCGTGTGGCCCGCAGGCCGGTCAGCAGGGCCGGGTTGTTGTGGTCCATGCCCAGTCCGACGATGTGCACCGTGATGCCCAGGAAAGTCACCGAAATCTCGACGCCGGTGAGGTAGCGCATGCCCACCGCACGTGCCGCCGCCATGGCGCGGTCCTGCCCGCCCAGCTCGTCGTGGTCGGTCAAGGACCACAACTCCACACCATTGGCCTGGGCGCGCTGCGCCAGTGCCTCGGGCGTGAGGGTGCCGTCGGAGACGACGGAGTGGCAGTGCAGGTCGGCGTTGGTCAAGGTGTTCACCCGTTCATTTTAGGTTTGGCCCATTCACCCTGTGTTCCTCAGGCCTGCCGCGATCCCGTTGATCGAGATGTGAATACCGCGGCGAACCTTGTCGTCGGTGTTGGCGCGGTTTTCGCCTGCACGGTAGCGCCGCACCAGTTCCACCTGCAGGTGGTGCAGCGGGTCGATGTAGGGAAAGCGGTGGCGCATGGAGCGCTGCAGCGCGGCGTTGTTCACCAGCCGCTGCTTTTCGCCGGTGATGAGCGTCAGCGCGTCGGCGGTGCGGTGCCACTCGGCCTCGATCGCGGTGAACACCTGCTTGCGCAAGCGCTTGTCGGGCACCAGTTCGGCGTACAGCGAAGCCAGCGCCAGATCGCTCTTGGCCAGCACCATGTCCATGTTGGAGAGCAGGGTGCTGAAAAACGGCCACTGCTTCACCATCTTCTGCAGCAGCGCCTTTTGCGCGGCCACGCCCGTGGGGCCGTCGCGGTGCAGGAAGGTGTGCACGGCGGAACCAAACCCGTACCAGCCCGGCAGCGTGAGGCGGCATTGGCCCCAACTGAAGCCCCAGGGGATCGCACGCAGGTCTTCGATCTTCTGCGTGGCCTTGCGCGAGGCCGGGCGCGAGCCGATGTTGAGTTCGGCGATCTCGCGGATGGGCGTGGCGGCGAAGAAGTACTCGGCGAAGCGCGGGGTGTCGTAGACCAGCGCGCGGTAGGCCGCCATGCTCTGGCGCGAGAGCTCGTCGGCCGCGGCCAGGAACGCCGCTGGCGCGTTGCGTGTGGGCTGCAGCAGTGTGGCCTCCAGCGTGGCCGCCACCAGCGTCTCCAGGTTGCGCCGGCCGATCTCGGGGTTGGCGTATTTGGAGCCGATCACCTCGCCTTGTTCTGTCAGGCGTATCTGTCCACGCACGGTGCCCGGGGGCTGCGCCAGGATGGCCTGGAAACTCGGGCCGCCGCCCCTGCCGACCGTTCCACCCCTGCCATGAAACATTCGGAGCTGGATGGGTTTTTCGCGGCCCTGGTTGAGCGAGTCGAACAATTCAACCAACGCGATCTCGGCGCGGTACAGCTCCCAGTTGCTGGTGAAAATGCCGCCGTCCTTGTTGCTGTCGGAGTAGCCCAGCATGATGTCCTGCTCGCAGTAACCATCAGTCGCCCCGCGCTCGACCATGGCGCGCACGCCGGGCAGGGCGAGGTACTCGCGCATGATGGGCGCTGCGTTGCGCAGGTCTTCGATGGTCTCGAAGAGTGGCACCACGATCAGGTCGCAGACGGCATCGTCATTGAGCGTGCCGCGCATCAAGCCGGCCTCCTTCTGCAGCAGCAACACTTCGAGCAAGTCGCTCACGGTCTCGGTGTGGCTGATGATGGCGTGGCGAATGGCCTGCGCGCCAAAGCGTTCGCGCCCGCTGCGCGCGTTGTCGAAGATGGCCAGCTCGCCCAGTGTGTGCGCCGAGTACGTGACACCGGGCACGCGCAGCGGTCGTGCGTCGTTCAGCTGGCGCAGCAGCACGACGCGTTTTCCGCCCTCGTCGAGTTGTGAATAGTCGGACTCGATGCGCGCGGCGGACAACAGTTCTGCCACCACCTCCTCATGTTTGTCGGAGCTTTGCCGCAGGTCGACCGTGGCCAGGTGAAAGCCGAACACCTGCACCGCGCGCATCAGCGGCCGCAGGCGCGCGCGCGCCAGCGCTTCGCCGTGGTGCGACTTGAGGGAAGTTTCGATGGTGCGCAGGTCGGCCAGCAACTCGGCGGCGCTGCGGTAGGCGTGCTGTGGTGCCACCGCGTGGCGGGCTGCTTCGCCGCCAGTGAGGTCTTTCAGCGTGGCCGCCAGGCGTGCATACATGCCGGTGAGGGCGCGGCGGTAGGGTTCGTCCTGGCGGTGGGCATTGGTGTCGGGCGAACGTTCGGCCAGCGCCTGCATGGCCGGGCTCACGCTGGTCAGCATGGCCGACACCGAGAGCTCGGCGCCGAGAAAGTGCAGTTGCGTGAGATGGTGGCGCAGCACCATGTCGGCCTGGCTGTGCAGGGCGAGTTCGAGGGTTTGCGCGGTCACGTTGGGGTTGCCGTCGCGGTCGCCGCCGATCCACTGGCCCATGCGCAGAAACGGCGCGATCACCGCGCTCTCGCCATGGTCGCCCAGGCCTTCCTCCAGATCGCGGTACAGGCGCGGAATCTGCGTGAGGAAGGTGGCCTCGTAGTAGCTCAGCGCATTCTCGATTTCGTCGGCCACGGTGAGCTTGGTGAAGCGCAGCAGGCGGGTTTGCCAGAGCTGGGTGACGCGGGCGCGAATCTGCGCCTCGATGTCGGCACGCTCGCGCGGAAGGCGATCCTGCTCGTCGCGCTCGCCCAGCAGGCGCGCGATGGCGCGTTCGGCGTCCAGAATGCTCTTGCGCTGCACTTCGGTGGGGTGCGCGGTGAGCACTGGCGAGATGTGGCTGTGCGCCAGCGTGTCGATGACCGCGCCCGGTGCGATGCCGGCCTTTTGCAGGCGCTGCAGCGTGAGCGCCAGGCTGCCTTCTTGCAGGTCACCCGCGCGCTCGTGCACGGCGCGGCGGCGGATGTGGTGGCGGTCTTCGGCCAGGTTGGCCAGGTGGCTGAAATAGGTGAAGGCGCGGATCACGCTCACCGTCTGGTCGCCGCTCAGGCCCTTGAGCAATTTCTTCAGCGCCTTGTCGGCCGACTGGTCGGCGTGGCGGCGAAACGCCACCGAGAGCTGGCGGATTTGTTCGATCAGCTCAAAAGCGGCCTGGCCTTCCTGCTCGCGGATCACATCGCCCAGGATGCGGCCGAGCAGGCGGATGTCGTCGATGAGAGGCTGGTCCTTGTCGGCGCGGCTGGACGGGCGGGTGCGAACGGGCGTTCTGCTCATGGTGTGGTGGGGAATGAGTGGCCTGCCGACAGGGCCGGGTGATCTGGGGAAAACCCGGTGGAAGGGCCATGCTAGCATCCAAAAACACCCTGCCCGGTTACGAACCGGGTACCAAATCTGCGGGTTGTGCCGCCCCCGTTTTTCCCCCGAGCCCCATGCCCACTTCCACCTCCCTGGCCATCACCATCGCCACCCGCGAGAGCCGCCTGGCGCTGTGGCAGGCCGAACACGTCAAGGCCTTGCTCGAAGGCCTGGGCCACCGCGTCACGCTGCTGGGCATGACCACGCTGGGCGACCAGATCCTGGACCGCAGCCTGTCCAAGGTCGGCGGCAAGGGATTGTTCGTCAAGGAACTCGAAGTGGCGCTGGAAGAGGGCCGCGCCGACATCGCGGTGCATTCGCTCAAGGACGTGCCGATGCAACTGCCCGACGGCTTTGCGCTGGCCTGCGTGATGGAGCGCGAAGACCCGCGCGACGCCTGGGTGTCGCCGCACTGCGCCGGCCTGGCCGAGCTGCCGGCCAACGCGGTGGTGGGCACCTCCAGCCTGCGTCGCCTGGTGCTGTTGCGCGAATCGCTGGACCGGCTGGGCCGCAGCGATGTGCGCATCGAGCCCCTGCGCGGCAACCTCGACACGCGCCTGCGCAAGCTCGACGAAGGCCAGTACCACGCCATCGTGCTGGCCGCGGCCGGCCTCAAGCGCCTGGGCCTGGGCGAGCGCATCCGCCACATCTTCGAACCGGCCGATTCGCTGCCCGCCGCGGGCCAGGGCGCCCTGGGCATTGAAGTGCGCGCCGACCGGCAAGACCTCATCGACGCCCTCGCGCCGCTGGCGCACACCGCCAGTTGGCGGCGCGTGGCGGCCGAGCGCACGGTGTCGCGTGCCATGGGCGGCAGCTGCTCCATGCCGCTGGCGGCCTACGCCGACTGGCAAGCTAACGGCGCCTTGCAGCTCGACGCCGCCTGGGGCGACCCACAGGGACTGCAGGCCGTGGTGCGGGTGAGTGGGCAGGCCCGTGTGCAGACGCTGGCAGACGCCGAGGCACTGGGCCAGCGCGTGGCCGCTGATCTGCGCGCCGCCGGGGCCACGCCGCCGCCTGTGGAGGCCTGAAACCTTGAGCGAGAGCACCGCCCAGCGGCCTGCGCCTGGCCGCGTGGCGCGGTTGATCGTCACACGGCCCGCCGCCGAAGCTGACCACTGGGTGCAGGCCTTGCGAGTTCAGGGCTGGCCGGCGCAGGCATTGCCGCTGATCGAGATCGGCGAGCCGGCTTCGGTGCAGGACAGGACGGCGTTGCACGCCTGGCGCGCCAACTGGTCGCAAGTGGGCGCGCTGCTGTTCGTGAGCGGTGCGGCCGTGAGCCATTTTTTTGTTGAAGGTGCGGTGGCGCGTCCACTGGCGCCGTTCAACACCCGCTTCTGGGCGCCAGGGCCCGGCACGGCGCGCCAGCTCGCGCAGGCACTCGGCGCGCTGGGCATCGGGCCCGAATGCATCGACTCGCCACCGGCCGACGCCGCGCAGTTCGACTCCGAGCACCTGTGGCCCGTGGTCGCTGCGCAAGTGAAGCCCGGAAGCCGGATCCTGATCGTGCGGGGTTCATCCAGCGGTACACCGGCAGCCGGAGGCGCGGTGCCCGGGCACGGACGCGACTGGTTGATCCGCCAGTGCGAGGCCCTGGGTGCCCGGGTTGAAGGCTGCGTGGCCTACGAGAGACGTCCCCCCGTGTTTGACGATGCCGCACGCGCGCTCGTGGTCCAGGCGAGTGGGGCAGGCAGCGTGTGGTTGCTCAGCAGCTCCGAGGCGTTGGCCGCCTTGCGCGAGGCACAGCCCTGGGTCCGTTGGACGGACGCCACCGCACTCGTGACCCACCCGCGCATTGCCCTGGCCGCGCGAGGAGCGGGCTTTGGCCGCGTGATCGAATCACGACCGAGCCTGTCCGACGTGTTGCGCGCCCTAGAATCCGAGTGCACTGCACCATGAGCACCAACCAACCCGATCACCCCTCCCCCGACGCTGCAGCGCCGAGCCTTGCGCCACCATTGCCTGCGCCCGCACCGGCGCGCCGTGCCGGCTCTGGGCTGACCTGGCTGGCCCTCCTGCTGGCCGCGCTGTCGCTCGTGCTGGCCGGGCTGCTGTGGCAAAAGCTCAGCTTCACCCAGCAAGAGCTGGCGCGCCGCGCGCAAGACAGCGGCGCGCAGGCGGTCGAAGCGCGCACCATGGCCGCTCAGGCCGAGGCGCTCGCGCAGGAGCTGCAGGCGCGCCTGGCGGTGGCCGAGGTGCGTTTGTCCGAGGTCAGCCTGCAGCGCAGCCAGCTCGAAGAACTGATGCTGGCGCTCTCGCGTTCGCGCGACGACAACCTGGTGCAGGACCTGGAGTCGGCGGTCAAGCTGGCGCAACAGCAGGCGCAACTGACCGGCAGTGCCCAACCGCTCATCTCCGCTCTTCAGGCCGCAGACCAGCGCATCGCCCGCGCTGCGCAGCCCAGGCTCAACCCGGTGCAGCGCGCCATTGCACGCGACATCGAACGCATCCAGGCCGCACCCCTGGCCGATATTCCCGCCCTGGCCTTGCGGCTGGACGAGCTGGCCCGCCAGGTGGACGAATGGCCGGTGCTCAACCAGGTGGGTTTGCAGAAGGCTGCGCCTGCTGCGCGCAAGGCCGCCGTGCAGCCCGTCGCACCGGCCGAAAAAAGTGCGATCACACCGCCGGTTGCCAATGCCGAGCCGGTGGCTGCGGTGGTGCCGCAGCCCGTGCCGCAGAGCGAAGCGGGTGAGCAGCCCAACGGGTTCAGCCAGGGATGGGCGCGTTTCTCCAGCGGCTGGAGCGCCTTGTGGGAGCGCACCTGGGCCGAGATCACGCGCAGCGGCCGCGAGCTGGTGCGCGTGAGCCGCATCGACCGGCCCGAAGCCGCGCTGCTCGCGCCCGAGCAGGCGTTTTTCTTGCGTGAAAACATCAAGCTGAAACTGCTCAACGCCCGCCTGGGTTTGCTGGCTCGCCACATGGGTGCGAGTCAGGCCGATGTGGTGGCGGTGGAAGCGTCCATCGCGCGCTATTTCGACACCAGCGCTCCCCGGGTGGCCAGCGCGCAGGCGCAGCTGGGCCGTTTGCGCCGCGACCTCGTCGACAGCGAACTCCCGCGCCCGGACGCGACCCTGGCCGCCCTGGCCTCCGCCGCGGGAGGCCGCTGATGCGACGGCGTCAGACCGGCGCGATGCGCAGCGTGTTCTGGCTGCTCGGGCTGGCCGCCGTGGCGGTGGCGCTGGCATTGCTGGTGGGCAACAACGCGAGCACGGTCACGCTGTTCTGGCCGCCGTACCGGTTCGACGTCTCGTTCAACTTTGTCCTCTTCTGCCTGATCGCCGGCTTCCTCCTGCTGTACGCAGCGCTGCAGGCCATCGCTCTGGTGCGCGACCTGCCTGAGCGCGCCCAGCGCTGGCGCAGCCAGCAGGTCGAGCGCTCGGTGGTGGGCTCGGTCATGGACGCACTGGCCCACCAGCTGGCGGGCCGCTTCGTGCGCGCGCAATCGGCGGCACAGCACGCGCTGGACCAGCTCGAGGCCGTCGCACCGGGTCAATGGCCGCGCCGCGACCAGTTGCAGGTGCTGGCTCACCTGCTGCTGGCCGAGAGTGCGCAGTCGCTGCAAAACCGCGAACGCCGTGACGAGAACCTGCAGGCCGCGCTCGATCCGGCGTTGGCCAAGGGTGCGCCCGATGCGTCCGAAGGCGCCTTGTTGCGTGCCGTTCGCTGGGCGGTGGAAGACCGCGATGTCGACGCCGCCCGCAGCCGCCTGGCCGAGCTGCCGCAAGGCGCGGGCCGGCGCATCCAGGCACTGCGTCTAAAGCTGCGCGTGGCCCGCCTGGGCGGCGCGACAGAAGAGGCGTTGGAGACCGCGCGCCTGCTGGCAAAACACAAAGCGTTTTCGCCCGACGCCTCGCGCAGCATCGTGCGCGGTCTGGTGCTCGACGTCCTGCGCGAGGCCCACGACATGGCCCAGCTGGAAACCGTGTGGAATCGCCTTGACGCCAGCGAGCGCGCCATTCCCGAACTGGCCCTGGCCGCCGCCTTGCGTGGCAACCAGCTGGTGCTCCAGCGTGCCGATGCGCACGACGAGGAAGCACGAGCGGTGGCGGCCCGCTTGCGCTCGTGGCTGGAGCCTCTGTGGCAGGGCTTCGATGCCCTGTCGTCCTTGCAGCAACGCCAACTGGTGGTGGCTTTCGAGCCCGGCTTGCCGCAACTCGACAGCGCCTGGCTCGCGCGGCTGGAGCAGCAGCAGCGCAGCTCGCCCAACAACGCCTTGCTGCAATACCTCGCCGGGCAGGCCTTCATGCAGCGCCAGCTCTGGGGCAAGGCCAGCCAGTTGCTCACGCAGGCCAGCCACGGTCTGCGCGACGCCGCGCTGCTGCGCCGCACCTGGCGTTCGCTGGCCCGCCTGGCCGAGGAGCGTGGTGACGAGGCGGCGGCGCAAGCGGCCTGGAAACAGGCGGCCTTGCTCGACTGAACGTCACGGCCAAGCGCCCAAAAGAAAAGCGCCCGAGGGCGCTTTTCTTTTGCTTGATGGCTGTCAGGCGTCGGGCGCCTGACAGTCATGTCGGTCAGCGTGCCTCGAAGGGCAACTGCATGTCGCGCAGATCCTTGCGCGTCTCGACCAGCACCAGCGGACCCTGGTCCAGCACCACCGCTGGCTTCGGCTCGCGCGGCACGTGCACGGGCTTGGGCTCGGCCGCGATCGCGGCTTGCACCTGGGCCACCTTGTCGGCGTTGGAGTTGACCCACTCCAGACCGCTGGACTGAGCAACCTGCTGCATCTCTTCCAGGGGCAGCGAGAAGCTCGCAACCTTGGGCAGACCGCGCGCGGCTGGCGCCACTGCGACGGTGGGTGCCGCAGGCTTGGGTGCGGATGCGCGGGGTGCAGGCGCTGGTGCAATCACCGTGGCAGCCACGGGTGCGATCACGGGCGCAGGCGCCACAGCTTCGACAGCCGAAGGTGCCACCGGAGCCGCGACGGGCGCAGGCACGGGCGCTTCATTGACCACGGGCGCTGGCGCAGCTTCCACGGGCAGGCTGAAGTAGCTGCGTGTCGGCGTCTCATCGGCCGGCTCTTCGCGCAGTGCTGCCAGCGGCGAAGCGGCGGCAAAGGCCACTTCGCTGGCGGGCATTTCACCGGCGGGAGCGGTCTGACCTTCGGCGCCGTCGGGGGAGCTGTTGGCATCGCGTGGGCCGCGTTCGCGGCGATCACGGCCGTAGCGGTCACGGCTGCGGCGTTCGCGTGGAGCGCGTGGGGCGCCGTCGCCACCTTCAACCATCTCGCCTTCGCGGGATGCGCCAGCGTTGTCGCCAGCCTCCTGCGCCACCGGTGCCGCATCGTCCTGGGCTGCAGGCGCCACGCCTTCAGCACCCTCGACCGAGCGGCGGCGGTTCTCACCACCGCGTCCACCGCGACCACGACGCTGCTGCTCACCGCCCTCGCTTGTGTCGCCTGGCGTGGCGACCGGCGCACCGTTCACCAATTCGGCGGGGGACGCGCCATCGACCGCAGCGGCGTCACGGCGGTTGTCGCGGCGGCCATCGCCTCGACGACCCTCACCGCGTGATTCACCGCGCGGTTCACCGCGGCGACCATCGCCACGTCCTTCGGGGCGGCCTTCCGGACGTCCTTCCACACGGCCTTCGCCACGTGGTTCACGACCTTCCACCGGGCGGCCTTCACGGCCACCTTCGCGCCCACCACGGCCACCTTCGCGACCACCTTCTCGTTGACCACGGCCTTCGGCGCCACCACGTCCACCGCGACCGCGGCCATCACGACCACCGTCTCGTCCGCCTTCGCGCGGACCACGGCCATCGGCACGCTCTTCACGCGCGCCCGGCTTGGCGGCCGGTGCCGCCACAGCGGGCTTCGGCGCCACGGTCGGAGCGGCATCAGCGCCGCCGAACAGGCTCTTGAGCCAGCCGAAGAAACCTTTTTCAGCCGGAGCCGCTGCCACAGGGGCAGCCACCGGAGCGGTGACCGTCTTGGCGACCACGGGCGCGGCCGCAGGGGCCACCGGCTCGGGGCGGGGCGCAGCCACCGGCGCCGGACCGTCGGGCAACACGCCCTTGATCACGGGCTCTTGTTTGTTGGTGCGCTCCTGGCTGCGGCGGGTGAAGCCGGTGGCTTCGTCCGGCTCGTCGGCCAGTTTGTAGCTGGCGTCCAGGTTGTCCAGACGCGGGTCGTCGTGCTTCAGGCGCTCGAGCTTGTAGTTGGGCGTGTCCAGCGATTTGTTGGGCACCAGCAGCACGTTGATGCGCTGCTTGAGTTCGATCTTGGTGATCTCGGTGCGTTTCTCGTTGAGCAGGAAGCTCGCCACTTCAACCGGCACCTGCACCAGCACGGCGGCCGTGCTGTCCTTGAGCGACTCTTCCTGGATGATGCGCAGTATCTGCAGCGCCGACGACTCGGTGTCGCGGATGTGGCCGGAGCCACCGCAGCGCGGGCAGGGGATAGACGAACCTTCGTTCAGCGCAGGCTTCAGGCGCTGACGGCTCATTTCCAGCAGGCCGAACTTGCTGATGGCGCCGAACTGCACGCGGGCACGATCCTGGCGCAGCGCGTCGCGCAGGCGGTTTTCCACATCGCGGCGGTTCTTCGACTCGTCCATGTCGATGAAGTCGATCACGATCAGGCCACCCAGGTCGCGCAGGCGCGCCTGGCGGGCCACTTCGTCGGCGGCTTCCAGGTTGGTGCGGGTGGCGGTGTCTTCGATGTCACCGCCCTTGATGGAGCGGGCCGAGTTCACGTCGACAGCCACCAGCGCTTCGGTCTGGTCGATCACGATGGCGCCACCGCTGGGCAGCTGCACGGTGCGGCTGTAGGCGGTTTCGATCTGGTGCTCGATCTGGAAGCGCGAGAACAGCGGCGCGTCGTCGCGGTAGCGCTTCACGCGGTGGCCGTGCTCGGGCATCACGTGGCTCATGAACTGGTGCGCTTGCTCGAAGATGTCGTCGGTGTCGATCAGGATCTCGCCGATGTCGCCGTTGAAGTAGTCGCGGATCGCGCGGATCACCAGGCTCGATTCCTGGTAGATCAGGTAGGCGCCCTTGCCGCCCTTGGCCGCGCCGTCGATGGCGTTCCACAGTTTCAGCAGGTAGTTCAGGTCCCACTGCAGCTCGGGCGCGTCGCGGCCGATGCCGGCGGTGCGGGCGATGATGCTCATGCCGTTGGGGTATTCGAGCTGGTCCAGGGCCTGCTTGAGTTCCTGGCGGTCTTCGCCTTCGATGCGACGGCTCACGCCGCCACCGCGCGGGTTGTTGGGCATCAGCACCACGTAGCGGCCGGCGAGGCTCACAAACGTGGTGAGGGCGGCGCCCTTGTTGCCGCGCTCTTCTTTTTCAACCTGGACCAGCAGCTCCTGGCCTTCGCGGATCACGTCGTTGATGCGGGCCTGGTTGACCGGCACACCCGCGGCGAAGTACTGGCGCGAGATTTCCTTGAACGGCAGAAAGCCGTGGCGGTCCTCGCCGTAGTCCACGAAGCAGGCTTCCAGCGAAGGCTCGACGCGGGTGACGACGGCCTTGTAGATGTTGCCCTTGCGCTGTTCGCGCCCTTCGATTTCGATTTCGTAGTCGAGCAGTTTTTGCCCGTCCACAATGGCCAGCCGGCGCTCTTCGGCCTGCGTGGCGTTGATCAGCATGCGTTTCATGATGCGATTTCCTTCGTTCAAACACACAAGGACGCCCGGGCTTGAAAGCCACGGGCATCAACTCGCCGTGAACCAGCGGAAAAAGCGAACGGGGGAGGAATTGCCGGAGAGCCGTTGACCCGCAGTTCGGGGGAGGCGTTCAACACAGGCGGGCACCGAGGTGCCGCGTCGAACCGCCGGGTCAGGGCGTAGGCGCGTGGAGTTGGGTGAGCAGGGAAGGCTGGATGGCTGTCAACGACATGGATCTGGCCGGGTTATCTCTGTGTTCACTTTGTCCTCGAACAGCTTCGTGTCTGGAAGCTGGTCGATTGGGGTATTCCGTAATCGGGTTCGCTGTTTTCATCAACCGGTTCGCCCACAACGTCAACCGGACCTTGGCCACACCGGAATGCCATGAAACATGGTCGAGGGTGCGGAGGGAGGTGCCGGGTGCTGCGGGTGGCAACCATCTCACATCGCTCTCCCGCTTTGTCGGGCCGGGAGGTCAGCGCCTTCAGTGCTTGCCGTAAACTCAAGGCAAATCAATCACTTAGAGCGCGCGACGAGAGTGACGCATTATAGACAGCCAACCGTCGCCCCGGTGTCCTATTTCCTTTCGGTTTGCCCGCGGTTTCCCTTGACCCAACCCCCAAACTCCCCAGCACCGGCTGTCCGGCACCTCACGGTGGATGAAGAGTCGGCCGGTCAGCGTCTGGACAACTTCCTGATTCGCGAGCTCAAGGGGGTTCCCAAAACCCACATCTACCGCATCATCCGCTCGGGTGAAGTGCGCCGAAACAAGGGCCGTGTGGGGGCCGATGACCGGGTGCAGCCCGGTGATGTGTTGCGCATTCCGCCGATTCGCCTGTCCGAACGCGCAGAAGAAAAGCAACTCAATCCACCCCCGGCGCGCCAATTTCCGGTGATCTTCGAAGATGAAGCATTTTTGGCTATTGACAAGCCCGCAGGCGTGGCGGTTCACGGCGGAAGTGGTGTGAGTTTTGGCGTGATTGAACAAATGCGGCAAGCCCGGCCAGACGCCAAACTGCTCGAATTGGTGCACCGCCTGGACCGTGAAACCAGCGGCCTGCTGTTGATTGCCAAAAAGAAAAGTGCACTCAAGGCTTTGCAGGACCAATTCCGCGAGCGGGAAACCGGCAAGACGTATCTGGCCTTGGTCAAAGGTGCATGGCCGGCGCGGCTGAAGGTGCTGGACCAACCGCTGCACAAATACCTGCTGGCCGATGGCGAGCGGCGTGTGAAAGTCACGACCAAAGACGACCCCGACGGCATGCATTCGGTGACCCTGGTGAAGGTCGCCGCCCGGATTCCGGCGCCTGCTGCCTTGGCTGCCGCACTGCCCGAGGGCCTCAGTTTGCTGGAAGTGACGATCAAGACCGGACGCACGCACCAGATCCGGGTGCACCTCTCCAGCGCTGGTCATCCGATTGCCGGTGATGACAAATACGGTGATTTCGAACTGAACCGCCAATTGATGCGCAACGGATTGAAACGCATGTTTTTGCACGCCTGGCGCCTTCGATTGAGCCACCCGGTGACTGGTGCTCCGATTGAGTTGCACGCGGAGTTGCCCGATGAACTGTGGCCTTGGTCTGGCGGCAGATCGGCAAAAGCCGATTAGAATGCGGCACTGCATCGGCAGTTTGTCATCGCATACTCCGATCGAATTCAACTTCTCTATAAGGAGCCAACAATGGCCAGCTATTCCGAACTCATGGCGCAAGCCCAAACCCTGATGGCGCAAGCCGAGCAGGCGCGCAAAGACGAACTCGCTTCCGTGATTGCCGATATCAAGGCCAAGATGAAGCAATTCGGCATTTCGGTGGCCGATCTGGGCGGCACGACCGGAACCAAGAAGGCGGGCAAATCGAAATCCGCAGCGGCTCCGAAGTACCGTGGCCCCAACGGCGAACTCTGGGCCGGTGGCCCTGGCCGCAAACCCGAGTGGGTGCGCGCCGTTCTGGCGTCGGGCAAGAGCGTTGATGACTACCTGATCTGAGCCCGGACAAGCCCATTTGAAACCCGCCAGCTGGCGGGTTTTTTGTTTTTCGGCGATCACCTGCCACTCGTCGTGATGGCTCGCTATCCTTGCCGCATGACCAAGATCCTTCTCGTGTGCATGGGCAACATCTGCCGCTCGCCGATGGCCGCCAGCGTGTTACATGCCGAAGTGCAGCGCAGGCGGCTGAACGATCGGGTGTCGCTCGACTCGGCCGGGACCTACGGCGCGCACCGGGGTGAAAAAGCCGATCGCCGGGCCATCATGCTTGCCCAGGCCCGTGGGTACAACCACATCGTCAACGAGCGGGCACGCAAGGTGAAAGACGAGGACTTCGAGCAGTTCGATCTCATCCTGGCCATGGACCGGGACAACCTCGCCAACTTGCAGCACGTGTGCCCGCCCGAACACCAGCACAAGCTGCACCTCTTTCTGGAATACGCCGGCGTGCCCGGCACGCTTGAGGTGCCCGACCCCTACTACGGCAACGCCGAGGGGTTCGAGGTGGTGATGCGCCTGTGCGAGCAGGGCGCCGACGGCGTGCTCACCCGGCTGAGCCAGGCCGGGTGAGCCGGCCTGGCCTCAGCCCTTTTGCCAGATGACCTTCTTGCCCGAGGCCTCCCAGGCTTCGTAGTGGCGGGCGTACAAGTCTTCGATGCGGTTGCGTTTGACCTTGAAGGTCGGGGTGATGACGTCGTTGTCCACCGTCCAGGCGGTGGTGACGACCACGATGCATTGCAACTGCTCGTGGGGGTCCAGCGTGGCGTTGATGGTCTTGAGGTGCGCCGCCAGCGACGCTTCCAGCTCGCTGCGCGCAGCAGCATCGGCCACCTTCGCCACGGTTTCGGCGTTGAGCATCACGATGCCCAGCGGCTGACCGAGGTTGGCGCCGGTGACCACGCAGGCCTCCACCGCTTCGTGCATGACCAGCTTGTCTTCAATGGGCGCGGGCGCCACGTATTTGCCCTTGCCGGTCTTGAACAGGTCTTTCACGCGGCCGGTGATGCGCAGCAGACCTTGTTTGTCGATGGTGCCCTTGTCGCCGGTCTTGAGCCAACCATCGGGCGTGAAGCTCTCCGCGCTCTTCTCGGGCTCCTTGTAGTAGCCCAACATCATGGCCTGGTTGCGCATCTGCACCTCGCCCGTGTCGGGGTCGATGCGGTGTTGCACGCCTTCATAGGCCGGACCCACGGTGCCTTGCTGGTTCTTGCCCGGTTCGGTGATGTGGGAGAGCGCGAGGTTCTCCGTCATGCCGTAGCCTTCGTTGATGTTCAGGCCCAGCTTGCTGTACCACTGCAGCAAGGCGATGGGCATGGGCGCGGCGCCACCGGCGGCGAACTTGCACTGGTCCAGGCCCAGGGCCTTCATGACCTTCTTGCGCACGATGCCGCCCAGGATCGGGATGCCGAGCAGGCGGTTGAGTTTGGCCGGCGGCATCTTGTGGTGGATGCCCTGCTGGAACTTGACCCACAGGCGCGGCACCGAGAAAAAGATGGTGGGCCGCGCGCGCTGCAGGTCGGCGGCGAAGGTGTCGAGCGATTCGGCAAAGAACACATGCATGCCCGTGCGCAGCCAGCCGTGTTCGACCAGCATGCGCTCGACCACGTGGGCCAGTGGCAGGTAGGACAGCATGCGGTCGCTGCCGTTCATGGGGATGCGCTTGAGGCCGGCGTCGAGCGCCCAGGCGAAGTTGGCGAAGGTGTGCATCACGCCCTTGGGCATGCCGGTGGTGCCCGAGGTGTAGATCAGGGTGGCGAGTTCGTCGCCGTCGCGCAGCGGCTCACCTTGCAGCGGTTGGCTGCGTTGGCAGATGGCGTCCCAGCCTTCAAAGTTCTTCACGGCGTCTGCTGGCGATAGCGCGTAGCTCATGCAGGGCAGGTCGGTGGGCACACCGGGCTTCATGCCTTCCCAGCCGTCGAGCTTGCCCACGAAGAGCGCCTTGGCTTCGCTGTGCGCGAGGATCTGGCGGATGGTTTCGGGCGCGAGCGTGGGGTACAGCGGCACCGACACATAGCCCGCCATCCAGATGGCCAGGTCGCTCATCATCCACCAGGCGCAGTTCTTGGAGAGGATGGCCACCTTCGAGCCAGGCTCCCAGCCGTGCGACTGCAGGTGGGCGGCCATGCGGCGCACCTGATCGGCCACCTGCGCCCAGGTGAACTCCTGCACGGCACCGTTGCCCATGGGTTGCGTGAGGGCCACGCGGTTGGGCGCGGTCTTCTCCCAGTGGTACAGGCGTTGCAGTGCCAGCAGGTCCGGTGCGATCTTGGTCATGAAGCGGGTCTCCGTTGTGGGTATGACGCAGGAATCTACCAAGGCTCCCGCCTTGTGTTTAGAGGGTTTCACCTGCAAGCACGGGCGCGGGTCAACCGGCGAAGGTCACCGCAAGGCTGGGCAGTGGTGAGGAGAAGCGGGCCGACCAGTGCTCGCCGGGCGCCACGGCCCAGGCATCGGTCCATGTCCCGGTGGTGACCACGTCGCCGGCCTGCAGATCGGGCGCGCCCGGGCAGGCGCGCAGCGTCTGGGTGAAGTGCAGCAGCGCGCGCAGCGGGCTGTCCAGCACGTTCGAACCCTGGCCTTCTTCCACCACCGCGCCGTTCTTGAGCAAGCTGACTTGAGCCTGGGCCAGTAAGGTGTCGAGTGCATTGGCGTCACCAGCGAGATCGCGCACCGGTGTGCGGCGGCCCACCAGCAGGCGCGCGTGCAAGCCACCGTCGGCCACGGTGTCGGGCGGCAGAAACTTCCAGTCCGGCAGGTGCGACTGCACCACCTCAAAGCCCGGAGCCACCCAGTCGATCGCCGCGAAAAGATCGTCGAGCGTGGCGTCGGGTGCGGGCGTGGCCTTCAGGCCGAACACGACCTCGGGCTCCAGCCGTGGCTGGCAGGTGAGGGCGAGCGACACGCTGCCCTCGCCCTCGCACAGGGTGAGCGTGCTGTCCCACACGCTGCCCCAGATGGGTGCGAACACGTTGTAGCGGGGCCAGATCGAGCGGTTGGTGAAGCCGACCTTGTAGCCGCGCGGCTGCTCGCCGCGCGCGATGCGCAACTGGCGCACCGCCAGTGCTTGTGCATAGGCTTCGTCGAGCGACAGGCCGCAGGGTGCAGGCCAGAAGCGGCCTTGGTCGAGGTGGTTCAGCAGGGTGTGTGGGGTCATGCGCCCATCATATTCACGCCGCCCCTTGCACCCGCCCGAACAGCCGGTGCACCTGCGCGCGTATCCATTGGTGGGCCGGGTCCTTGGCGGTGCTGGCGTGCCAGACCAGGCGCACGTCGTAGCTGGGCGCGGCGGCGCGTGGCAGTTCCCACACGCGCATGTCCAGGCGCTGGCCCACGTTGGCCGCGTACATCTGCGGCACGATGGTGAGCAGGTCGGTGTTGAGCGCCAGCTCGGGCAGCGCGCCGAAGTGGCGTGCGCGGATCACCACGCGGTCGCTGAGCTTGGCGCGCACCAGCATCTGCTCCACGCTGCCGTGAAAGGTGGCGGTGGGCGCGGCCACCACCAGCGACGACTCCGCCAGTTGGCGCGCACTCAGCGTGCGCCCGGCCTTGCCGCTGGCGGGGCGCCAGCGCGGTGAGGTCATGGCCACGTAGTGCTCGCGAAACAGCAGCTCGGCGCGCACACCGCGGTGGCGTGGCTGCAGGATGCCGATGGCGAAATCGATCTCGCGCGATTCCAGCGCGGCCGGCACGTCGTCGGCGGCGACCGAGATGTTGGTGAGGCGCGCCTGCGGCGCTTGCTGGCGCAAGGCCGCGGCCAGCGGCGGCAGAAACATCATCTCGCCCAGATCGGACAAGGACAGGCGCCAGCGCATGTCGCTGCGCGCGGGATCGAACTCGTCGCGCACGGTGACCGCGGTCTCCAGCATCTGCAGTTGCGTCTGCACCTCGGGCGCGAGGCGCTCGCACAGGCGGGTGGCCTGCAGACCACCGGGGGAACGCACGAAGAGATCGTCCTGAAAGTAGTCGCGCAGCCGGGCCAGCGCGTTGCTGGTGGCGGGCTGCGAGAGCGCCAGCGCCTTGCCCGCAGCGGTCACCGAGCCGGTGCGGTGGATGGCCGCGAGCACGCGCAAGAGGTTGAGATCGAGTTGCCGAAAGTTCATCTGAAGACCTCTAAGGGTTGTCCCGAATTATCCATCTGGTGAATGCAGCACATCAGATCAATCCATTGGCCAGATGGCGTTGCAGGTCCTAGATTCCGGGGCACAACACTAGGAGACACGCGGTTGGAACGTTCTTTTCACAGTGAGATTGAAGCGCTGAAACTCGGCCAGGGCGAGACCTTTCAGGGCGAGGGCATCCTCGCCGTGACCAAGGCGCTGCTGCAGTCGGGCGTGACGTATGTCGGCGGTTATCAGGGCTCACCGATCTCGCACCTGCTGGATGTGATGGTGCAGGCCAAGCCCTACATGGACGAGCTCGGTGTGCACGTGGAAGCGTGTACGAACGAAAGCTCGGCAGCCGCCATGCTGGCCGCGTCCATCATGTACCCGGTGCGCGGCGCGGTGACCTGGAAGTCGGTGGTGGGCACCAACGTGGCGTCGGACGCCTTGTCGAACCTGGCCTCGCCCGGCGTGATGGGCGGCGCGGTGATCGTGGTGGGCGAAGACTACGGCGAAGGTGCGAGCGTGATCCAGGAACGCACGCACGCGTTCGCCATGAAGTCGGCGCTGTGGCTCATGGACCCGCGGCCCAATTTGCCCACCATCGTGCGCATGACGGAGAAAGCGTTTGAACTCTCCGAGGCGTCGAACACGCCGGTGATGATCGAGTTGCGCATCCGCGCCTGCCATGTGCAGGGCAGTTTTGTGGCCAGCGACAACATCGCACCCGCCATCTCCAGCCGCCTGCTGCAGCAGGAAGCCGCCGACTTCAACTACGACCGCCTCTCGCACCCGCCCGCGACCTTCCGCCACGAGAAGCTGAAGTACGAGGTGCGCATGCCGGCGGCGCGCAGGTTCATTGAAGAAGCCGGCCTCAACGAACACTTCGATGGTCAACACGCCGAGGTGGGTCTGATCGTGCAGGGCGGTCTGTACAACACCACCATCCGCGCGCTGCAGCAAGCCGGTCTGGCCAATGCCACCGGCGACACCGACATTCCCATGCTGGTGCTCAACGTGGTGTACCCGTTGGTGCCGGGGCAGATCGCGGCCTTCTGCGCGGGCAAACGCGCGGTGCTGGTGATTGAAGAAGGCCAGCCCGAGTTCATCGAGCAGGACATCGCCACGCTGCTGCGCCGCGCCGACCTGCAGACCCGCCTGCACGGCAAGGACCTGCTGCCCATGGGCGGCGAGTACACGGCCGAAATCCTGTTGAAGGGGCTCACTGCGTTCGCGTCCGAGCATCTGCCCGCACTCGACACCTCGGTGGCCCGGCAATTCAGCACCGACCTGGCCGAGACCCGCACGCGTGCACTGGCGGAGCTCGGCGGTGGCGTGCCCGCGCGCCCGCCCAACTTCTGCACCGGTTGCCCCGAGCGCCCGGTGTTCGCCGCGCTCAAGCTGGTCGAGCGCGAGGTGGGCAAGCTGCACATCTCCACCGACATCGGCTGCCATTCCTTCGCCACCTTCGAGCCGTTCTCGTTCGGCAACTCCATCCTCGGCTACGGCATGAGCATGGCGTCCAGCGCGGCGGTGAAAAACTTCTCGGCCAAACGACCCATTGCCATCATGGGCGACGGCGGCTTCTGGCACAACGGCCTGCTCTCGGGCGTGAGCTCGACCCTGCTGAACCAGGGCGACGGTGTGCTGGTGATCATGAAGAACGGCTACACCTCGGCCACCGGCACGCAGGAGACCATGTCCACGCCCGCGTCGGACGCGCGCCTGCTGGCCGAAGGCGCGAGTGCCACCGTCAACGAGTTGACGATCGAGAACACGCTCAAGGGCATGGGCGTGAAGTGGATCAAGACGGTGCACAACTACCGTGTTTCGCAGGTGCGCGATCTGTTGAAGGACGCGGTCAACTCGCCCTTCACGGGCCTGAAGGTCGTGATCGCCGAAGGCGAATGCCAGTTGGAGCGCCAGCGCCGCTTGAAACCCATCCGCGCGCGCCGCCTGAAGGCAGGCCTGCGCAGCGTGCGCACGCGTTACGGCGTGGACGAAGACACCTGCACCGGCGACCACTCCTGCATCCGCCTCTCGGGCTGCCCCACGCTCACCGTCAAGGAATCGGCCGACCCGCTGCGCCGTGAACCCGTGGCGCACGTCACCAACGGCTGCGTGGGCTGCGGCCTGTGCGGCGAGGTGGCCGATGCCGCCGTGCTGTGCCCGTCCTTCCACAAGGTCGAGATCGTCACCCACCCGAGCTGGTGGGACCGCACCACCGACCGCTTCAACCGATTTTTCATCGGCCTGCTGCAGCCCGCCTGACCCATGAACGCATCCACACATTCCTACGGCATCCTGATCGCAGCCTTGGGCGGCGAAGGCGGCGGTGTGCTGGCCGACTGGCTGGTGCAGTGCGCGCTGCGCCACGGCCTGCCGGTGCAGGCCACCTCGGTGCCCGGCGTGGCGCAACGCACGGGCGCCACCAGTTACTACATCGAGCTGCTGCGCGAGCCACTGCCCGGTCCGGCGCAACCGGTGTTTGGCCTCACGCCGGTGCCCGGTTGTGTGGACGTGGTGGTGGCCAGCGAACTGCTGGAAGCCTCGCGCATGGTCGAGCGCGGTTTCGTGACCGGTCGCACCACCTTGCTGTCGTCGACCCACCGCGTCTACACCACGCTGGAGAAGATGCACATGGCCGACGGCCGGCAGGACCCGCAGCGCTTGCTGGACGCGGCGCGCGCGATGGCTCGGCAAACGGTGCTGTTCGACATGGAGGCGGTGACGGTGCAGACCGGCACCGTGGTCTCGGCCGTGATGTTCGGCGCGCTGGCCGGCGCCGGTGTGCTGCCCTGGCCGCGCAGTGTGTGCGAAGACGTGATCCGCGCATCCGGCAAGGGCGTGCAGGCCAGCCTGGACGGGTTTGCCGCCGCGTTCGATGAAGCGCACCAGCCATCGAAACCCGAACAGGCCGCGTCGCGCGACGCACTGCAGGTGCTGGCCGATGCCGACCTGCCGCCCGCGCTGCAAGGCACCTGGGCGGCGCGCCTGCAGGCTTGGCCAACCCCGGTGCAACTGCTCGCCGCACACGGCGCCTTGCGCTGCCGCGACTACCAGAACGAGGCCTATGCCGACGCCTTTTTCGACCATGTGCAGGGCCTGGTGGCCGCGTCCACACCCGCGGCGGCCGAAGCCTTGACCGAAGCGGTGCGCCATCTGGCGCTCTGGATGTGTTTTGAAGACGTGATCCGTGTGGCCGACCTCAAGACGCGGCGCAGCCGCTATGCGCGTGTGGCCCTTGAGGCGCAGGTGCGCCCGGGCGACATCGTGCGTGTCACCGAACACTTCAAGCCCGGCATCGACGAGGTGGCGGCGGTGTTGCCGCGCGCGCTCGGCGAGCGCCTGCTCTCGCTGGCCAACCGCCGTGGCTGGATGGGCAAGGCCCATGTGGGCCTGCACATCCGATCCACCAGCCTGTGGGGCTTTTTGATGCTGCGCGGCCTGGCCTGGCTGCGCCCGCTGCGCCCGCGTTCGCTGCGCTATGCGCAGGAACACGAGACCCTGGCCGTGTGGCTGGGCACCATGCGCCAGGTGCTGCCGCAAGCGCCCGCGCTTGCGTTGGTGCTCAGCGGGCTGCCGCAGGTGCTCAAAGGGTATGGCGACACGCAGGCCCGCGGCCGCCTGAACTACGCACGCCTGTGGTCTGAACATGTGGTGCCCGCGCTCACCGGTGCACGCGATGCGGACACCGCCGCCGAGGGTTTGCGCGCTGCACTCAAGGCCACGCTGGCCGACCCGGAAGGGAAACTCAACACCGCGCACCGGCCACAGGCCGCTGCCCAACCCATCTTCTGGGCCGTCCGGCCCACGAAGGACGCACCAACGACCACGGGCACCTGAAGCCTGGACAGCGTCTTGATCTCTCGACATCCACCACAACAGGAGACACACCATGAAGACCCACCACACCACCCTGCGTGCCGTTGCCGCAGCCGCCTTGTTGCTCGGCACCCTGGGCGCACAAGCGCAAGACAAACCGGTCGAAATGAAGTTCGCCCACTGGCTGCCGGCCATGCACCCGCTGGCCAAGCTGGGCTTCGAGCCGTGGGCCAAGTCGGTGGAGGCGGCGTCCAAGGGTTCGATCAAGGTGGCGCTGTTCCCCGCCCAGCAACTGGGCAAGGCGGCCGACCACTACGACATGGCGCGCGACGGCATCGCCGAGATGACCTGGGTCAACCCCGGTTACCAGGCCGGTCGTTTCCCGCTGGTGGCCGCCGGTGAACTGCCGTTCCTGATCGGCAAGCCCGGCCCCGGCTCGGCCGGGCTGGACGCCTGGTACCGCAAGTACGCCGGCACCGAAATGAAGGACGTGAAGTTCTGCTTCGCGCACGTGCATGTGGGCACCTTCCACGCCAAGAAGCCGATCACCGAACCCGGCCAGCTCAAGGGCATGAAGATCCGCTCGGCCAACGGCACCGTGGCACAGACCATGACGCTGCTGGGCGCGACCAACGTGCAGGTGTCCGCGCCCGAGTCGCGCGACGCGCTCGACAAAGGCCTGGCCGACGCCATCACCTTCCCGTGGAACTCCATCATTTCCTTCGGCATTGACAAGGCCGTGAAGTACCACAGCGACATGCGCCTGTACACCTCCGACTTCGTGTGGGTGATGAACAAGCCCTGGTACGACAAGCTCGCCGCCGGCCAGAAGAAAGTGATCGACGACCACTGCAACAACGAGTGGGCCGGCAAGGTCGGCGCGGCGTGGGGCGACGAGGAAGACGCGGGCCAGGGCAAGCTGGAGAAGACCGCCGGCCACACCATCGTGCCGATCACGCCGGCCCAGCTCGACGTCTGGAAAAAAGCGGTGGAGCCGGTCTACACCCAGTGGGTCAAGTCCGCTGACGGCGTGGGCGTGCCGGGGCAGGCTGCGCTGGACGACTTGCGCAAGGAACTGGCGGCGCGCAAGGCCTCCAACTGATGAAGCGCGTGCTCTCGGCCATCGAGACGATGGCCGCGCTCTCGCTGCTGCTGATCGCGGTGTTGACCGCGGGCAACGTGCTGTTGCGCTACGCCTTCAGCGTGCAGATCCCCGATTGGTTCGACGGCTCGCGCATGCTGCAGGGCATTGCGCTGTTCTGGGGCATTGCGCTGGCCACCTACTACGGCACCCACATCTGTGTGGACCTGCTGTGGGAGAGCCTCAAGCCCGCCGGCCAGCGCCGTGTGGACATGATCGCCACCGCCGTGACCGCAGCCTTCCTCCTGCCCATGGCCTGGATGGTCTGGGTCAAGGTGGGTGGCACCGGCAGCCAGGGCACCATGGACCTGCGGCTGCCGCTGCAGTGGTTCTATGGCGCAGGGGCTCTGGGCGCCTGCGTGGCGGCGCTGCTGGCGCTGGTGCGGCTGGTGCATTTGTGGCAAGGTCGCGCGGCCAGTGCCGACGATGCCGACGACGAACTCAACGGAGCCGCCCATGGATCGTGATCTGGTGGCCCTGCTGGGCTTCGTGGCCATGTTCGGCCTCATGGCGCTGCGTGTGCCCATCGGTGTGGCCATGGGCATCGCCGGTGTGGGCGGCTTTGCCGCGCTCACCGGGCTGCAGCCCGGGCTCAATTTGCTGGCCAACGTGCCGCTGTCGGTGCTCACCGACTACAACCTCAGCGTCATCCCGATGTTCATCCTGATGGGGGCGTTTGCCTCGCAGTCGGGCATGAGCACCGAGTTGTTTGCCGCGGGGCGCGCCTGGCTGGGGCACCGCCGGGGCGGTCTGGCGCTGGCGTCCATTGCGGCCTGCGGTGGCTTCTCGGCCATCAACGGCTCGTCGGTGGCCACGGCCGCCACCATGACGCAGGTGGCCTTGCCCGAGATGCGCCGCGCCGGCTACAACCCGGGCTTCTCCGCCGGGCTGATCGCCGCGGGCGGCACGCTGGGCATCATGATCCCGCCCTCGGTGATCATGGTGCTCTACGGGATCATGACCGAGACCGACATCACCAAGCTGTTCGCCGCCGGCATCATCCCCGGCCTCATGGCCGTGGCCTTCTACTGCGTGGTGGTGGCCATCGTGGCGCGCCTGCGGCCCGATGCCATGCCGCGCGGCGAGCGCCACAGCTGGGCCGAGCGATTTGCCTCGCTGCGCGCGTTGTGGGCGGTGGTTGTGCTGTTCGTGTTTGTGCTGGGTGGCATCTACGGCGGGTTGTTCACGGTGCAGGAAGCCGCGGGTGTGGGCGCCATGGGCACGCTGGCCATCGGCATGCTGCGCCGCCGGCTGGGCTGGGTGCAGATCAAGGCCGCGCTCATCGGTGCGCTGCGCGTGTCGTCGGCCATCATGCTGATCGTGGTGGGGGCCTACCTGTTCGGCTATTTCCTCACCATCACGCAGTTCACGCAGAACGCGGTGGAGTTCCTGGTGCACCTGCCGGTGGGGCCTTACGGTGTGCTCGCGCTGATCATGGTGGGTTATTTGATCCTGGGCGCGGTGATGGACGAGCTGGCCATGATCCTGCTCACCGTGCCCATCGTGTTCCCGGCCATGATGCAGCTCGGTTTCGACCCGGTGTGGTTCGGCGTGATCGTGGTGATGGCGGTGACCTTCGGCATGATCTGCCCGCCCGTGGGCATGAACGTGTTCGTCATCAACTCGATCGCGCGCGACGTGCCGCTGGGCTCGATCTACAAGGGCACCATGCCCTTCATCGGTGTGGACGTGGTGCGCCTGCTGATCCTGTGCGCCTTCCCGTCCATCTCGCTCTGGTTGCCTGGCTTCGTGCAATAGCGAAGCGGCGTGAGCCGACCCGCAGCCGCTATGCTGCGGGTCATGACCTCACACACCCTTGAAACCCTGGAACTCATCACCGGCGGCAACCCCGCCGCCACGCCCGTGGCCAGCATCGTCGTGCTGCACGGCCTGGGCGCCGACGGCAACGACTTTGTGCCGATCGCCCAGGAGCTCGATCTCGACGCCATCGGCCCCGTTCGCTTTGTGTTTCCCACGGCGCCGGTGCGCCCGGTCACGCTCAACGGCGGCTATGAAATGCGCGCCTGGTACGACATCCATCCGCCCATCGGCCAGTCGCGCTTTGAGGACGAAGCCGGTCTGCGCGAGTCGTGCGCGCTGGTGCAGGGCCTGCTGGACCGCGAGGCCGCGCGGGGTGTGCCGCCCGCGCGCACCGTGCTCATGGGCTTTTCGCAAGGCTGCGCCATGACGCTCATGGCCGGGCTGCGCGCGCCGCAGCGCCTGGCCGGCCTGGTGGGCCTGTCGGGCTATTTGCCGCTGGCGGCCAGCACCGCGGCCGAGCGCGCAGAAGCCAACCGCGACGTGCCGATCTTTCTGGCGCACGGCACACACGACCCGGTGGTGGTGGTGCAGCGCGGCACCGAAACGCGCGACGCTTTGCAGGCGCTGGGCTACCCGGTGGACTGGCACACCTACCCGATGGAGCATTCGGTGTGCGCGCAGGAAGTGGCCGATCTGAACGCCTGGCTGCTGCGCGCGCTGGCAAGCTGAATGCCTGCGGTGGGCTTTTTCACCCGCCGCTGGTGCGCCGAGGTGCCGGTGCGCGTGCTGTTCTGGCGCGACCTGGTGCTGGTCGGCACGCTGATCAACCTGCTGGCCACCGGCGTGGCGCTGGCCTTGGCAGCGTCCGATCTCGACATCGCGCTGGCCGCCGCGGTGCACTTTGCGCCTTTGCCCTACAACCTGTTCCTCGTGGCCGCGGTGTGGCGCCTGCCCGCCAGCAGCGTGCACCGCTGGGCTGCGGTGGGGTGGCTGGCGTTCGTCACGCTGGTCTGAACAGGCCACATCCAGCGCGCTGAACGCCCGAACTGGGCGGACAAGCCGGGGCTTATCGCCCGTTGAGGCCCGCGCAGGGTCTTGAGAATTCAAGTCTGACAAGTTGTGACCGATACAGGCTTACATCCGCCGGATGCCCTTATCAACTTGTCCTACCTGGAGTTCTCATGAAACTGAACCGCGCCCTC
>NZ_JBLYYB010000028.1:0-4384 GCF_048549895.1 Hydrogenophaga sp.
GATGAGCCAGAAACCGTCACCGCCGATGGCGTTCATGTGCGGGTAGACCACGGCGATGGCCGCGGCTGCAGCCACCATGGCTTCCACCGCGTTGCCGCCGTCGCGCAGCACGTCGCGCCCGGCCTGCGCGGCCAGGTGGTGGGGTGCGACAAACATGCCGCCCAGGGCGGTGAGGGTGTGGATCATTCAGGGTCTCCGTGTTGTGGTGGGCTCAGGTCAGCAGGCCGTAGAACATGCGTGCAGCGGTGAGCGCGAGGAAGAGTGCGAACACCTGGCGCAGCCGTTTGGCGTTGATCGAGTGCGCGAGTTTCGCACCCCAGCCGGTGGTGGCCAGCGTGGCCGGCACGATGAGCGCAAACCCCAGCAGGTTCACGTGGCCCAGGCTGAAGGGCGGGCGGTTGGGCACATCCAGCCCGTTGAGGAGGAAGGCCAGCGCGCCGGGGAAACTGATCACCATGCCCAGCATGGCGCCGGTGCCCACGGCGGTGTGCATGGGCACACGCAGCGCGTTCAGGATCGGCACGCTCAGCGTGCCGCCGCCAATGCCCATGAGCGTGGAGATGCCGCCGATGCCGCTGCCCAGCAGCGCGGTGCCGGCGGTGCCGGGCAGGCCGTCGGCGAGCGCAAAGCCGTCGCGTTTGAAGGCCATGTTCACCGCGACCAGCAAAGCCACCGAGGCGAACACCGCGGTGAGCGACGCACCACTCAAAAAGCGGCTGGCCACCGAGCCCACGATCACGCCCACCACCACCGAGGGCATGAGGCGTTTGATCAGGCCCATGTCCAGGCTGCCGCGCTTTCGGTGCGCGCGGCTGGACATGATGGAGGTGGGAATGATGGTGGCCAGCGACGTGCCGACCGCCGCGTGCATGCGCACCGACTCGTCCACACCGAGCAGCGTGAACAGGTGGTAGAGCACCGGCACGATGACGATGCCACCACCGACGCCCAGCAGGCCCGCGAGCACGCCCGCCACCAGGCCGGTGGCGAGCAGGGCCGCTGCCAGGCCCAGCAACCAGGCGGTGCTGTGTTGGTTGAAGAATTCCATGGCTGTGGGGCTGTCACCAGCCGATGGCCTTGGGCAGCCACAGCGCGATCTGCGGGTACAGGAAGAGCAACACCAGCGTGAGGAACTGCAGGCCGATGAAGGGGACCACACCTTTGTAGATGTCCTTGATGTTCACCTCGGGCGGGGCCACGCCCTTCAGGTAAAACAGCGCCCAGCCGAACGGCGGCGTGAGGAAGCTGGACTGCAGGTTCACCGTGATGAGCATCGCCAGCCAGACCGGGTCCACACCCATGTTCATGAGGATCGGCAGGAACAGCGGCACGGCGATGTAGCTGATCTCGATCCACTCCACAAAGAAGCCGAGCACAAAGATGATGAGCATCATGAACCAGATGGCGGTGTTGGTGCCGCCCGGCAAGGCCTCGAACATGCCGGCAATCAGGTCTTCACCGTGCAGGCCGCGGAACGAGAGCGCGAACACCTGCGCGGTCATGAGGATGAACATCATGATGGCGGTGATCTTGCTGGTGTCCAGCGCGGTGGCCTTGAGCGTGGCCCAGGTGAAGCGGCCCGAGAGTGCGGTGATGATCACCGCGCCCACGGCGCCCATGCTGGCCGCTTCGGTGGGCGCCGCGATGCCGCCCACGATGGAGCCCAGCACCGCCACCACCAGCATCACCGGCGGCACCAGCACCTTGAAGAAGCGCACCCACAGCTGGCGGCGCGAGACCGCGTCGCGCTCGGCGATCGGGATCGGCGGCATGGTCTCGGGTTTGAGCCAACCCATGACCACCAGGTAGACGATGTACACGCCGGCCAGCAACATGCCCGGGCCCACGGCGGCGGCGAACAGCGTGCCCACCGAGAGCTGCATGATGTCCGACAGCAAGATCAAGATGAGGCTGGGCGGGATGATCTGGCCCAGCGTGCCCGAGGCACAGATCACGCCGCAGGCCACGCTCTTGTCGTAGCCGCGCCGTATCAGCGTGGGCAGCGTGAGCAGGCCCAGCGTGATGATGGTGGCGCCCACGATGCCGGTGGTCGCACCCATGAGCACACCGAACAGCACGATGCCGATCGCCATGCCGCCCTTGAGGCCGCCGGCGATGTGGCCCATGACGTCGAGCAGGTCGTCGGCCAGGCGCGATTTCTCCAGCATCACCCCCATGAACACGAAGAGCGGAATCGCCATCCACTGGTAGCCGCTGACGATGCCGTAGAAGCGCGCGGGCAGCAGATTGAACAGCGTCTCGCCAAAGCCCAGCCAGCCGAACACGAAGCCGCTGACGGCCAGGCTGATGGCCACCGGGATGCCGATCATCAGCATCACGAAGAAGCCGATCAGCATGAAGACGGCGTAGGTCGACATCTCAAACATGGCTCGACTCCCCGGTGGTGGTGGGCGCATCGAGCAGGCGCACCAGGTGCGCGAGCTGTTGCAGCACCAGCAGGCCGTAGCCCAGCGGGATCAAGGCCTTGACCAGCCAGCGCAACGGAATACCGCCCGGGTCTGCCGAGGCCTCCTGGATGGAGCGCGACTGCTCCACATAGCCCAGCGACAACCAGATGAAGCCCAGGCTCACCGCGATGAGCAGCAGCGCAGAGACCACGTCGACCAAGCGCTTGGTGGCGGGCGAGTAGCGCGCGTAGAACAGGTCCACGCGCACGTTTTCACCGCGCTGCAGCGCGTGGCTCATGCCCAGGAGGATGAGGGCGGCCAGCAGGTGCCACTCGAACTCCTGCGCCCACACCGAGCCGAAGCTGAAGGCGTAGCGCAAGAGCACGTTGGTGGCGACCAGGCCGATCATGACCAGCGCGATCCAGGCGGTGAGCCCGCCGATGCGGTCGATGAAACCCTCGATGACAGTGGCCAGTGGCCGCAATACCTTGAGCATGACGCCGTTCCTTGATCAGCCGCGAACCTTGAGGTGGTACGCCTCTTCGCTGATTTCGCTCCAGCGGTCGTACTTGGCCTTGAAGGACATGTACGAGTCGTGCACCTTCTTCGTCAGCGGGTCCTTCAGGCCGTCGGCCAGCACCTTGTCGGTCTCGGCCTTCAACGCCTTGATCACGTCGTCCGGCAGCGGTCGCGCGATCACGCCCTGGTTCTTGATCAGGTCTTCCATGGCTTCGGAGTTGGCCTTCTGGCACCAGCCTTCGCTGATCACGTTGCAGGCGGCCGAGGCGTTGCTCACAATGGCCTGCAGGTCTTTCGGCAGCTTGTCCCAGGCGGCCTTGTTGATCAGCAACTCCGACACCGTGGACGATTCGTGCCAGCCGGTGGTGTAGTAGTTCTTGGCGGCCTTGTGCAGGCCCAGGCGGCGGTCCTGGAAGGGGCCCACGAACTCGGCCGCGTCGATCACGCCGCGTTCCAGCGCGGGGAAGATTTCGCCGCCCGGCAGCACCTTCACGTCCACACCCAGGTTGGCGTAGACCTTGCCGGCGAGACCCGGGATGCGCATCTTCAGGCCCTTGAGGTCGGCCACGGTCTTGATCTCCTTCTTGAACCAGCCCGTCATCTGCACGCCGGTGTTGCCGCAGGGCATGGCCACCATGCCGAAAGGCGCGTAGACCTCGTTCCAGAGGTCGATGCCGCCGCCGTCGTACAGCCAGCCGTTCATGCCCTGGAAGTTCATGCCGAAGGGCACGGCGGTGAAGTACTGCGCGGCGGCGGTCTTGCCGGTCCAGAAGTAGGCGTTGGCGTGGTTCATCTCCACCGTGCCGGCGCGCACCGCGTCAAAGCCTTCAAACGCGGGGATCAGTTCACCGGCGCCGAACACCTGGATGTTCAGGCGGCCGTCGGACATTTCGCGGATGCGTTTGGCGAGGTCGGTCGCGCTGCCCGGGCCGTCCATGTAGAAGGGCGAGCCCTTGCCGTAGGCGCTGGTCATCTTCCAGTTGAACTTGGCCGACTGCGCGTTGGCGATGACGGGAGCACCGAGCACGCTGCCGGCAACGGCGGCGCGGGTGAGGAACTGGCGGCGGATCAGGGACATGGCGGCACTCCTGTGAAGGGGTTGAAGAGGTCAGGCGGGGTGAAAGGCTGCCGTTTGTAAAGCGGCGTGCTTGTCACTTCGCAAGCGCCATGCCATGTGTTTCCTTGGGCCAAGTCCTTGATTTGATTGATGTGGCAGTTGATTTGGTTGGCATGCTTCCGAAATGGTGCATGCGGGAGCGTGCTGCGCGTGCGCCGCTGGGTGCCGAATGTTCAGTGGTTCGCCGCTGCCGTGCCGTTTGTAAGGCGATGCGGTCTGTGAGGCCGCTCATGGAAGCCAGGGCGCCACCCTGAGCCACCCCGTGCGCACAAACGGCAGCGGCGCGCGGGGGGGGGTGGGCGGCCCCCCCCCGGGGCGGGGGGGCCCGCCGGGCCCACCC
>NZ_JBLYYB010000029.1:0-19426 GCF_048549895.1 Hydrogenophaga sp.
CAATGTGGTCTTGCCCGACTGCCTGGGCCCGGTCAACGCCACGATGGGAAACCCCTTCGCAAGCCTTTTCAGGGTAGAGGTGGCCAGGCGCGGGATCATGGTCTTACAAATTTGAAATTGAACTTCAGATTTGTAATTCTAGCCCTTTCAATCCGCTACAGCACATCCCGCAGGCGGTGCCAGAGCATGCCCAGCGCCAGGCTGGGCGTTCGCAGCAGCGGCCCGCCGGGAAACCGGTGGTGCTGCAGCCGCGCGAACACATCGAAGCGTCCGGCCTGCCCGGCCACCGCTTCGGCCACCAGCTGCCCCGCCAGCCCGGTGAGCGCCACACCGTGGCCGCTGAACCCCTGCAGGTAGTAGACGTTGTCACCCAGCCGCCCGAAGTCGGGCGCGCGGTTCATGCTGATGTCCACAAACCCACCCCACACGAATTCGATCGGTGTCTGTGCCAGCGCCGGAAACACCTCGGCCATGCGCCTTGCCATCAAGGCGGAGAGGTTCGCCGGCGTGCGCGTGGTGTAGCTCACACGTCCGCCAAACAGCATGCGGTGATCGGCGCTGAAGCGGAAGTAGTCGAGCACGAAGTTGTTGTCGCACACCGCCGCGTTGCGCGGGATCAGGCGCGCGCAAAGTTCCGGGTCCAGCGGGGCGGTGCCCACGATGTAGGTGCCCACCGGCATGATGCGCGGCGCGATCTCGGGCGCGACCGCCGGCCCGTACTCGGGCAGCATGCAGTTGCCCGCGAGCACGGCAAAACGCGCCGTCACCTGGCCTTGCGCGGTGCTCGCCACCAGCGTGGCGCCGCGCTGCAACCCGGTCACCGCCGAGTGTTCGAAGATGCGCACGCCCGCGGCCTGCGCGGCGCGCGCCAGACCCAGCGCGTACTTGAGCGGGTGCAGGTGGCCCGAACGCTGTTCGCGCGCCGCGGCCACGTAACGCGGGCTGTTGATCAGGCGCGGCAGGTCGGCACCTTCGGCCCAGTCGATGTGAATGCCGCGTTGCTGCAGGCCTTCCATCTCTTCGTGCAGGGCGTTGCGCTTGCGCGCCGAGTCGGCTACGTACACATAACCATGCACGCGGTCGCAGGCTATGCCGTGCTGCGCGATGCGCGCGTCGATCAGGTCGATGGCCTCCAGCGACATGTCCCAGGCGCGCTGCGCATCTTCTTGGCCCAGTTGATCTTCAAACGGCCCTTGGCCACTCGCGTAGCCCACGATGGCCTGGCCCCCGTTGCGCCCGCTCGCGCCGCTGCCGATGCGCTCGGCCTCCAGCACCACCACCGAGAGCCCGCGCTCTGCGAGTTCAAGCGCGGCGCTCAGGCCGCTGAAGCCCGCGCCCACGACCACCACGTCCACGTTCAGCGACTCGGCCAGCGCCGGGCACGCCACTGGACGCTGCACGCTGGCTTCGTAGTAACTCTTCTGGTTGAGCTGGGTGTCGGAGCCGATGAGCGAGGCCATGTCAAAGACCTTTGCGTTTCGCAACCTGACCACTCAGGTAGGTCCACACAAACGTGGCCGCCGCGTTGCTGGTGAGTTCGGCGTGGTCGTAAGCCGGGGCCACCTCCACGCAGTCCATGCCCACCCAGTTCAGGTCGGCCAGCTCTTCCAGCAGGGTCAGCACCTGCGAACTCGTCATGCCGCCGGGCTCGGGCGTGCCGGTGCCGGGGGCGAAGGCCGGGTCCAGGCAGTCGATGTCCAGGGTGAGGTAGACCGGCCGCTGGCCGATGCGCGCGCGGATCGCGTCGATGGTGGGCTGCAGCCCCGCGCCGTCGAGCCCGCGCAAGGCCCGCGCGGTGAAGATCTGCCCGCCCTGGTCGGCCACGTACTCGCGCGCCGCGCGTTCACCGCTGGAGCGGATGCCGATCTGCACCGTGTGCGCCGCGCTCACCAGGCCCTCCTGCAGCGCCTCAAAGGTCCAGGTGCCGTGGCCCGAAGGTTCGCCGAAGTGGTCGCTCCAGGTGTCGCAATGCGCGTCGAAATGCACGAGCGCCAGCGGCTCGCCTCCGTGCCGCGCTTTCAAGGCGCGCAACAGCGACAGCGTCACCGAGTGGTCACCACCGAGAAACACGCAGTGGTGCTGCGCCATCAGCGCCGTGGCCTGCGCCTCGATGTGGCGGCGCACCTCGGGCAGCGGCGAGGCGTTGGGCAGGCGCATGTCGAGCGCATCGCCCAGATGATCCAGCGGCGACACGTTGAACACCGGGTGAATGCCGTCGCACAGCATCAGGCTGGCCGCGCGGATCGCCTGCGGGCCGAAGCGCGCGCCGGGGCGGTTGGTCACCACCCCGTCAAAGGGCACACCGGCCACCGCAAACGGCTGGTCGGCCAGCGGCGCGCAGCCCAGGAAACGGTTGCTGCTGTTGGCGTATGCGAACTGACCCATGGCCATGCTTGGTCCTCAAAGGGGTGGGGCGAATTGGAGCCAGAAGATACCCCCCGAGGGGCTGGGGGCGTGAGTCCAATTCGGCCCGGTGACCGGCGTCCACCCCAAGGCCCGGTTCACTTGCCGAACAGGTCTTTCAAGCCTTCGCCCAGGCGGTCGCCCAGGTTGGCGCCGGCGCCCGTGCCCACGCCCGGCATGAGCGCGGTGCCGATGGCCGCACCCAGCAGGGCCGAGCGGCTCAGGCTCACCGTGGGCTCGTCCACCGTGCCGCCCACCACCAGCGGCACACCCACCACGCCGCCGCCGGCGCCTTGGGTCACGTCCACCCGCACGCGGCCCGACAGGGCCTTGCTGGGTGCCACCGTCACCTCGCCCGTGGCCGCCAGCACACCCGAGCTGGCCACCAGGTTGCTCAGCTCGACGAGTTGCCCGCGCGTGCGCACCTGCCCGGCCAGCGTGTCCAGCTCGGTGCTGCCGCCGCGCGACAAACCCACCGTGGCCACCGCCTTGGCCAGATCCACACCCTGCAGCACCGCGTTGTTCACCGTGAAGCGGGTTTGGGTGCGCAGCGCGTCTGTGACCGACGCAGCACTCGCTTTGGGATTGATGCGCGCCGACAGCGTGGTGCTGGCGTCGAGCCGGCCGGTGAGCGTGCGGCTGGGCGCGGTCAGCGCCGAGACCTCGACACTGCGTGTTTCCAGCGTGCCTTCGAACACCAGGTCACGCGCCTTGGCGTTGGCCTCGGGCAGCGTCACCTTGAGTGGTCCCTGCAGCGTCCCGCCGCCCACGTCCACCTTCAGGTTCCACGCGGTGGCGTTGTCGGCTTCACGTTGCAGCGCCGCCTCGGTTCCTTCCAGCGCGCCGCGAACCACCGCCACAGCGGCCTTGGCCGGCCAGCCGTCCTCGTCCAGCGCCAGCTCCGCCTGCACCGTGCTGCTGCGGCCCTGCGCGCCGATCCAGGTCACGTTGTCGAGCACGATCTTGCGGGGCAGCCAGCTCAGGTCTGCGGTTTCGTCACCGGGTCCGGGCGCCGAAGACTTCTTGGCCGGGTCTTGAATGCGCGCACCCAGCATCACGATGGTGGCCTGCGGCAGCACCGCCTCGCGCACGACGAGGGTGGACACCGCGAGCCGGCCCTGCAACAGCGCCCACCACGCCGGCCGCGCTTCCACCCGCGCCAGCGTGAGGGCCGGCCTGGCCTGGATGTTCAAACCCTCCAGCGCCACCGCAGGCAGCGGAAACACGTCCACCGCCACGCGCGACAAGCTCACCGGCACGCCGAGCGCGGCGGTGGCCTCGCGCTCCACGCGCTGGCGAAAACCATCGCTGCCGGTCCACTGGCCCAAGGCGAACGCGGCCAGCAGCAGCAGCCCCGCCACCAGCCCCAGCGCAACCCCTGTCCAGATGAAAATTCGACGCATGGGCAGATTGTGCCCAGCGCATCAGAGCGCGCGCTGACGCAGGGCCAGGGCGGCACCGATCCACAGCGCCACGGCCGAGAACACCAGGCCTTCGCGCAAGCCCTGGGCACCGCTCGATCCGTCGGCAATGAAGCCCACCACCGTGGGCCCCACGATCTGCCCGGCCGCGAACACGATGGTGAACGCGCTGATGCCCGCGGCCCACTGGGCCGGTGGCAGGTTGTGCCGCACCAGCGCGGTGGTGGAGGCCACCACCGAGAGGAACACGCCGCCGAACAGCAGGCCCGACGCGATCACCAGCGGCGGCCAACTGGTGAGCGCCGGCACGATGGCCGCCAGCCCCAGCAGGGCGTTCAAGCGCGCCAGCGCCTGGCCGTTGCGGTGGCGGTCCAGCAAGCCGGCCCAGATGCGCGACGACGCGATCACCGCCAGGCCGAGCAGGGCGTAGAAGGTGGTGATGGCGGCCGACGAGCTGCCCTGCTCGCGCAGCAGCGCGATCACGAACGTCATGTAGCCGATGTAGCCCACGCCGAAGCCGGTGTACCCCGCGAGCGCAAACGCAAAGTCGCGCACGCGGAACACGCGGGCAGGCCCTGCGGCCGTGCTGGCCACTGGCGCGGGCTGGTTGCCCAGCACCCGCGCGGGCCAGGCCATCAGGGCCGTGGCGAGCAGGCACACCGCCGCCAGCAACCACCAGGCCCAGGCCCAGCCGTGCGGCTGCTGCGCAGCGGCGGCCAACACCGGCGGCACACCCAGCGCCGAGATCACGATGCCCAGCCCCGTGCCGCCGTAGTAGATGCCGAGCAGAAAGCCGCTGCGCTGCGGCTGGCGCGCGCCCAGCCGCGCGGCGAGCAGACCGCCCGCAATGAACACCAGGGCGCTGGCCACACCCGCCAGCAGGCGCTGTGCGAGCAGGGGTGTGGCCGCTGTGAAGAAGCCGCTCAAGGCCATGAACAACGAAGCGCCAAGCGAGCCAGCGATCAACAACGCCATTGGAGAAAACCGCCGCATCAGCCACGGCGTGGCCAGTGCGCCGACGAGGTAGCCCACCGCGTTGAAGGTGTTCATCGCGCCGGCCAGCGTGTAGCTCCAGCCCAGGTCGTCGCGCATGGGCGGCAGCAGCAGGCCGTAGGCAAAGCGGGTGATGCCCAGCGACACAGCAGCGCCGAGCGACAAGGCGAGCGCCAAGCGGATGTAAGGCGTGTGGTCGGGCACAGGGGTGGGTGGGTTCATGGCCGGGCCATTGTCGGTGCCAATTCCGGCGGAGCCGAGCCCACCACTGCGCCGTGGGCGACAACGAACACCGCGCCCGACGTAAGCTGATCGCCATGAACGACCTGGCCCCCGACACCCTGCGCGCGATCCAACACACCGAACGCGAACGTTTCATCAACAGCCACCCGCAGTCCATGGCGCTGGCGCACGCCGCACAGCAGCACTACCTGTTCGGCGTGCCGCTGCACTGGATGCGCGACTGGCCCAGCCCCGCCACGCTGTTTGTGGCGCAAGCGCAAGGCGCCACCCTCACCTGCGCCGACGGCGTGCGCTATGCCGACTTCTGCCTGGGCGACACGGGCGCCATGTTCGGCCACAGCCCGGTGCCGCTGGCCCGCGCCATCAGCGAGCAGGCCGCACGCGGCCTCACCTGCATGTTGCCCGCCACCAACGCAGCCGCCGTGGGCGCGTTGCTGGCCAACACCTTTGGCCTGCCCATGTGGCAGATGGCCTTGTCGGCCAGCGACGCCAACCGCTTCGTGCTCCGCTGGGCACGCGCCATCACCGGCCGCACGCAGCTGCTGGTGTTCGATGGTTGTTACCACGGCGCTGTGGACGACACGCTGGTCGACCTCGATATGGCCAGTGGCAACACGCTGCCACGCCCCTCGGTGCTGGGCCAGGTGCACAACCACGCGGCCTTCACACGCGTGGTGCCGTTCAACGACCTGCCGGCGCTCGAAACCGCGTTGAAACACGGCGACGTGGCCTGCCTGCTGGCCGAGCCCGCGCTCACCAACTTCGGCCTGGTGCCGCCCGCGCCCGGCTTCTGGGAACAGGCCCGTGCGCTCTGCCGCGAGCACGGCACTCTCTTTGTGTGTGACGAGACCCACACCATCTCCACCGCCCTGGGTGGCTACGCGCGCGCCCATCGACTGGAGCCGGACTTCATGGTGGTGGGCAAAGCCGTGGCCGGCGGATTGCCGTGCGCGGTGTACGGCTTCACGCAGACCGTGGCCGAGCGCATGGCGCAAACCAAGAACGCCGCGCCCGAAGGCCACAGCGGCATCGGCACCACGCTCGCCGGCAATGCGCTCACGCTGGCGGCGCTGCAAGCTTCGTTGGAACACCTGCACACCGCCGCCAACTACGACCACATGCTGGACCTGGCCGCGGTGTTGGAGCATGGCCTGCGCGAGCGCATCGCAACCGCAGGGTGGCCGTGGACCGTCACCCGCCTGGGCGCGCGCATGGAGCTGCAGTTCATGGCCCACACCCCGCGCAACGCGCAGGACGTGCGCGACCACGCACAGGGCGAGCTGGAGGCGCTGACCCACCTCTTCATGCTCAACCGCGGCGTGTTGCTCACACCCTTCCACAGCATGCTGCTGGTGTCACCGGCCACCACGCACGATGACGTGGCGCGGCTGCTGGCCGTGTTCGACGAACTGCTCGCTGCGCTCAGGGCTCCCCAACACCCACAGGGCTCGGCGCCCGCATCACGATCCGTGTGAACAGCCGGTCGAACTGCGGATCGCGCGCGCTCTTGTCGTTGAGCGGATCGCGGTGGGTGGCAAAGGCCACGTTGAGCGCGTGCCAGTCGGCATCGGTCAAGCCCTTTTCGGCCTCGGGCAGCAGCACGGTTTCTTCCAGCCGCATGTGGTCCAGGTAGAACTGCACATAACGCGTGGCCTCGGTCTCGAACGCCGAGCGCCGCGTCTCGCCCAGGTACTCCCAGGCCATCAGCAGGTGCATGAGTTCGCGCACCCGCACCTCGCCGGTCATGTGGTCGCTCTCCAGGCGTTCGATGGTCGCCATCACGTGCGGCGCCGCGCGCGCAATGCGCGGAAACAGCAGGTCCGATTCCTTGGGGTGGTGCAATTTTTCGGGGAACTCGTCGATATAGAACAGCATGGCGCGCAGCACATCGAAGTACTGCTCGGGCGCGTGTTTTCCGTCGGCGTCCGGCCCGCGCCGGACCATCTGCAGCATCGACTTCAACATGGCGGCCAGGCTGGCGTGTTCGTCCCGGATCACGCGCAGGGCTGAGTGGTGCATGGGGGGTGTCTCCTCGGGCCTCTTTCGGGTGGCCCAAGCTTCGCGCAAGACCCCGGCGAGCGCATTGACCTGCATCAACAAACGGCGTTCAGCGCTGCGGCGGTTTCCAGCGCTTGAGCAGCAAGGCGTTGCTCACCACACTCACCGAGCTCAGCGCCATGGCCGCCCCCGCCACCACCGGGCTCAGGAAACCAAGCGCCGCCAGCGGAATGCCGGCCACGTTGTAGGCGAAGGCCCAGAACAGGTTCTGCCGGATCTTGCTGACCGTGCGGCGCGAGATGTCGAGCGCGGCCGCCACCATCAGTGGATCACCGCGCATCAGCGTGATGCCGGCCGCGTGCATGGCCACGTCCGAGCTGCCGCCCTGGCTGTGGCTCATGGCCATGCCGACGTCGGCCGCTGCGAGTGCGGGCGCATCGTTCACGCCATCACCCACCATTGCAACGACGTGGCCGCCGTCCTTCAGTCGTTTGACCACCGCCGCCTTGTCGCCCGGCAAGACCTCGGCAATCACCTCACCCGCGTCGGCCCGCAAACCCAGGCGTGCGGCCATGGCCATGGCTGCGCCCTGGTTGTCGCCCGACACCATGAACAGCCGCATGCCGGCGGCGCGCAGCTCGGCAATGGCGGCTGCCGCGCCCGCCTTGGGTTCGTCGCCAAACGCCAGCAAGGCCAAGGGCGACCAGACGGTGCTGCCAGCAGCCTGGCTGACGAGCGCCGAGACCGTCGATCCTTGTTGTTGCAAGGCCTTCGCACGGTCGGACAACGGCCCCAGATCCACACCCAGTTCGTCCATCCAGCGCAAGCTGCCCAGCGCCAACACACTGCCCTGCACCACACCCTGGCTGCCCCGACCCGACACCGCTTGCACATCGGTGGCGGCGTCGGGCAACACCACCAGAGAACGGGCGGCAGCCGCTTCCATCACCGCACGCGCCAACGGGTGCGCGCTCTGCGCCTGCAAAGCTGCGGCGGCCTGCAACACGGCCAGCTCGTCCACCCCGGGTGCTGCCTCGATCACCAGCAACCGAGGATGCCCTTCGGTCAGCGTGCCCGTCTTGTCAAACGCCACGGTGTCGACCTGGTGTGCGATCTCCAGCGCCTGCGCGTCCTTGATCAAAATGCCGTGTTTCGCCGCCACACCGGTGCCCGCCATGATGGCCGCCGGTGTGGCCAGCCCCAGGGCACACGGGCAAGCAATCACCAGCACCGCCACCGCGTGGATCAAGGCCGCCTCCATCGGAGCACCCGCCCACAGCCAGCCCAGCATCGTGACCACTGCAATCACCAGCACCACCGGCACGAACACGGCCGCCACCTGGTCCACCAAACGCTGCACCGGTGCCTTGCCGGCCTGCGCGTCCTGCACCAGCGCAATGATCTGCGCGAGCACACTCTGCGCGCCGATGGCGCGCACCTTCACATCGACCGCGCCCTCGCCGTTGAGCGAGCCACCAGTCACCCCATCGCCCACGTCCTTGGGCACCGGCATGGCCTCGCCCGTGAGCATGGATTCATCGGCCTGCGTGCTGCCTTGCACCACCGTGCCGTCAGCCGCAAAACGTTCACCCGGTAACACCCGCACCACATCGCCGGGCAGCAGTTCGTCCACCGCCACATCGGTGATCTCGGTGCGGCGGATGCCGTCGGGCAGCAGGTGCGCGCGCTCGGGTCGCAAGGACTGCAAGGCGCGGATGGCGCTGGTGGTCTGGCGCTTGGCGCGCGCTTCCAGCCACTTGCCCAGCAGCACCAGCGTAATCACCACCGCCGACGCCTCGAAGTACAGGTGCAGCATCTCGCCCGGCTCCGAGCGCCACCACAGCCACATGGACAGCGCCCAGGCCGCCGTGGTGCCGATGGACACCAGCAGCTCCATGTTGCCGGTGCGCGCCTTGAGCGCGTGCCATCCAGCGCGGTAGAAGCGCGCACCCAGCACAAACTGCACCGGCGTGGCCAGCACGAACTGCATCCAGGCCGAGAGCATCCAATGCTGACCGAACAGATCACCCACCATGGGCAACACGAGCGGTGCCGACAGCACGATACCGATCAACACCGGCAGAAAATCGACCGGCACACCCATCCAGCGCGCATCGGATGCTTCATCCATGGCTTCCATCGTTCGGGGCTCATAGCCCGCGTCGCGCACCGCACGTTTGATGCGTGCCGCCGACTCGGGTGTCTCACCCTCTTTCAAGAGCACCCGCGCCGATTCGGTGGCCAGGTTCACCGTGGCGTCCAGCACGCCGGGTTGTTTTTTCAAAGCCTTCTCGACCCGCAGCACACAAGAAGCGCAGGTCATGCCACCAATGCCCAGATCGATCTGGGCAGGGGCAACGGGTGTGGTGATCGTGTTCATGGGGTCAGCATAAGCTTTACCACCGTGGGAAGGTCAAGCACTTTCATTCGCTTGACCTTCACACCATGTCAAGGATGACAATGGATCTTTTCAACCCATTCAAGGAATCACCATGAATGAAATCTTCACCGTGCAGGGCATGACCTGCGGTCATTGCGAAAAAGCCGTGACCACCGCCATCAAGTTGCTCGATCCCCAGGCGCAGGTCACCATCGACCGGGCCCAAAACCGCGTGGAAGTGAACACCACCCAGCCCCGCGATGCCGTGGCCGAAGCCATTCGCGAAGAGGGCTACGAGGTGGCGGTCTGAGTGCCATGAAAGAGGATGACATCGACCACCGGACCGCCTGGCCGGTGAACATCGGACGGGCCGCCGAACTCAGCGGCATCTCGCCCAAGATGCTGCGCCACTACGAAACCCTGGGTCTGCTGGGCGATGTGGTGCGCACCGACAGCAACTACCGCCAGTACAGCCTGGCCGATGTGCATTCGCTGCGCTTCATCCGCCGCGCACGCGACATGGGTTTTGGCCTGGACGCCATCGCCGAGCTGGTGAGCCTCTGGCACAACCGCAAACGCAGCAGCGCCAGCGTCAAGCGAATCACGCAAAAACACCTGGGCGACCTGACCCAGCGCATCGAAGCCCTGCAGGCCATGCAGCGCACGCTGGGCGGCCTCATGAACCTGTGCCCGGGCGACGGGCGACCCGACTGCCCGATCCTGGACGACCTGGCCCACCCGGCCGAACCGCTCTGTGCAGCAGCGCAAACAGGCACAAAACTTTACAAGCCCGCCACACCGGCCGCACCGCGCAGAAACACCCGCTGACCACACTGAAGCCATTCCACAGCCCACCGACCCAAGCTGTGGTGACTCTTCTTCAACGGTCACAAGGAGTGAACATGACATCGATTCCCAAGCGCGCCCTGATGGCCGCTGCCCTGGCAGCCGCCTTTGCCGGCCTCTCGGCCACCGCCATCGCCCAGAACACCACGGCAGCTCCCGCAGCACCGGCCTCCACCCAGCAGGCGCAGGAAGGCGCCCAGGAAGGCCAGCGCGACGCCAAACGCGCCGAGCGCCTGGCCCGCATGCAGAAACACATGGCCGAACGCCGGGCGGCCCTGAAAGCCGAACTGAAGATCACCGCCCAGCAGGAACCCGCCTGGAACGCCTTTGTGGCGCGCACCGCACCCGAAGCCCGTCCGGCCCGCCAGGGTCCGCGGGAAGACTGGTCCAAGCTGACCACGCCCCAGCGGCTGGACAAGATGGCGGCCCTGAAAGCCGAGCGCGATGCCCGCATGGCTCAACTCCACGACGCGATCAAGAGTTTCTACGCCGCGCTCAACGCCGAGCAGCAGAAAGTATTCGATGCGAAACAGATGCAGGGTTTTCAGCGCGCCGGCATGAAAGGCCACGGCAAGGGACACCACAACCACCACGGCGGTGGCCACCACCGCATGAGCGGCACGGTCTGATCGGCTGCAAAGCCGATGGCTTTCTGTGTTTCTTGTTCTTATGAATTCTTTTAATTCAAGATAGCAGTAGTAGTAGAGGGCGCTGTCCGCTGTGGACAAGCGCCCTTTCTCCTGTCGGATCAAGGACTTGCATCCGTGCCAAGTCTGTGTGGAGCACCCTGGACCCGAACCACGCAAAAAAGGACAACTGCCCAAAACGCACTGGGTTTGTGGATAAGTCGTTGGTTGTTCAAAAGATATACACAGGCTTGTTGAGAAATGCCTGTGAAACATGCCCTGACACCTGGGCACAAGCGCTTGCCGGGGGGCCGCGGCCCGGCTGTTAAACTGCGCCGCTTCACGACCGACCCCGGTGCTGCGCACCGCCCGCGCCGACTGCCTTTTTTGTGAGCCTGTTTCGCCCATGTCTGTTGCCCTCGCAGGAAACGCGCCCACCACCTTCGAAATCAAGAGCGCGCACCTGCCCCTGGTGGCGCTCATGCTCAAGTCGTCCAACCTGGAGCGCCTGGCGCAGGAGCTGACCCAGCGCTTCGGCGACATGCCCGACTTCTTCGACAACGACCCGCTGGTCATCGACCTGCACCCGCTGAACGTGGCCGAGGCCAACGCCTTGCCCGATTTCGGCGCCTTGCAGGCGCTGCTGCGCCAATACCGCCTGGTGCCGCTGGCCGTGCGTGGCGGCACCATCGAACAGACCCGTCTGGCCCTGGCCGCTGGCCTCACGAACGCGCCTGATGCGTCGGTGCAGCGCGCCGCACCCGCTGTGCAGCCCACCGAGATTTCTGCCCCTCAGGAACCGGTGGCCACGCCGGCACCCGCGCCCGGCGCCCTGGTGATCGACAAGCCCTTGCGCTCTGGCCAGCAGATCTACGCGCGTGGGCGCGACTTGGTGGTGATGGCCATGGTCAACCCCGGTGCGGAGGTGATTGCCGACGGCCACATCCATGTGTACGCACCGCTGCGCGGCAAGGCCATTGCCGGTGCGCGCGGCAACGCCGACGCGCGCATCTTTGCACTCGGCATGGCGCCCGAGCTGATCTCCATTGCCGGCATTTACCGCACCAGTGAGGTGGCCCTGCCCGAATCGATCCAGGGCAAAACGGCGCAGGTGCGCCTGGTGCCCGGACCCGACGGCGACAAGCTGCTGATCGAGGCCATCAGCGCCTGATCCACCCCCATTTTTCGAACAGAAGGACCTTCACCATGACCAAAATCGTTGTCGTCACCTCCGGCAAGGGCGGTGTGGGCAAGACCACCACCAGCGCCAGCTTTGCCTCCGGCCTCGCCTTGCGTGGCCACAAGACCGCCGTGATCGACTTCGACGTCGGCCTGCGCAACCTCGACCTGATCATGGGTTGCGAGCGCCGCGTGGTGTACGACCTGATCAACGTGATCCAGGGCGAAGCCAACCTGAATCAGGCGCTGATCAAGGACAAGCAGTGCGACAACCTGTTCGTGCTGGCCGCCAGCCAGACGCGCGACAAGGACGCACTGAGCCAGGAAGGCGTGCACAAGGTGCTGACCGACCTGTCCGCCATGGGCTTCGAGTACATCGTCTGCGACTCGCCCGCCGGCATCGAAACCGGCGCGCTGATGGCCATGCACTACGCCGACGAAGCACTGATCGTCACCAACCCCGAAGTCTCCAGCGTGCGCGACTCCGACCGCATCCTGGGCATGCTGGGCAGCAAGACCCAGCGCGCCATTGAAGGCAAGGAACCCATCAAGGAACACCTGCTGATCACGCGCTACAACCCCACGCGTGTGGCCGACGGCCAGATGCTCTCGCTCGAAGACATCCAGGACATCCTGCGCATCAAACTCATCGGCGTGATTCCGGAGAGCGAAAACGTGCTGACCGCGTCCAACCAGGGCACGCCGGCCATCCACCTCAAAGGCACCGACGTGGCCGAGGCCTACAGCGACGTGATCGACCGTTTTCTGGGCGCCGACAAGCCGCTGCGCTTCATCGATGCGCAGAAGACCGGTTTCTTCAAACGCCTGTTCGGGGGGAAATGACGCATGTCGATCTTTTCCTTTCTGCTCGGCGAGAAGAAAAAAACCGCCAGCGTCGCCAAGGAGCGGCTGCAGATCATCCTGGCCCACGAGCGCAACGGCCGCAGCGCGTCCGAACCCGACTATCTGCCCGCGCTGCAGCGTGAGCTGGTCGCGGTGATCAGCAAGTACATCAAGATCAACCCGGACGACATCAAGGTCCAGCTCGACCGCCAGGACAACCTGGACGTGCTCGAAGTCAAGATCGAATTGCCCGACAGGAAATAAGGCCCCCACGCTCCGCCGCTGCGCGGGTCGCTGCCCCCCGAGGGGGCTGAGCCTGCCTTGGGGGCGGCCCGGCGGCTGGCTCGTTGGCCCCCACGCTCCCCCGCTGCGCGTGGTCCGCTGCCCCCACGTTGCGCACTGCGGGTGAGAAAAGTGTTGGCGTGCTATCATGCGCGTTCGCCTTGAGCGACCAGCCGCGTCCAAGCCTCCGGGCCCAAACGCACCGCCCCCGGCAGAGGGGCTGCTGGTCCAGCCCCTACAAGGTGCGCCACCCCGCTCTCTCACAGCACCGTGGCCTTTCCCTCCCTGCTTTGCCCGAACCCCTGCCGTGGTTCGTGCGCCGGTCCGGTCGATGGTTTCTTGCCTCGACCCGTGTCCGGATCAGGCGGTGAGACACCCCGGCGCTGGGGCTGCCAATGGTTCTTGATTTTTTGATTCGGGTCTTTCCGACGCAGTGGCGAACGCCACGCGCCCTGGCCCCACGATGTTTTTGATGATTCACACGATTTCCACGATTCCGACCACGATTCCCTCCCCACTCACCGTGGGCAAGTACCGCATCGCGGCCATGCCACGCGCCCTGCCCGGCGGCCAGTTTGCTGCCCAGGTGTCCATTGCCAGCGGTGTCGGCAGCGCGTCCACCGCCCGCGTCATGCGCTTCGACAGCGCCTTTCCCACCCACGCCGCCGCTGCCGACTACGGCCTGGCGCAGGGCATCGACTGGGTGCACGACACCACCCGTCTGGCGGCCCGCCCGAACTGAACCGTACACTTCAAGCAAAGGAAACACCATGGCCAAAGAAGAACTGATCGACATGATGGGCATCGTCAACGAGGTGCTGCCCGACACGCGCTTTCGTGTGACGCTGGACAACGGTCACCAGCTGATTGCGTATTCCGCCGGCAAGATGAAGAAAAACCACATCCGCATCCTCGCGGGTGACCGGGTGTCGCTCGAACTCTCGCCCTACGACCTGACCAAGGGCCGCATCAACTTCCGCCACATCGAAGGCCGCGGCCCGATGGTGCCGCGCAAGCCGCGCTGATCCTTTTCTGAGTCGGTTTTGACAGCGCCCGGGCCGGCGCTGTTTTGCTTTGTGCGCCGCCTTACACGGTGGCGCTCGTGCGCGCCCGGCGCGCACGCACGGCCGCGGCCAGGCCTTGCAGCACCGGCACGGTTTGTTCGAACGAGATGCAGGCATCGGTGACGCTCACGCCGACCCGCAGCGCCTGCCCCGGCACGATGTCCTGCCGACCTTCAAACAGGTGGCTCTCGATCATCACGCCCACGATGCGACCATCGCCCGCCGCCACCTGAGCAGCGACGTCCGCCGCCACCTCGATCTGCTTGCTGTGCTGTTTGCTGCTGTTGGCGTGGGACACGTCCACCATCACCTGCTCGCGCAAGCCGGCCTTGTGCAGCAAGGCACAGGCCGCGCTCACATCGGCCGCGCTGTAGTTGGGTTGTGCGCCGCCGCGCAGGATCACGTGGCAATCGTCGTTGCCACGCGTCTCGAAAATCGCGGCCTGGCCCATCTTGGTCATGCCCATGAAGGCGTGTGAGGCCTGGGCGGCCTGGATCGCGTCCGACGCCACCTTCACGCCACCGTCGGTGCCGTTCTTGAAACCCACCGGACAGCTCAGACCACTGGCGAGCTGGCGGTGGCTCTGGCTCTCGGTGGTGCGCGCCCCGATCGCGCCCCAGCTCACCAGATCGCTGATGAACTGGGGGCTGAGCAGGTCCAGGAACTCCGTGCCCACCGGCAGGCCCAGCGCCAGGATGTCGAGCAACAAGGTGCGCGCCATTTCCAGGCCCTCGTTGATCGCAAAGCTGCCATCGAGGTGCGGGTCGTTGATATAGCCCTTCCAGCCCACGGTGGTGCGCGGCTTCTCGAAGTACACGCGCATCACCACCAACAAGTCGTCCTGCAGTGCGTCGGCCTGTTCCTTGAGCTGGTGGGCGTAGTCAATGGCCTGGGTGTGGTCGTGGATGGAACACGGCCCGACCACCACCACCAGGCGATCGTCCTGCCCGTGCAACACGCGCGAGATGGCCTCGCGGCTGTGCTGCACCACAGCCTGGGCGTCGGCGTTGGCGGGTTGCCACTCCTGCAGCAGGGCGGGCGTGATCAGGGGGCGAACCGCGCTGATGCGCAGGTCGTCGATGCGGGTGGTGTCCAGCGTGGAAGGGGTGGTGGCGTGGGTTTTCATGGGGATGGACGGCCGGCGGAAGGGGAAGGGCGGCGAAGGCCGCAATTGCGTGGTGATGGGTGCCTATTTTGCGGCTTGCCCGATTCAAGAAGTGCCGGGTCCAGACCGAAACACATGAACAGCGCTGCCTTCAGCGCAACCGTCTGAAAGGTCTCCCATGAAAAACATGCCCTCCGTTGCCGCCCTGTGGGTGGGCCTGGCGTTCGCTGCGCCCGCTGCGCATGCCGAGTCGTCGTCCACCACGCTGGACCTCACCCCGGTGTCCAACGCCCAGCTCTGGCTCAACGTGGGCGGCTTCTCGCGTCACTTTCACCGCGACGCCGGCTACAACGAGAACAACCTGGGCATCGGCATCGAATACCGGACCAGTCCTGAAATCTCGTACATGGCGGGCAGCTACTACAACAGCGTTCGCAAGAACACGGCCTACGCGGCGGTCAACTGGCAACCCTGGACGGTCGGACCGTTCAAGCTGGGTGCGGCGGTGGGTCTGATGAATGGCTATCCGGCCATGAACCGGGGCGGCCATTTCTTCGCCGCGCTGCCCATGGCCACCTACGAGGGCGAGCGCTTTGGTCTCAACATCGGATTGATCCCGTCCATCAAGAACGTGGATGGTGCGGTGATCGTGCAGTTCAAGCTGCGCGTGAACTGATCGCTTCGGGAACTCGCCGCGCGCTGAAGAAGCGCGGCAACTGGTTGCGCGCGCACCGCTGCAGTCCCATGAGGAAATCGTGGTCCGGCCGATCCACACCATGCTGCGTGTGCAGGTCGTGCTGGATGCGCGCCAGCAGCTCGGCCGCCATCTCGGCGTCGGCCATGGCGCGGTGGGCCTGGCCCGTGCGCGGCAGATGAAAAAAATCCACCAGCGAGCCCAGCTTGTGGCTGGGTGCCTGCGGGTACAGCCGGCGCGAGAGCAGCACGGTGCAGGCAAAGGCGTGGGGCGCAGGCTCGCCGGCCAGCGCCAGCTCGGCCTGCCAGTAGCGGCGGTCAAAAGACGCGTTGTGCGCCACCATCGGCACCGGCCCGACGAAGCGTGCCGCGTCGCGCATCACGGTCTCGGCGGCGGGCGCCCGGGCCACCATGTCGTTGGTGATGCCGGTGAGCTGCGTGATGAACGACGGAATGCGCACACCGGCGTTCATGAGGCTTTGAAACCGGTCCACCACCCGGCCCTGCTCGGTGATGACGATGGCCACCTCGGTGGCGCGGTCCCCCAGAGACGGCGAGATGCCGGTGGTTTCAAAGTCGATGACGGCGATCGGAGAGGGCATGAAGGACGGCGCGGCGGCAGCAAGGAAAGCCGTGAGCTTAGCCTTGCTGCGACGCTTCCTGCGCATCGGCCTCGGTCTGTGCCTTGCAGGGCAGTTCGGCCACGATGTGCGTGCCCTGTCCCGGGCTGCTGTGGATGGTGAGGTGCCCGGCGTGGGACTCCACGCGCACGCGCATGCCGATCAGGCCGTGGTGGCGGGCCGGCACGTTGGCCGCGTTGAAGCCGCAGCCGTTGTCGCGAACGCTCACCCGGACCCAGTCGCCCCGGGGCTCCAGATCCACCCACACCTGTCGGGCCCGTGCGTACTTGCTGATGTTGGTCAGCGATTCCTGCACCAGCCGGAAGACGGTCAGCTCGCATTCCTTGTCCAGGCTCGCGGCTTGCAGTCCGGTGTGCACAGCGATGCCCAGGCTGCTGGCCGCGTCCTGGCACAACACGTCCAGCGCGGGCACCAGACCGAGCTGGTCCAGCGATGACGGGCGCAGGTTTTCGATGATGCGGCGTTTCACCGCAATGCCTTCGTTGAGGCGCTGCTCGATGCCGCCCATGCGCTCCAGCGCGGAGGTGGGCATCTCCGTCACGCGGCGCAGACGCGCCAGCTCCAGCTTCATGGCGGTGAACAGGCCGCCGAGTTCGTCGTGCAGCTCGCGTGCCAGACGACCGCGCTCGTCCTCCCGCGTGTTGACCAGGTGCCCGGCGAGCTCGCGCAACTCGGCGGTGCGCAGCGCCACCTGCGATGCCAGGTACTGGCTCTCGCGCGCTTTCTGCTCGTCGCTGTAGCGCAGCTGGCGTGTGAACAGCACCAGGCCCAGCACCGAGATCAGCACCAGCAGGTGCAGCGCCACGCGGTTGAACATGATGGCGTCGAAGAGCGAGGCGCGCGCGCTGTCCTGCAGCGCGGCGGCACGCCCCAGCACCAGATCGAATTCGCCGCGCAGGTCGGCGTAGCTGGTGCGGCCCCGGTCGCTGCTGGCCATCAGGCGGGCCTGTGTGCGCTGGCCGCGCTCGGCCGCGTCCATCCACTGCTCCATGGCGGTCACGCGGGCCTGGATGCGCATGCGCACCGCCTCCACCGACACGGTGCGCAGGGTGTCCACGTCGGCGATCAGCTGGAAGGCGCCGCGCTGCGCTTCGGCCAGCAGGCCGATCGATTTTCGATAGTCGTCGCGGTCGGCCGCCTGGCCGTTGATGAGGAAGGCGCGCGCCGAGGTTTCGGCATCGGTGAGGTGCTGCAGCACGTGCCCGGCCTGCAGCCTGGCGTCGGTCAGTGCGATGCCCTGGGCCAGCGTGGCGCGGGAATGCTGGAACGCGCCCTCGATGACCACCACGGCAACCACCGCCAGGGCCAGCACCACCGGCATCACATACCGCGTGCGCGCCACGCGCTCGATCGACGACTTGATCATTCCGGCTCCGGTGGCCCCGCGTGGCGCTGGCCTTGTGGTTCTGAATCTAACGCAGCTCACCCGGTTGCGTGGCCGAGCCATCGGACACGCGGGCGCAATAGGCAATCAGGTCGTCCAGCTGACACGATTTGTCAAACACGCGATCGGCACCGAGCACCGCGCAGCGTTGGCGGATGTCGGCGGTGGCGTAGTTGGTGAGCACCACGGTGCGTGCGCCCAGACGGGCGTCTTGCGCCGCCTTGAGCACGCCCAGGCCCGAGCCCGAGCGCAGGAAGATGTCGACGATCAGGAGATCGAGCGCGGCGCCGTCTTCACGCAGCCAGCGCACCGCGCCCATCTCATCGATCGCATGGCCCACCACCTCCACCTCGGTCAACTCCTGCAGGGTGGAGACCAGGTTGTCGTAGATGACCTTGTTGTCTTCGACGATGAAGGTTTTCAGCGGGGGCATGGCGGTGTGGTTGTGAAAACGAAGCCGGGGCGCCGATGCATTGCTGCGTCGCGCGCCCCTGTGAGCGTCGTTGAAAAAGCCCGTCGCGTCTGTAGGCGACGTCCTACAGCGCGTAAGGCAGGGCCGTGATCAGCGCACCAGGATGTCGTTGCGCACCGCTTGCACGCCGGGGGTGGATCGGGCGATCCGCTCGGCGGTTGCGCGCTCGTCGGTCGACTTGGCAAAGCCCGAGAGCTGCACCGTGCCCTTGAGCGTTTCCACGCTGATCGAGGTGGCGCTGACCGACTTGTCCTCGGCCATGCGGGCCTTCACCCGGGTGGTGATGGTGGCGTCGTCGATGTAGGAGCCCACGGTCTGCTGGTCGCGGGCGACCGCGCAGCCGGTGAGTTGAACGAGAGAGACGGTGGCCGCAACGGCCAGCACGGCGTGTGCAATTTTCATGGTGTCCTCCAGGTGTCGAAATGGTTGTTGTGGCGAATGGTCAGCTGTTCTTCGCCACGGTCAGGCGGTTCTCCACCGTCACCACGCCGTCCACGGCGGCGGCCAGGGTGGTGGCGCGCTGGCGCGAAGCTTCGTCGGGCGCGGTACCGGTGAGCTCCACATTGCCGGCTTCGGTGTCCACGTCGATCTTCAGCGCGCTGAGCTTGTCGTCGGCGGCCAGGGCGGCGTTCACCTTGGCGGTGATGGCCATGTCGGTGGCGCTCTCGGCCACGTTGTCGGCGGCCTTGGCGCCAGCGGCCTGCATGTCGTTGGCGGCCACCTGGGCGTCGTTCTTCATCTCCGTGGCGGCCGATTGCACGGTGGCCACCGAGTTGTCGACCTGCTGGCCCACGGTGGTGTCGTCAACTTTCTCGCCGCAGGCGGCGATCAGCACGGTGGCCGCAGCGGCGGC
>NZ_JBLYYB010000030.1:0-7516 GCF_048549895.1 Hydrogenophaga sp.
ACTGCTCTCGGATGGCGCGCGAGCCGCTTGTTCACGCGCTCAGCAGCTCTGCCCCTCGTTTGGCCTTGGCGTCAAACTGAATAAATCAGGGCTGACTCCTTCGGCAACTGGTCCAGGTTCTCGGCGCGTGAGACGCGATCGACGTTGTACAGCTCGGTGGCGGGATTGCGCTGGCGCTTGTTCGACTGCAGCGACCACAGGGTGCCGCTGAGCACGGCGGCGGCCAGGACGCCGGCACCGAGAGCCAGCACACGGCGGTTCAAGCGCGTGGCAGGGCGAGGCGAAGCGCGCATGGCTACGGATTCGGGTTCGACCTTCGCGGCAGACGCTGGCGCTGCATCGGGGGATGTTCTCATGTTCAGTTCCTCCGCGTGGCGCCCGCCCCGACTCCATCCGTGCGCTCGATGCGCACCACCTGCGCCTGGTCGCCGCCCAGCCGCAGTTCGGCCGCGCCGAACAGTCGGTCCACAACGTAGTATGGGGAGCGGAAGCGGTAGCGAGCGGCCACCGGCGGCGTCTCCGCTAGCACCCCTTCAACACTGCTCGTTGCAACTCAACTCCCCTGGCAACCCAATGCCGAGGTCCCGGAGAGTTCGAATGATGACTGCCGGAAGAGTGGCGGGCTTTTCATAATATGGAATCATTTGCGCAAGGAGAAAGCGCAGTGACGCGGAAGAGAAGGATGAGTGGCTTTCCGCAACTGCCGCCGCGCGCACTGCGTCCACCTTGGCGCGGGCTGGGCTCTTACAACTTTACTTGTCCGGCTTTTTTCCGTTTTTTAAGAATCACGTCTGCCTAACTAGCATTAGGATGCCGTAAACTTAAACCTGTGTAAAAATGCGAGCCGTCCTGAGACAGCCCAATTTTCCAAGTGAATCAAGCACTTACCTGGTTGCGGTCGCACACATCGTCTGGAAAAAGCGCTTTTTGAAAAAGTCGCTCGCTTTTCTCAGATGGCGTGCAAAGACCGTTGATTCATCTGGAGGCGATTGGCATCTCCAACGAGAACCCTCAAACCCATGCACTGGCACTTCTTCGAATCACTGGCCGTTCAGATTTCGCTCTTCATCACCTTCCTGGTGGTGGGAGGCATGTGGATCGACATGGCCTCGTCGGGAGGTCGTCAACGCTCCCCGCGCGCAGCCCAGCGCGCCCCCAGCGATCAAGGCCCCCTGCCCTCTCCCGAGGCGCTGGAGGCGTTCCTGGCGCGCATGGAGCCGGTCCGCCGTGCGCTCTCGCGCATGACCGAGCAAGAGCGCGACCACTGGCACCGCAAGGCCCATGTGGCGATCACAGAGATCCAGGCCATCGACGACTGGATGCAGAGCGTCAGCACGTGGGCGCCGCACCAGCGTGAGGCAGTCGAGCAGATCGCGCAGAACAAGGTGCAGACCCGCCAGCGCCTGATCATGGACTTCGCGCGCGGGGTGCTGCAGGCCGCAGCGCCCTCGCCCAGCGACGCCAACAGGCCCGACGGCGAGATCTGAGAGCGCAACCCCACCCACGACCGACAGGAGGCCCTATGCAGGATGAGCCCACGCAAGAGACCGTCGAGGCCTTGCCCGCGGTCGAGGAGCCGGTCGCGCTGGCCGCGCCGGCGTCCAAACGCGGGCGTGGGCGGCCGCGCAAGAACGACGCCACCCCCCTTCCCCTTGAAAAGGTTAAGTTGCCCAGGGGCAGGCAGGCGGGCTACCGAGTCCCGACCTTTGCCGACCTGGACGAACTCACCGTTGAGGACTTCTCCTTCGTGCGCGGCGTCGTCAACGGCATGTCACCTCATGACGCCTACGCCCGCTTCTACGGCAACGTCCATTTCGACTCGCAGGGTGCCCCGCTCGTGCCCCATGGAGCCACCCTCAAAACGACGTTCGATCAGCTGGAGCAGCGCATCCTCGCAACCGCCCAAGCATCGGAGGACAAGCGCCTGCAGCTGGCCGCCGCAGTGATGTCGCAGACCATCCCGGAGGAAGGGGCTGAGGCCGACAAGCGCGACATCAACGAGATCTACGAGGCGTGGTTCGACAGCCTGCCCTCCGCCGACTACTACGGTGAAGCTGAACTGCCCGCGCGCTTCCAGGAGTACCTGCAGGACAACGGGATCGAGATACGCGCAGCGCTGTCCTCCGAGGTCAGCCGCGCGGTGATCATCGACCGCAAGGTCAAGGCCATCAACGAACTGCAGACGATCCTGGCCTACCGTCCTCGCCCAGATGCAGACACCTCGATCTGGTTGGCCGGTACGCTGGCTAGCACGTTGGCGCAGATGCAGATCACGACGCTGCGCCAGCTGGTGAAGTTCATCGGGGCCACGGGTCGCAACTGGCATCGGAAGGTGCCGCGACTGGGCCCCATTCGAGCTGCCCGTCTGCAGGCTTGGCTCAGCGAGCACGCCGACACGGTCGGGAGGATTCAAAACACGGGTCCGGTGTGGGCGCCCTACGTCCCGCTCAAAAGCGCGCTCGTGCCCCTGAAGCGCGCCAGCGGGACGGTCGTTGACCTCATGCCTGAGCCCGGTGGCGCGCTCGCCCTGCCCGCTTCGCATCGCCCCGGATGGGACATCGCTCCGCTCGAACTCTTGCAGGTGCCTGCTCGGCTCGATGGGCAGGAAGGCTTGTTCCGGGTGCGCGGACCCAACCTCTACGAGGCCAAGACCGACCTCGATGCCATCACCGTGTGGCTGCGGTCGTTTCAGGTGGCAGACAAGACGCGAACTTTCGAGGCCTACCGACGTGAGGCCGAGCGGTTCCTGATCTGGTGCTACTCCATTGCACACGTGGCTGTGTCCAGCGTGTCCATCGGCCACGCGCAGGCATACCAAGCCTTCCTCAAGCAGATCCCTGCCGAACTCATCGGCACTGACCGTGTGACCCGAGATGATCCACGCTGGAAACCATGGCGTGGCCAACTGAGCGCAAAGAGCCAGACGTACGCGCTCACGGTGATCAAGCTGATGTACCAGGCGCTGCTGACGAATGCCTACCTCACAGGAAATCCATTCTCCAGTCTGAAGTCACAGGCCGTCATGGACAGAGGAATGGACACCTCTCGCTCCCTCGATGACGGTGATCTGATCTGGGTGAATCAGCTACTGGACCGACGCAAGCAAAGCGCATCAAAGGGAGCAGCCAAATCAGAGATTCTGGGGGGCACCTCAGCGCCCTGCCCTACCCTGATGCAGGCACGAACTCGGCGAATCGAGTTGCTGCTTGAACTGCTGCTCCGTACAGGCATGCGCTTGGAGGAAGTGGCGACCAGCAGCGTTTCGAGCATGATTGCCGCACAGGTTGACGGCAAGGTCGCACCCGGCGAGTTCGCATTGCAGGTCGTCGGGAAAGGAAAGAAGGTGCGCACGATATACATCCCAGGAATGGTCAAGGATCTGATCGAAGCACACCACCGGGATGTCGAACAACTCATCGAGAAGGCGGAAGGTCACAACTCCCCTCGCCTGGTCGCCTTTCGCATCGAGCGCCCACTGATCGCAACCCTGACGGGATTTGCGTCTAATACGAGTATGCCGCCTGCAAACACCGGGAAACGAGCTTTCTCACTGGGCAAACACGGGATCTACAAAACGCTCAAGCACTTCCTGAAGACCGGAGCGAAACGCGACATCGCTGCACTGAAGCCAGAATACAAAGCGGTCAAAGCGGCGCTTGAGCGTGCATCAAAACGAGCGGATGTCCACGAGATCGCGCGCCTGCAGATCGAAATTCGCCGCCTTGACGGCGACGCCAAGGTGGCGAAGCGGCGGCTCACATTCAGCACCCACTGGATGAGGCACACCTTCGCCAAAGAGGTTGTGCGCCGAAATCCCGAGGGAGCGGGCCTCAACTTCGCGCAGAAGGCTTTGGGACATGCCTCCATCGCGACCACTGGGGCATACCTGAAACAAGACATCTCCGGCATGGTGAAGGCGTTGCGGAAGGTCAATCCACTGGGACGCTAGATCGCTGACCAGGCTCGCAAAAACTTTTCCCGGGAAAAGTCAGCGCTGTGGCGCACATCGGCGCAGCGGCGAGAGACCGTTCTAGAAAAACTTTTCCCGGGAAAAGTCGCCTCATCTCACCCCTCAGGCCCGTGACATGCGAACAGCACCTACGGACTTTCCAGAAGAAGGACTGTGCCCGCCTCACAAGAAGGCTCGAACTCGCCCCCACCTATGGCCGCAGGTACTTTTCCCGGGAAAAGTTCGACGGTGCTGGCGTTCCTTCTACTGCAATGAAGAGCTCGGCTTGCAACACTTCACTCCAGGCGTAAGCCACTATTCCGCAGGTGATCGGTGGGTACTGGGGCATCTTCCACGCAGCCAGAGTTGGGGCGCGTATCTCGCACACCTCAGCAATCGGACGAGTGGTTGCAAAACTCGCAAAAAAGATGAAGATGTCCTCTTGAATGTCTTGCAAGTTGTGCGACAAATATTAGACAATTCAACTCTCATTAAGGAATGTCTATGAGCAAAGCTCCCCTCGGCAAGATCGTCACGTTGTTCAACCAAAAAGGTGGGGTCGGCAAGACCACCACAACCTGCCAGCTCGCGGGCACGTTCGGCCATCGCGGTTATGACGTGCTGGTGGCTGATCTGGACGCACAGCAAACAGCGGCATCCTGGCTCGGTCGAATGGGAGGACAGAACTTCCCGGCGACTCTGTGGAGTGGCTTTCGATACAAAGACAACACGGCCGCCGAGCTGGGCAAGCTGGCGAGTAAATACGACTTGATATTCGTTGATTGCGCCCCGGCAGTGGATCAGCCGGGAACCTGGGCATCGCTCTTGGTCAGCGACCTCGCTCTCATCCCAACCAAACTCAGTCCGGCAGATACAGATGCGCTCCCTGCAGCCCTTGGGCTTGCCAAGAAGGCGAAGCAGACCAGCGGCCTGGACTATCCGGTGCGGACCGTGGCCACCGCTTTCCGTCGCAACCGCGCAGATGAAAAGGCTGCGTTCGAAGCCATCGCGAACGACAAAAACTTCCCCGACTACCCCCCACTGAAGCAGGTGCTCAGCGACCGCGTGGCTTTCACTCGTTCAATGCTCTACGGTGCCACCGTGCACTCCATGCCGAACGCCAAGGACGCGATCGCAGAGATCGACGCTTTGGCCGACGCAGTGGCCAAACTCCTCAAGATCCCGGCCGAAAAAAAGGTGTGATGCCATGAAGCCAGTTCCCAAAGTCAAGCTCAACAACGTGCAAGCAATGCAGGCACACCAGCAGGCTGCTAGCTCAGCGGCGGTGAACAAGTTCGCTGCAGCCGAAGCCATCACCAAGACACAGCCGCATGGGCTCGCCGTGCCGGTGCCTGTCCCGACTCCCCCTGCAGGTATGGACATGGAACCCGCACCTGCGACCCTTCCCCGCGCTCCGGTTGCTTCCAAAGCGGTGCCGTTCGATCTCAACGCCTGTTTGCCTGACGAGATCGTGCGGGTTCCGCTCTACCTGATCGACACCAACCCGGTGAGCCCACGCCAGATCTACACCGGGGAGGAAATTGACAAGATCGCAAAAACGCTCCCGAACGGGCAAGACGTTGCCGCTCATGGCTACGTGGAGGAGGGCCGTATCAAGCTCATCGACGGTGGCACCCGCTTCAGGGCAGCCAAGATCACGGACCGGTCTTACCTGGACGTGAAGATCGAACGGGCACCCAGAGACAAGCTTGACCTGTTCCGCCGCGCGCGAGAACTCAACGAGCAGCGCTCCGACACTGGTGCTCTCGATTTCGCTCTGAGCCTGCACACGCTGCTCAAGGAGGGTGCCGTGTCGTCCCAACGCGAGCTCATCGAGAAGGTGGAAGCGCCTGGGGGAGGGCGCCTATCCGAGGGAACGGTCAGCCAGTACCTCAGGATGGCCCGCATGCCCGAAAAGCTCCAGCGGGCCATGGTGGGCTCCGAGGAGACCTCCACGGCCGCGGCTCTGTACGCCATCGCCACCATGTTCGACGAAAACATGGACGAGGCCCAACAGGAGCAACGGCAGGAACTCGCTTTCGAGGTGATTGAGGAGGTGAAGCGGCGCAAGCTCAACAAAGCGCAGATCGTCGCCTTGGTGAAGTCGAAGCTCGACGGACCAAAGTCGCGTGATCGCAGCACCGTTCACCCCTTGGCCTTCGGCGACCACAAAGGGCAAATCAAGATGTTCACCCGCAAGGGACGGGTCGACCTCACGCTCGCTGGCCTCACCGAGGCCGAGATGCCGGAAGTGCGCACAGTCCTGGTGAAGGCCTTGGAAGACTTCATGGCCAAAAAGGGAGTTGCAAGCACCTGATTTGCCAAGGAAGCCGCAGCTGGACCCGTCCCACAACTGGTCACCTTGGCGCGACAAATGAGTTGAAGCACGGCAAGATCAGGCCTCAACTCCCCTTCCACCATTCCTGCACTGTGAGCACTCGCTACCGTGGTAGGTGCCAAAAAGCGGCCCATATCACGGTTCGTCTCTCTGTCGGCCCCACCTAACTGCTGGGTGACACCCCGTTATCACCGACAAAGGTGACCAGCTATGGGAAAACCGTCAAAAATGACCGTCTTGCATCCCATAAGTGGTCACCTCACTTCACCTTTTGGCCCGCGCACAGGGCTTAGAAGTAAGTTTTCGGGGAAAAACGTCCCATAAGTGGTCACCTTGGAGCGGCCAAATCGAGTTGAACGCACCAAAGGTGGCGACCTAAGAGCTGATGGATCAGCCCAGGCCGGGCTCGAACCACGCCAGCATTTCCCATAAATGGTCACCCAATGAGCCTCGTACTGCTTCCACCCAGGTTGACGAGTAGCTTCCAGACTCGCCCAAGTTCCCATGAATGGTCACCTTGACGGTTTCCCATAAATGGTCACCCTGTGCTGGACGGCACCATGTCGACCTGGCTCTACTGCCTCCCATAACCTTCCACCATGCACTGAGATTCCCTTGGAGAAGGGCCGGCGCATGGGAGCAACCCACCAGAACCACCTCCCATAGATGGTCACCAGCGAGTAGCCCTGATCCATCGAAGTAAGCATGACCTCCCATAAATGGTCACCTCAAGCATTTCCCATAAACGGTCACCTCGAGTCCCACTTTGGAAAGTGGTTGCGCCAATACCCGACTGGCTTGCGGGGTTCCCATATTCGGTCACCTATTGCGCAAATGCGACAACAGGACACGCTGAAGAGGTGCTCCTGAGCTTGCGCCGAGCTGCTCCCATAACTGGTCACCCACGTGGATATCCCATAGATGGTCACCTCAGACCCAAATCCAGTCACCTTGCGACCCATAGGTGGTCACTCCGATCCCATATCCAATGACCTGAGAGCCCATAACCGGTCACCGTTGTTCCCATTGATGGTCACCTCACCGCTCTGCAGGCCGCATAAACACTGGGGTTGTGCCGGTCTAAAGGTATTAAAGGATTCAAAGTGTTCTTCAAAAAGAACAACGTAGCGGCTGTCGTTGTAACAAGCAAACCAACAGCCAGAAATCCCACCATTGGTGGAAGACCGATGGGCGCGTTTCCACCCTAGAATGCGTTTCATGGCCAAACG
>NZ_JBLYYB010000031.1:0-38613 GCF_048549895.1 Hydrogenophaga sp.
GCATATTGTGCGCATGGTGCTTGCAGAGCGTCAAACAGCCGCGCCATCGGGTGCGTTCAAGCCCCATCCACCGTTGTCATCACAAACTCAGGTCGTACCCGATCGTGATCGGCGCGTGGTCGCTGAACTTCACGTCCTTGTAGATCTGCTCCGTGCGCGCCAGCGCCGCCAGGGCCGGCGTGGCCAGGTGGTAATCAAGCCGCCAGCCCACGTTGTTCGCGTAGGCCTGGCCGCGGTTGCTCCACCATGTGTAGCAGGTGTCGGTGGTGTCGGGCTGCAGGCGGCGGTACACGTCGACCAGACCGCCGTCGGTGAGCAGCGTGGTCATCCAGGCGCGCTCTTCGGGCAGGAAGCCGCTGTTCTTCTGGTTGCTGCGCCAGTTCTTCAAATCAGCCTGCTGGTGGGCGATGTTCACGTCGCCACACAAGATGAATTCGCGCTCGCCCTTGAGCGCCATCAGGTGCGGGTGGAACGCCGCGAGAAACCGGTACTTGGCCTCTTGCCGCTCGGGCCCTGACGAGCCGCTGGGGAAGTAGGCGCTGATCAGCGAGAGCTTGCGGCCCGGGGTGTCGAAGCGCAGTTCGGTGTAGCGGCCTTCGGCGTCGAACTCCTCGCAGCGGAAACCGGTGATCACGTCGCTGGGTTCGTGGCGGGTGTACACGCCCACGCCCGAGTAGCCTTTTTTCTGCGCAAAGTGAAAATGGCCGCGCAGACCGGCGAGCTCTTCGAAGCGCCCGCTCACATCGCTCTCCTGCGCCTTGACCTCCTGCACACAAATACAATCCGGCTGGTGCGCGGCGAGCCATGTCTCCAGGCCTTTGGTGGTGGCGGAGCGGATGCCGTTGAGGTTGAGGCTGGTCAGTTTGAACAAGGAAACCCCCATGGTGTTGGATACAGGCGCGGCCCATGCGGGCGCCCCGGACGCTGCGCTCGCGCAGGAATTCGTGCAATTCTGTGTGGACGCTGGCGTGCTGCGCTTCGGCGAATTCAAGACCAAGGCGGGGCGGCTTTCACCCTACTTCTTCAACGCCGGCCTGTTCGACGACGGCGCCAAGCTCGCGCGGCTCGCACAATTCTATGCAAAGGCCCTGATCGCCAGCGGTGTCGAGTTCGACATGATCTTCGGCCCGGCCTACAAGGGCATTCCGCTGGGCGCTGCACTCGCCATCGAACTCTCGCGTCTGGGCCTGAACGTGCCGTTTGCCTACAACCGCAAGGAAGCCAAGGCCCACGGCGAGGGTGGCACGCTGGTGGGCGCGCCGCTGCAGGGCCGGGTGCTGATCGTCGACGACGTGATGTCCGCCGGCACCGCCGCGCGCGAATCCATCGCCCTGATCCGTGCCGCCGGGGCCACGCCGCACGCGGTGGCGATCGCGCTGGACCGGCAGGAGAAGGCGACCGAGGTCGGGCCGGACGGCCTGGTTCGCGACGTGGATCACAGTGCCGTGCAATATGTCCAGCGCCAGCTCGGCTTGCAAGTCTGTGCAATTGCCACCCTGGCGGATTTGCTGCAGTATCTGAACGCACACACCGGGGCAGAGCTTGATGCGCACCGCCAGCGGGTGCAGGCCTACCGCCTGCGCTACGGTGTGAACTGAACCCACCTCATGACCACAGACCGCTCATCCACAGACTTCCAGCTCAGCGCCTGCGCCTGGGTGGTGAGCGCCGGCCTGTGGACCCTGGCCAGCGCACAGGCCCAGGGCATCTACGCCTGCACAGACGGCAAGGGCCGGCGCATCACCTCGGACCGGCCGATCGTGGAATGCCTGGACCGCGAGCAACAGCAGTTGGGCAAGACCGGCATCGTGCGCCAGGTGGTGCCGCCCAGCTACACCGCCGACGAGCGCGCGAAGATTGAAGACAAGCAACGCGCTGAAAACGAGATCAAGGCCCGTGCGGCAGAAGAGAAACGCCGTGAGCGCGCCTTGCTGATCCGCTACCCGAACCAGGTGGTGCATGACAAGGAGCGCGCCGAAGCACTGGCCCAGATCGACGAGGTGATTGCGGCGGTGAACAAGCGCGAAGTGGCGCTGAGGCAGCAGCGCAAGGAAGTGGAAACCGAGATGGAGTTCTACCTGGCCGATCCGAGCAAGGCGCCGTTCTGGCTGCGCCGCAAGCTCGAAGACAGCGACAAGCAGATGGTGGTGCAGAAGCGGTTTCTGGACGAGCAGGCCCAGGAAAAGCTGCGCATCAACCAGCGCTTTGACGAAGAGTTGGCCAAGCTGCGCCAGCTCTGGCCTCCGACCGCAGCCGCCACGGGTGGCAGCGCGGTCAAGCGCTGAAGCCCGCCCTTTTCAGGCGGGTTCAATTCACTGCAGTTTCTGGCGCAGCACGTCGTTGACCTGCTGCGGGTTGGCCTTGCCCTTGCTGGCTTTCATGACCTGACCCACCAGCGCGTTGAAGGCTTTTTCCTTGCCGGCGCGGAACTGCGCCACGTTGTCGGCGTTGGCGGCCATCACCTCGTCGATGATCTTTTCCAGCGCGCCGGTGTCGTTCATCTGTTTGAGGCCCTTGGCTTCGATGATGGCGTCAACCTCTCCAATTCCACTGAATGTGTCTGAGCCTTCTTCTCGCGCGCTCATTGAGCCGACGGCGAGAGGCTGCTTCCATAGTTCATCGAAGACCTGCTTGGCGGCGTTGTTGCTGATGGTGCCCACGTTGATGGCGCGAACAAGGTCAGCAAGTTGCTTGGGCTGAACGGGCGCTGCATCGATGGTGATTCCATCGGCGTTCAGCCGACGCGACATCTCTCCCATGATCCAGTTGCTGACCAGCTTGGCAGGCACGGTGTGCACGAGCACGTTCTGGAAATAGACCATGGTCGCCTTGCTCTGCGTCAGCATGGAGGCGTCATATTCGGAAAGCCCGTATTCCCGCACATAGCGCGCTGCGACATCGCGAGGCAGTGCGTCCATTTCGCTGCGCACCCGCTCCACCCACTCCCGCGCAATCACCAGCGGTGGCAAATCCGGGTCGGGGAAGTAGCGGTAGTCCGCTGCGTCTTCCTTGGTGCGCATCGCGCGCGTTTCGCCCGTGTCGGGATCGAACAGCACCGTGGCCTGCTGGATCGCGCGGCCGTCCTCGATCTCCTCGATTTGCCAGCGCACTTCATAGTCGATGGCCTGCTGCATGAACTTGAACGAGTTCAGGTTCTTGATCTCGCGGCGCGTGCCCAGTGGGGCGCCGGGCTTGCGCACCGACACGTTGGCGTCGCAGCGGAACGAACCTTCCTGCATGTTGCCGTCGCAGATGCCGATCCAGGTCACGATCTTGTGCAGCTCTTTGGCGTAGGCCACGGCCTCGGCGCTGGAGCGCATGTCGGGCTCGGTCACGATCTCCAGCAGCGGCGTGCCGGCGCGGTTGAGGTCGATGCCCGATTGACCAATGAAGTCCTCGTGCAGGCTCTTGCCCGCGTCCTCTTCCAGGTGCGCGCGCACCAGGCGCACGGTCTTCTTCTCGTCGCCGAGAAAGAACGAGACCTCGCCGCCCTGCACCACCGGGATCTCGAACTGGCTGATCTGGTAACCCTTGGGCAGGTCGGGGTAGAAGTAGTTCTTGCGCGCGAACACGCTCTGCTCGGCGATGTGCGAACCCAGCGCCAGACCCAGGCGAATGGCCAGCTCCACCGCGCCCTGGTTCATCACCGGCAGCGTGCCCGGCAGCGCGAGGTCCACCGCGCAGGCCTGCGTGTTGGGCTCGGCGCCAAAGGCGGTGGGCGCACGGCTGAAGATCTTGGATTGCGTGGCGAGCTGGGTGTGGGTCTCGAAGCCGATGACGACCTCGTAGCCTTGCACCAGCAGGGATTTTTGGGTGTTGCTCATGATCAGAATCCCGAGGGCGAACGGCTGTGCCAGTCGGTCGCCTGCTGGAAGGCGTGCGCGGCGTGCAGCAGCTCGCCCTCCTTGAAATAGTTGCCCACCAGTTGCAGGCCCACCGGCATGCCGCCAGCACCAAAACCCGCCGGCACGCTCATGCCGGGCAGGCCGGCCAGGCTGGTGGACAGGGTGTAGATGTCGGCCAGGTAGTTGGCCATCGGGTCGTCGCTCTTCTCGCCGATCTTCCACGCCACGGTGGGCGCCACGGGGCCGGCGATCAGGTCGCAGCGCTCGAAGGCGGATTGAAAGTCTTGCGCAATCAGGCGGCGGATCTGCTGGGCCTTGAGGTAGTAGGCGTCGTAGTAACCATGGCTCAGCACGTAGGTGCCGATCATGATGCGGCGCTGCACCTCGGGGCCGAAGGCCTCGCTGCGCGACTTCTTGTACATGTCGAGCAGGTCGTCGTATTTCGCGGCGCGGTGGCCGAACTTCACGCCGTCGAAACGGCTGAGGTTGCTCGACGCTTCGGCGGGCGCAATGATGTAGTAGACCGGGATCGAGAGCTCGGTGCGGGGCAGCGAAATGTCCACCAGCGTGGCGCCCAGCTTTTCGTATTCGGCCAGCGCCGCGCGCACGGCGGACAACACGTCGGGCGCACAGCCCGCACCAAAAAACTCGGTGGGCAAACCAATGCGCAGACCCTTGAGCGGCTGGGCCGCGGTGGCGCCTTCGCGTGGGCGCGTGATGGCCGCGCTGTAGTCCTCGGCGGGGTGGTCGAGGCTGGTGGAGTCGCGGTCGATGTCGGGGCCGGCCATCGCGGTCAGCAAGGCGGCGCAGTCGGCTGCGCTGCGCGCCATGGGGCCGGCCTGGTCGAGGCTGGAGGCGAACGCCACCATGCCGTAACGCGAACAGCGGCCGTAGGTGGGCTTGATGCCGGTGATGCCGGTGAAGCTGGCGGGCTGGCGGATCGAACCACCGGTGTCGGTGCCGGTGGCTGCCGGCAGCAGGCGCGCGGCCACGGCCGCAGCCGAGCCGCCCGAGGAGCCGCCGGGCACGCGCGTGGCGTCCCAGGGGTTGTGCACCGGGCCGAAGGCGGAGTTGTCGTTGCCCGAGCCCATGGCGAACTCGTCGCAGTTGAGCTTGCCCAGCGACACGGCGCCCTGTGCGCCCAGGCGCTGCACCACGGTCGCGTCGAACGGGCTCTGGTAACCCGCGAGCATTTTGGAGCCGGCGGTGGTGGGGAAGTCCTGGGTGACGAAGATGTCCTTGTGCGCCAGCGGCACGCCCAGCAGCGGCGTGCGTTCGCCAGCGGCGATGCGCGCGTCGGCGGCACGCGCCTGGGCCAGCGTGGCGTCTTCGTTGAAGGCGAGGTAGGCGCCGAGCGAGGCGAACTGCCTGGCGCGGGCCAGCAGGTGCTGCGCGGCTTCGACGCTGCTGGTTTGTTGGTTGGCAATGGCGGCGGCGAGCTCCAGCGCGCCCAAATCGTGAAGCGCTTTCATTCGATCACCTTCGGCACGAGGAACAGGCCGCGTTCAACAGCGGGGGCGCTCTTCTGGTTGGCTTCGCGGTTGTTGGGTTCGCTCGCCACGTCGGGGCGCAGGCGCAGCGAGACGTGGTCGATGACGGCGGTGGGGTGGGCCAACGGCTCCACGCCGGTGGTGTCCACCGCGTTCATCTGCTCCACGGTGTCGAAGAAGCCGTTGAGCTGGGTCAGCATGCGTTCGCTCTGCGGCTCGGTGAGCTCCAGCCGCGCCAGGTTGGCGATGCGGCCGATGTCGGACAGGGTCAGGGACATGTCGAGGTGGTTCCGGAAGTTGGGATCTGCGGCGCCCCCAAGAGCGGTCAAAGGCGCTGAAACGCCTTGTAAATCGCAGAAATGGCGCCTGCTTGCGTGCAGTTGTGCACAGGGGATACGGTATTATCCAAGGTTTAACGGCAGACCCCGTGCCGCCACGGTTTTTGCCTTGGAATCAAACACTTAGAACCGATGTCCGGCCTACCTTCTGGCTCCATCCCAGGTCCCGCATTCGGCCTCATTTCCGGCTTGGAGCGCGCCATGCCACGCTCCGGCTCCACAGGATCCACCCACCATGTTTGAAGCTTTCCGTCGGCAATTCTCGACCGACCTGGCCATCGACCTCGGCACCGCCAACACCCTCATTTACGTCCGCAACAAGGGCATCGTGCTGGACGAACCCTCAGTGGTCTCGATCCGCCACGAAGGCGGGCCGCAAGGCAAGAAGACCATCCAGGCGGTGGGCCACGAAGCCAAGGCCATGCTGGGCAAGGTGCCCGGCAACATCGAGGCCATCCGCCCCATGAAGGACGGCGTGATCGCCGACTTCACCGTGACTGAGCAGATGCTCAAGCAGTTCATCAAGATGGTACACCCGCGCTCGATGTTCAAGCCGAGCCCGCGCATCATCATCTGCGTGCCCTGCGGCTCCACCCAGGTCGAGCGCCGCGCCATCCGCGAGTCGGCCTTGGGCGCCGGCGCCTCCGAGGTCTACCTGATTGAAGAACCCATGGCCGCGGCCATCGGTGCCGGCCTGCCGGTGTCCGACGCGTCGGGCTCCATGGTGGTCGACATCGGCGGCGGCACCACCGAGGTGGGCGTCATCTCGCTGGGCGGCATGGTCTACAAGGGCAGCGTGCGCGTGGGCGGTGACCGTTTCGACGAAGCCATCATTGCCTACATTCGCCGCAACTACGGCATGCTGATCGGCGAGCCCACGGCCGAAGCGATCAAGAAGCAGATCGGCTCGGCCTTCCCCGGCTCCGAAGTCAAGGAAATGGAAGTCAAGGGCCGCAACCTCTCCGAAGGCGTGCCGCGCAGCTTCACCATCTCCAGCAACGAGATCCTGGAGGCCCTGACCGACCCGCTGAACAACATCGTCTCGGCGGTCAAGATGGCGCTGGAGCACACGCCGCCCGAGCTGGGCGCCGACATCGCCGAGCGCGGCATGATGCTCACCGGTGGTGGCGCGCTGCTGCGCGACCTGGACCGCCTGCTGGCCGAAGAAACCGGCCTGCCGGTGCTGGTGGCCGAAGAGCCGCTGACCTGCGTGGTGCGCGGTTGCGGCATGGCCCTGGAGCGCATGGAGCGCCTGGGCACCATCTTCACCAGCGAATAAGGCAGGCGCCGCACCCCGGCGCACGCCCACCCACACACCACCAGACCCACCCCGAGCGTCATGCCACTGGGCACCCTGGACCGCACCCCGCCCCCCTTCTTCAAGCAGGGGCCGTCGGCCCTGTCCAAACTGGTGGTGTTCAGCGCGCTGGCGCTGTTCCTCATGGTCGCCGACCTGCGCTTTGAAGTGGCGCGACCGGTGCGCGCCGGCATCGCCACCGCCTTGTACCCGGCGCAGTGGCTGGTGTTGCAGCCGGTGCAGGCCGTGGCCGGCCTGGGTGGTTACTTCACTTCGCTGCACAGCGCCCAGCAAAGCGAAGGCAACGCACTCAAGCGCCTGGCCACGCAGGCCGATCGCACCTTGCAGCTGGAGCAGATGGCGCTGGAAAACCAGCGCCTTCGCGCCCTGCTGGCCATGCGCGAGCGCGTCGGCACGCAGGCCATGGGCGCGCAGGTGCTCTACGACGCGGCCGACCCGTACTCGCGCAAGATCGTGATCGACCGTGGCCAGACGCAAGGCGTGCAGGCGGGCTCGCCGGTGATCGACGAGAGCGGTGTGCTCGGTCAGGTCACGCGGGTGTACCCGCTGGTGTCCGAGGTGAGCCTGCTGATCGACCGCGACATGGCCATACCCGTGCTCAATGTGCGAACCGGCGTGCGCAGCGTGGCCTACGGCCAACCCTCCACCAAAGGCGACGGCATGGAGCTGCGCTACACGCTGGCCAGCGCCGACATCGCCCAGGGCGACCTGCTCACCACCAGCGGCGTGGACGGCGTGTACCCGCCCGGCCTGCCGGTGGGGCGTGTGACGCTGGTGGAGCGCCAGGCCGAGTCGTCGTTCTCGCGCATCGAGGCCGAACCGCTGGCCCAGGTGCAGGGCACGCTGCATGTGCTGGTGCTGACGCCTGCCGGCGCAGCCCTGCCCCCGTCGCCCATGCCCGAGCCCACCCGCGCCGTGGGTCCAACCGATCGACCGGGTGTCCGGAGCAGCGCACCATGATCATGCGTCCCGGCCAGCAGCTGCTGCTGCCCGCCAACCCCGCCTTCATCTGGTTCAGCCTGATCGCTGCCCTGATGTTCAACATGCTCGTGAACATGGGCCTGTGGGGCCGCGCCGCCTGGGTGCCCGACCTGCTGGCGGTGGCGCTGGTGTTCTGGAGCGTGCACCAGCCCCTGCGCATCGGCGTGGGCGTTGCGTTTGCATTTGGTCTGGCAATGGACGTGCACCAGGGCGCCCTGCTCGGCCAGCACGCACTGGCCTACACAGCGCTCGGCTTTCTGGCCATCTCGATGCACCGCCGGCTGTTGTGGTTCGGCGTGCCCAACCAGGCGGTGCAGGTGCTGCCGCTGTTCGTGGCTGCCCACCTGCTGGAGTTGATGGTGCGCATGGCCTCGGGCGGCAGCTTTCCGGGGCTGACCTACTTCATTGCGCCGGTGCTCGAAGCCATGCTGTGGCCGGTGGTGAGCGTTTTGCTCCTCGCCCCGCAACGACGCGCCCCCAACCCCGACGACAACAGACCGTTGTAGCCATGACCGAACTGCGCAACGTCGAAGCCGACCTGGCCCAGTTCCGCACCCGTTTGCTGGTGATCGGACTGGCGGTGGTGTTCGCGTTTGGCCTGGTCGCCGCGCGCATGGTCTACCTGCAGGTGGTGCGCCACGACGACTTGCTGGCGCAGGCCGAGAGCAACCGCACGGCGGTGATTCCGGTGGTGCCCAACCGGGGCCAGATCGTGGACCGCAACGGCCGTGTGCTGGCCACCAACTACTCGGCGTACACGCTGGAGATCACGCCCTCGCGTGTGCTCGACATGGAGGCCACGATTGCGCAACTGGGTCAGCTGATGGAGATCACCCCGCGCGATCAGCGCCGCTTTCGCAAGCTGCTCGAAGAGTCGCACAGCTTCGATTCGCTGCCCATCCGCACCCGCCTCACCGACGAAGAAGTGGCGCGCTTCACCGTGCAGCGCTACCGCTTCCCCGGCGTGGACGTGCGCGCGCGCCTGCTGCGCCAGTACCCCAATGGTGAAACCGCCAGCCACGTGATCGGCTACATCGGGCGCATCAACCAGCGCGAGAAAGAGTCGATCGCCGACTGGGCCGAAGAAGACCAGGCCAACTACCGCGGCACCGAGTACATCGGCAAGCTCGGCGCCGAACAGAGCTACGAGCAGACCCTGCACGGCATCACGGGTTTCGAGCGCGTGGAAACCTCGGCCGGTGGCCGTGCGGTGCGCTCGCTGGCCAACACGCCCGCCACCCCCGGCGACACGGTGGTGCTGTCGATCGACATCCAGCTGCAGAAGCTGATCGAGGACATGTTCGGCGAGCGGCGCGGCGCGCTGGTGGCCATCGACCCGCGCACCGGCGAAGTGCTGGCCTTCGTGAGCAAACCCACCTTCGATCCCAACCTCTTCGTCGAAGGCATCGACGTGGAGAACTGGCGCGCGCTCAACGAATCGCTGGACAAGCCCCTGCTCAACCGCGCCCTGCGCGGCACCTACCCGCCGGGCTCCACCTACAAGCCCTTCATGGCGCTGGGCGCCCTGGAAACCGGCACCCGCTCGGCGCAGACCGTCATCAACGACCCGGGCTTCTGGATGTTCGGCAACCACCGCTTCCGCAGCCACGGCGACGGCGGCCTGGGCGCGGTGGACATGAAGCGCAGCATCGTGAAGTCGAGCAACACCTACTACTACTCGCTGGCCAACGAGATGGGTGTGGACGCCATGCACGACTTCATGAAGCCGCTGGGCTTTGGCCAGATCACCGGCATCGACCTGCGCGGCGAAGTGCGCGGCGTGCTGCCCAGCCAGGCCTGGAAGCGCAACACCTACAAGCGCCCGGACCAGCAGCGCTGGTACCCCGGCGAGACGATCTCGTTGGGCATTGGCCAGGGCTACAACAGCTTCACCATGCTGCAGCTCGCCCATGCCATGGCCACGCTGGCCAACGGCGGCGTGAAGCATGCACCCCACCTCACCATGGCGACCGAAAACGTGATCACCCGCGAGCGCAGCCCGCTGCCCACGCCACCCGCGGTGAGCCTGGGCTACAAGCCCGAGAACGTGCGCACCGTGCTGGAGGCCATGCAGGCCGTGACCACCGAAGGCACCTCCACCCGCGTGTTTGCCGGCGCCGGCTACGCCAGCGGCGGCAAGACCGGCACGGCGCAGGCCGTGACCATCGGCCAGCGCGACCGCTACGACGCCCGCAAACTCGAAGAGCACCAGCGCGACCACGCGCTCTACGTGGCCTTCGCCCCGATCGACCAGCCCCGCGTGGCGATTGCGGTGGTGGTGGAAAACGCCGGCTTCGGCGCCGCGTCCGCCGCGCCGATCGCACGGCGTGTGTTTGACTACCTGCTGCTGGACCAGTACCCGAATCCGCAGGACCTGGCGGCGGTGAGCGTGGGGCAGGCTTCGGCGCCGATGGGAACGCCACTCAAGGCCAGCACCATGCCTTGGCCGCCTGGAGCGCCCACCGCGCCTTGAACTGGCAAACGCCGGCAGCATCACACCGTTGGATCCCACTGCGCCGGCCGCGCTAGGCCCTGCGCTGGATACCCCTGCCTGGCGATCTCTGCGACGCTGATCTCCCCTGCACAAGGGGACATCGCAACTCAACGTCCAGACCCCGGAATCACCGCCATGAGACTCTCCGATCTCGAAATATCCCTGCTGAAACTCGGCCCCAGCTTCAAGAAGTCGGCCACCCACACCAACGACGTCCTTCGTCTCGAAATCGACGACGTCGACGTCACCGTGATTCCCGACACCGGGAACGCCGACCGGATCACGGTGTGCTTCCTGTTCGGCCCCATTCCGTCCGACCACCTGCCCGAAGTGCTTCGCGGCGTTGTGGCGCAAAACGTGGAACTGATGCGCCAGGCGTCCACCGCGGCATTCGGTGTGAGCGATGGCGACCTGCTCTACGCCTTCAGCACGGACGTGTCCGGTGACCCGGTCTTCGTGCAGGCGCTGGGCAACGTGATGCGCTCAGCCGCTTCCCAGGCGCTGCAGTGGCAGCAATCGCTCTGACCGCAACCTCCGCAACACACAGCAAGACACTCACTGCCATGGAATTCACCAGCTCCACCAACACCACCACCACTGCCGGTGCTTCCGGTCTCCTGTCAGAGGGCCCCGCAGATCCTTTCAACTGGCAAAACCCGGTGTTCCGCATGCCCAGCCCGCGCGGGCACACGTCGGGCTCGACGCGTGTGCCTGGCACGGTCGTATCGCACCGGCCACGCTGGACGCCCGAGAAGCACGCTCGCATCCTCGCCCAGATCAAGGCCACGCGCACCGACATCGACCCGTCGTTTCCGCGCGAAACGCCGGTGCCCGCCGATGCGCCCCAGACGAGCGCCCATTCGATGGTCAAAGACGCGATCCAGGGTGTGACCCAGGCCACGCAGTCCTACGTCAACAGCTTCACCGAATACGCCTTCCATCTGCTGTACCCAGCCGGGGAGCATGTCTCCGCACGCCAGAGCACGGAGCAGCCCGGCAATCACATCGATTGGCATTGGCCCCCCGCGCGTCAGAAGGAGGTGTTTTTTGACCTCATGATCAAGGCGGGTACGCCCAAAGAGTTGGCCATCGACACTCAGTTGGCGTGGACGGCGGCGGGCATTCCCTTTATCGATCAGACATGGCCCACCGACAACAAACCCTCACTGAGGTTTCCCACCGCCGACATCAGGGAGAGTGGCGCCAGCAACGCCTTGGTCGCGGAGTTCACCTCGCCGCAGGGCGGCCAGTACATCTACAAGTGCTTCCCACCCGCCGCTGAAGTGGATCTCAATCGACTCAGCGACCTGACCGGCATGGACCCGCACATGCCCCGGCGGGAAATGCGATGCCTGTTGACCAGCCACATCGCGCATGGGTTGCTCCAATGGGATGTCACGCCGAAACTCACGCTCGCCATGGCGGGCGGGCAACCCTGTCTGGTGGCTCCGCTCGTCAAGGGCACCTCGCTGAAGAAACGCCTGATGAACAGCCTGTCCCTGGGCAAGCTTTGGCAAGAATCGATGTCGGATGGCGTCATCCGGATGGAGATGTGGACGGGACGCGTGACCGAACGATTCCGGAACGACTACATCCGCATCCTGTTGCTGAGCATGGTGGTCGGCGATTACGACCGGCATGTCGGCCAGTACATCGTCCGGGGCAAGCAGCCCGATGTCATCCAGGCGATTGACTGGGACACAGCGTTCGGGAGCAAGATTCTGGATGACGCGATCTTCATGAACCCGAAGACACGCGCCATCGTGGCGCTCTGGCCCGATGCCATTCCAAAGGCCATCTGCGACGAGTTCGCCCGACTCAGGAAGGATCAGCTCATCGAAGCCGCCGAGGCTTTCGGCATGACGGGTGAGGAGGTGAAGGCACTGATCTCGCGCTTCGAGGTGATCACGAAAAAGCTGGCGACGATCAAGAAGATTTGATCCTCATCAGACGGCCTTGAACCAGGCGTCATAGGCTGTCTTCAGGATCAGCACCGACACCACCACGATGAAGGCGATGCGCACGAAGCCGCTGCCGTGTTTGAGCGCCAGGCGCGTGCCCAGCAAACTGCCCACCACATTGGCCACGGCCATGGCCAGCACGAAGTGCCACCACACATGGCCCTTCCAGGCGAAGAGCGTCAGCGCGGCGAGGTTGGTGGCGGTGTTGATGAGCTTGGCACTGGCGCTGGCGTGCAGGAAGTCGTAACCCAGCCAGCGCACGAACAGGAACACGAAGAAGCTGCCGGTGCCGGGGCCGAAAAAGCCGTCGTAAAAACCGATGGTGGCGCCCAGCACGCAGGCGGCGGCGGCTTCCTGCCGGCCGCTGAAGCGCGGTGCGTGGTGGCGCCCGAGGTCCTTGCGCGCCAGCGTGTAGGCCAGCACGCCGATCAGCACCAAGGGCAATGCGCGGCGCAAAAAGTCGGGTGAGATCACGGTCACCGTCCACGCACCTGCCATGGAGCCTGCAAAGCCCACCGCCGCTGCCGGCAGCAGCGCGTGCCACGGCATGTTCACGCGCCGGGCGTACTGCAGGGTGGCCGCCGCCGTGCCCCACACCGAGGCCCCTTTGTTCACGCCGAACAGCGTGGCCGGGTGGGTGGTGGGAAACATGGCAAACAGCGCCGGCACGAGGATGAGGCCTCCGCCGCCCACGATCGAATCCACGAAGCCGGCAAAAAACGAAGCCAGCGAGACCAAAAACAATTCCATGTGTGGATTGTCGCTGCCACGTACCGGCGAAAAAAAACCGACCCACAAGGGTCGGTTTGAGAAATCTGGCATCTCTGGGGACGCTGAACGATTTTTTCTGGTTGGACTGGGTTGTCTCCTCGGTCCCCCGCGGTCACCAGCGCAGGGCGCTGGAGCGAGTGCACGCACTGTATCGGCTCGCACCAGTGCTGTGCATCCGGGCTTTCCCTTGGCCGGGACAACCCTTGGCACAGTTGATGCACTGGCCCCGGGGTCGTTGGAAACAGGTAACAAAATGCACCAGAACCGTGTGACTGCCCTTCTTCATCCACTCCGCAACCAGAGAAACTTTCTTTCACCCCCCGCCCTCACCGCAGCATTTGCAGCAGCGCTGCTCGGGCCGCTGACAGCGGCCGCCCAGACGGCGCCCGCCGCGCCGGTGGCCCCGGCGCTCACCTCGCCCGGCCTGGTGGCTGTCAGCACGATCCAGGGTGCCGACACCGCCTGGCTCATGATCAGCACCGCGCTGGTGTTGCTCATGACGCTGCCGGGCATCGCCCTCTTTTACGGTGGCATGGTGCGCCGCTTCAATGTCATCAACACCATGGCCAGCGTGGTCGGCATCGCGGCGGTGGTCAGCCTGCTGTGGTTTGGTGTGGCGTATTCGCTGGCCTTCACGCCGGGTGGGGCGCTCAGTGGCTTCATCGGCGGCTTCGAGCGCGCGGGTTTCTCGGGCATGGAGTTCCTCGGCTCCACCGGGCAGGTGGCGGTGAGCCACATCGCCAAACACGTGCCTGAATCGGTGTTTGCCATGTTCCAGCTCACCTTTGCCATCATCACCTGCGCACTGGTGGTGGGGGCGCTGGTGGAGCGCATGCACTTCGGCGCGCTGCTCACCTTCACCGGCCTGTGGCTGTTGCTGGTCTACGCGCCCATCGCCCACTGGGTGTGGGAGCCGGGCGGCTGGCTGGCGCAGCTCGGCGCGCTGGACTTTGCCGGCGGCTCGGTGGTGCACATCAACGCCGGCGCCGCCGCGTTGGTCTGCGCCTACGCGCTGGGCCCGCGCGAGGGCTATGGCCGCGAGCCGTTCATTCCGTTCAACCTGGGTCTGACCATGGCCGGCACCGGCCTGCTGTGGGTGGGCTGGTTCGGCTTCAACGCCGGCTCCGCGCTGGCCGCCGACGGCCGCGCCGGCCTGGCCATGGCGGTCACGCACATCGCAGCGGCTGCGGGCGCGCTCTCGTGGATGGGCGCCGAGTGGCTGGCGCGCAAGCGCGCGTCGCTGCTGGGCCTGTGCTCAGGCGTGGTCGCGGGTCTGGTGGCCATCACGCCGGCAGCCGGTTTTGTCACGCCTCGCAGCGCGCTCATCATCGGCCTGGTGGCTGGCGTGGCCTGCTACTGGGGTGCCACCGCGCTCAAGCGCAAGCTGCGCGCCGACGACTCGCTGGATGTGTTCGGCGTGCACGGCGTGGGCGGTCTGGTGGGCGCGCTGCTCACCGGCCTGCTGGCCGACCCGGCGATCTCGGGTGTGGAATCGAGCCTCATGGCGCAGGTGATCGCGTGCGTGGCCGTGCTGGCCTACAGCCTGGTCATGACGGCCGTGGTGCTGTGGATCACCTCGCGCTTCACCACGCTGCGCGTGCGCGAGTTCGAGGAGCGCGCGGGGCTGGACGTCTCTCTTCACAACGAACAGCTCGGCCACTGAGGCGCCACGCCCATGACCTCCAACGACGTCTTTGCCCTGGCCGCGCACCTGCATGTGTTGCTGCGGCGCAAGACCGGTCGCGTGACCGACACCGAGTGGCTGACCACCAACGCCGACTACGCGCGCGAGATCGTGCGCTTCACGCGCGAGAAGGCCACGTCGGAAGAGCACGCCGACTTGCTGGCCCTGGCCGACAAGCTGGAAGCCGCCATTGCGCTGATCGCGGCACCTGGGCGCAAGCCCTTGCTGCAGGCCGCAGCCGACACCTTGAAAGCAGGACAGGTCAGTGCGGCAACCGCTCAGCGCGCGCCCACGCCACGCTCGGGCGGTTTCGCAAATTCGGTGCCGGGTCAGGCCAACAGCGGCTTCATCGAGTCGGCTTTGCTGTCGGCTTTCGGCACGCCGCGCAAAGAAGGCGAAGACCCGGAATCGCGCTACGTCGGCGGAATCCGTTAGACCCCGGCCCTGATCCAGCTGGCGGCCTTCTCCGCGATCATCAGCGTGGGACTGTTGGTGTTGCCGCTGGTGATGGTGGGCATCACGCCCGCGTCCACCACGCGCAGGCCGGCCACACCGCGCACGCGCAGGTGGCTGTCCACCACCGCCATCGGGTCGTTGGCTGTACCCATCTTGGTGGTGCCCACCGGATGGAAGATGGTGCTGGCAATGTCACCGGCCAGCCGGGCCAGCTCCTCGTCGCTCTGGAACTGCACGCCAGGCTTGTGCTCTTGCGGCTGGTATTTCGCCAGCGCCGGCTGGGCCACGATGCGGCGCGTCACGCGCAGGCTGTCGGCGGCGACCTGGCGGTCTTCGGGCGTGCTCAAGTAACACGGTGCAATGGCCGGCGCGGCGTCAGGCAAGGCCGAGGTGATGCGCACATGGCCGCGGCTGGTGGGGTTGAGGTTGCACACGCTGGCGGTGAAGGCCGGAAAGCTGTGCAGCGGTTCACCAAACGCGTCCAGGCTGAGCGGTTGCACGTGGTACTCGATGTTCGGATACGGCTGCGCCGGGTCGCTGCGCGTGAAGGCGCCGAGCTGGCTGGGCGCCATGCTCATGGGGCCGCTGCGCGTGAGCGCGTACTCCAGGCCGATCTTGGCCTTGCCCCACAGGCTGTTGGCCAGCACATTGAGCGTGGTCGCGCCCTGCACCTTGAACACCGCGCGGATCTGCAGGTGGTCCTGCAGGTTCTCGCCCACACCGGGCAGGTGGTGTTGCACTGTGATGCCGTGCTGCTGCAGCAAAGCGGCCGGGCCGATGCCCGAGCGCTGAAGAATGGCCGGCGAGCCAACGCTGCCGGCGCTCAGCACCACCTCTTGCGTGGCCGACACGCGCACGCGCTGCCCGCCGCGCAAGAGCTCCACGCCCACGCAGCGCAGTTGAACATTGCCGTCGCGCTCCAGCACCAGCCGGTCGGTGGCGGTTTCGGTCCACACGGTGAGGTTGGGGCGGCCCTGCGCCGGGCGCAAAAACGCTTTGGAGGCGTTCCAGCGCCAACCGCTTTTCTGGTTCACCTCGAAGTAGCCCACGCCCTCGTTGCTGCCGCTGTTGAAGTCGGCCGTGGCGGGCACGCCGGCCTGTTGGGCGGCTTGCGAAAACGCGTCGAGCACATCCCAGCGCAGGCGCTGTTTTTCGATGCGCCACTCACCGCCGTGGCCGTGCAGCTTCGCGAATTCCGGGTCTTGTGCGGCATCGAGCCGGTGGTGGTTTTCGTGCGCCTTGAAGTCGGGCAGGCAGGCGTCCCAGCGCCAGTCGTCGTCGCCGGTGAGCTGCGCCCACTGGTCGTAGTCGCGGCTCTGGCCCCGCATGTAAATCATGCCGTTGATGCTGGAGCAGCCGCCCAGGCCCTTGCCGCGCGGGTAACGCAGCCGGCGGCCATTGAGCCCCGGGTCGGGCTCGGTCTGGTAGAGCCAGTCGGTGCGCGGGTTGCCGATGCAATACAGGTAACCGACCGGGATGTGGATCCAGTGGTAGTCGTCCTTGCGGCCGGCTTCAACGAGCAGCACACGTTTGGACGCGTCGGCGCTCAGCCGGTTGGCCAGCAGGCAGCCCGCGGTGCCGGCGCCGATGACGATGAAGTCGAAGGTGGTGTTGTTCATGGAGGCGTCTCCTCGCCAGGGTGGTCGTCGCTCAGTCCGTACTCGCCGCGCTCGAACGCCGCCAGCACCGCTTTGGCCTGTGCTTGTCTGTGCTCGGGCACCTGAACCCGCACAGGGATGGCACCCGCCAGCAGCGTGTAGGCCTGCACCAGATGCGCATCCGCCACGGCCGCTGGTACACCGGCGGCCTGCAACACGCCGCGCAGCAAATACGCCTCGGTCGGGCTGAACACAGTGATCAGCGTTTGCCAGTCACCGTTGACCGGGTCGTAGGGACTGTTGCCGTCGCTCACGCCCGGCCCTGCTTCACTTGGCTGTCGGCATGACAAATTCGGCGCCTTTGCCGATGCTCTCCGGCCAGCGCTGCATGATCGATTTCTGCTTGGTGTAGAAGCGCACACCCTCTTCGCCGTAGGCGTGCATGTCGCCGAACAGGCTCTTCTTCCAGCCACCAAAACCGTGCCAGGCCATGGGCACCGGGATCGGCACGTTGATGCCGACCATGCCCACCTGGATGCGGCGGGCGAATTCGCGCGCCACGTTGCCGTCGCGGGTGAAGCAGCTCACGCCGTTGCCGAACTCGTGGTCGTTGATGATCTTCACAGCCTGCGCAAAATCGGGCACGCGCACACAGCTCAGCACCGGCCCGAAGATCTCTTCCTTGTAGATCTTCATGTCGGTCGTCACATGGTCGAACAGCGTGCCGCCCATCCAGAAACCTCCTGAGCAACCGTCGCCGGTTTGCGCAGCGTCGAACACGCGGCCGTCCACCAACATCTGCGCGCCTTCTTTCGCACCCGCCTCGATGTAGCCGGTGATGCGCTGGTGCGCCGCAGCCGTGACGATGGGGCCCATCTCGGCGGCCAGGTTGGTGCCGTTGAGCACCTTCAGCGCCTTGGTGCGCTCGATCAGCTTGGGCATGATCTTGTCGGCCACATCGCCCACCAGCACCGCCACGCTGATCGCCATGCAGCGTTCGCCCGCCGAGCCGTAGGCCGCGCCAATCAGCGCGTCCACCGCCTGGTCCAGGTCGGCGTCGGGCATCACCACCATGTGGTTCTTCGCGCCGCCCAGGGCCTGCACGCGCTTGCCGTGGTGGGCACCGGTCTCGTAGATGTAGTTGGCAATGGGCGTGGAGCCGACGAAGCTGATGGCCTTCACGTCGGGGTGCACCAGCAGCGCGTCCACGGCTTCCTTGTCGCCCTGCACCACGTTGAACACGCCGTCGGGCAGGCCGGCCTTCTTGAACAGCTCGGCCATGAGCAACGAGGCCGACGGATCGATCGGGCTGGGCTTCAAGATGAAGGTGTTGCCCGCAGCAATCGCCACCGGGAACATCCACATGGGCACCATCACGGGGAAGTTGAACGGCGTGATGCCGGCCACCACGCCCAGCGGCTGGCGCAGCGTCCAGTTGTCCATGCCGGTGGACACCTGGTCGGTGAAGTCGCCTTTGAGCAGCTGCGGAATGCCGCAAGAGAATTCGATGATGTCGATGCCGCGCGCCACCTCGCCCTGCGCGTCGGTGAACACCTTGCCGTGCTCGGCGGTGATCAGGTGGGCCAGCTCGTCCTTGTGCTGGTTCACCAGCTCCAAAAACTTGAACATCACGCGCGCCCGGCGAATGGGTGGCGTGTCGGCCCAGGCCGGGAACGCGGCCTGCGCGGCGGCCACGGCGGCGTCCACATCGGCCACGTTGGCCAGCGCGACCTGGCCACTGACGGCGCCGGTGGCGGGGTTGAACACGTCCTGGCGGCGCGACGAGGTGCCTTGAGCCACCTGGCCGTGAATGAAATGGTCGATCGAGCGGGGGGTGTTGGCCATGGTGGTCTCGTTGGGGTAGTGCTGGGAGTGAGCGCAGTGTAGGCACCACACACCCCCTCGCCTAGTGGCACAGCCTGAACTGATTGTTTGAAATGGTGAACAATCCGGGCATGGATGAGAAAAAAGTCGAAGCCCTCTGGATGCACCTGCACTGGCTGACCGTGCTGGCGCAGCAAGGCAGTTACACCGCGTCGGCGCAACGCCTGGGCGTGAGCAAGGCCGCCATGAGCCAGCGCATCAGCGAGCTGGAGCGGGCCGCCGGCGTGCCCCTGGTGCAGCGCACCACACGCAGCGTGCGCCTGACCGAGGCGGGCCAGCAGCTGGTGGACGGCCTGCGCGACCCGTTCGAGCGCATTGCGCAGAGCTTCTCCAGCGTGCGCGACCTCGCCGACGAGCCGGCGGGGCTGGTGCGCGTCACCGCGCCGGTGGCGTTTGCGCGCCAGCAACTGGTGCCCAGAATCGCGTCGTTTTTGCAGGCGCATCCCCGCATCCGGCTGGAGCTGCACATGTCGGACCGGCTGAGTTCGCTGGCCACCGAGGGCTTTGATCTCGCGATCCGCCACACCGCCTCGCCGCCCGACACCCACGTGGCCTGGCCGCTGTGCAGCACACGCTCGGTGCTGGTGGCCAGCCGCGAGTACCTGCGCCACCACGGCACGCCGGCCGCCCCCCAGGACTTGGCCCAACACGCCTGCCTGCACTACCCGCGCGCGCAGGACACATCGGCCTGGCACTTCACGCCCACCGAGGGGCGCAAGAAGGCGCAGGCCCAGCGCGTCACGGTGCCGGTGACCGGCCCGTTCAGCGCCAACAACAGCGAGGCCCTGCGCGACGCGGCGATGGCGGGCCTGGGCATTGCGCTGGTGCCCGATTTCAGCGCGCAAGCGGCGCTGCAATCGGGCCAGCTGGTGGAGGTGCTCAAGGGCTGGGCGTCGGTGGGCACGTTCAGCGCCCAGATCTATGCGGTGCGGCCCTACGCCAGCCATGTGCCGCGTTCGGTGTCGGCGTTCGTGGCCTGGTTGCGGGTGGCGTTGGCGGCCGGTTTTGACGTGCATCCAGCGGCACCCCGGACGCGGTGACGCGCCCGCCGCTTGCTTTTCCGAACTGATTGTCCTGATATCTCTGCTTTTTCAGAACCCTCAACGCGCCTACCCTCCGGGGTACTCAATTTTTCTTGAAGGAGACTCTGATGAAAAAGTGGATTTCCCTGCTCGCCGTGGTCATGACCCTCGGCCTGGGCGCGGCGCATTTCGACGCCGAAGCCAAACGCATGGGCGGCGGCAAGTCGTTCGGCATGCAGCGCCAGTCCGCGCCGCCGGCCAAGGCGCCCGCTGCACCCACCGCCACACCGGCAGCCGCTGGTGCAGGCGCTGCCGCAGCCGGCACTGGCCGCAGCTGGATGGGCCCGATCGCGGGTCTCGCCGCCGGCATTGGCCTCATGGCGCTGGCCTCGCACCTGGGCTTTGGCGAAGGCATGGCCAACATGCTGATGATCGGCCTGCTGATTGCCGCTGCTGTTGCCGTGTTCGGCTTCATCATGCGCAAACGCGCACAGGCCCAGCAAGGTGGCTCGGGTGGTTTGGCCTACGCGGCTGCGGGTGCCAATCGCCAGAGCACGCCCGACGCGAATGCCCTGCGCACGCCGTTGAACGCCGGTGGTGGCTCCATGATCGGCAGCGCGGTGGGTGGTGGTGTTGCCAGCAGCATCCCGGCCGACTTCGACGTGGCCGCTTTCGAGCGCAACGCCAAGGTCAACTTCATCCGCCTGCAGGCCGCCAACGACGCGGGCAACCTGGACGACATCCGCGCCTTCACGACGCCGGAGATGTTTGCCGAGCTGCAGATGGACCTGAGCGATCGGGGCGCTGCCACCCAGCACACCGACGTGGTGCAAATCAACGCCGAAGTGCTGGAAGTGGAAGAGGGTCCAGCGCTGTACGTGGTGAGCGTGCGCTTCACCGGCGAGACGCGCGAGAACGGCGCCGCGCTGGCGGAGAGCTTCGACGAGATCTGGCACCTGACCAAGCCGCGCCATGCCAACGGCGGCTGGTTGCTGGCCGGCATCCAGCAAAGCGCCTGAAGCCGCTGGGGGGCCATCAAGCCCCGCTGCTGAAACAGCGCCCGGGCTCCGGCACTCACGTGCCGGGGCCTTTTTGTTGGCGCTGCAGCCGGTCCCAGTCTTTGAGCGCCTGCTGAAGCCGGTTCTTCGAGTCGGGGTGGCCCTTGCTGAAGGTTTTGGTGAGGAAGGAACGCAGACCTTCCTCGGGTGCGGGTGCACCGCCGGCCTTGAGTGCGTCGATCAGCAGCATCACCACCTGAAAACTCTGGGCGCGCGCCGCCATGTGCAGCATGGCCTGGCCGGCTGGCGTGCGGTCTTGCGGGTCGGCGCCGTTGTCCAGCATGTAGCGCACCAGCCCGGTCTTGCCTTCGCTGCAGGCCCAGTGCCAGGGCACGAGGCCGCCCTCGGCCGGGGCGCTGAAATCGGCGCCGGGTGCGAGCAACTCGGGGGCCAGCGGCCAGCCCGAGGCCTTGATCATTTGTTGGGTCTTCCAGTCGGTCATGGGCGGTGTGTTCTGAGGGGATGCGGGTCTGAAGTGGTGCGGAGTTATCGCACGATTTCACCGCATCGCAGGCTCGGGCAGCAGGGCGAGCGCCTGGGCGAAGTCCAGCGCCAGCACGACCGTGCGCAGCGCTTCGCAGGCCTGTGCGTCCAGCAGGTGGGCCAGGCGCGGGGCGAGTTTCTCGAACACGTCCAGCGCCGCCAGGTCTTGCGTGCGCAGCAATTGCGCCAGTTCTTCGATGTCGTCGGCCGAGGGCGGCTCGCTCGCGTCCAGTCCGCCGTGCCACGACAGGCGCGCAGCCCGGCTCTCCAGCAAGACGTCGCGGCTGGCTTGCTCCAGCGCGGTCAGGGCGCTGCCGAGCGCCTGCTGCGAGGGTTGTGCGTCCTGCTCGGTGCGCAAAACGGCCTCCAGCCGGGTGGCGGTGCGGTGCAGCGCGGTGGCGCCCACGGCGCCGGCCGCACCACGCAGTTTGTGCACGCGCGCGGCCAGCGCCGCGCGCTGTGCCGGCTCGATGGGTTCGGGCTGGGCCAGATCACCGAACTCGCCGAGCAGGCGTTCGAGCATGGCCATGAACAGCACTGCGTCGTTGCTCAACCGGGTGGCGGCGGCCACCGCGTCGATGCCTTCAATGTGGGGCCAGCTCACCGGGGCCTGCGCACCGGCCGGGTCGCTCGTCCGGGCTCGCCCGAACGCGGGCGCCCGCCCCGTGGCGGCCTGGATGGCGCGGCGCACGCTGCGGATCAGGATGGTGGGGTCCAGCGGCTTGCTCATGAAGCCGTCCATGCCGGCGGCTATGGCGCGCCGACGTTCTTCAACCAGCGCACCGGCGGTGAGTGCCAGGATGGGCAGGCGGGCCAGCGCCGGTTGCAGGCGGATGCGGCGCGTGGCCTCCAGGCCGTCCATGTCGGGCATCTGCACGTCCATGAGCACCACGTCGAAAGCGCCGGGCTCGCGGACCAGCTGGTCCAGCGCCTGCTGGCCGTCGGTGCACACGCGCACCACCGCGCCTTCGCGCTGGAGCAGGCGCTGGCCGATGTCGAGGTTGATATCGCTGTCGTCGACCAGCAGCACGCGCACACCGGGCAGCCACTGCCGGCTGGCGGCGGCGAGCCGGGTGGCGTCGATCACATGGCAGGCCTCGCCCCGCAGCGACAGCACGGCCTGGTGCACTGCGCCAAACAGCGCGGGAGCGTCCACCGGCTGCGCCAGTTCCACGGCGGCGGGCAGCGTGGGGTCTTTCAGGCGCGCGGCTTGCAGGAGACGCGGGTCGTGCGCCTCGCCATGGCCATCGACGATCAGCACCTCGGGCCAGGGCTCGGCGCGGGCTCGGCGCTGCTCCAGCGCGGCCAGGGCGTCGACCACGCGCTCCATGCGCACGGTCTGCCAGCCCAGCTCCAGCGCGGCGACCTCCAGCGGGCGCGACCCGCCCGCGAGTTCACCCACCACAAACACCTGCAGCCGCCCGGCGGCCCGGTCGGATGAATCGTGCAGCTTGAGCGAGAGCGGCAACTGCACCCAGAACTCGCTGCCCACACCGGGCAGGCTCTGCACGCCGACCTCACCACCCATGAGCCGGGCGAGGTGTTTGACGATGGACAGGCCCAGCCCGGTGCCGCCGAAGCGGCGCGTGGTGGAGGCGTCGGCCTGGGTGAAGGGCGTGAACAGGCCGGCGAGCACCGCAGGCTCGATGCCCAGGCCGGTGTCCTTGACGGTGCAACGCAGCACCGCACGCTCGTCGAGCAGCTCGACCAGGTCGATCGACACCCGCACGCTGCCCTGCGCGGTGAACTTGAGTGCGTTGGAGGTGAGGTTGCTGAGGATCTGCCCGATGCGGATGTCGTCGCCGACCAGCCAGGCCGGCACGCCCTCGCCCACAGTCACGAGCAGCTCCACCGACTTGGCCTGGGCCTGCGGTGAATAGAGTGCCTGCAGGCCGGCGGCCAGCGCGGCGATCTCGAACGGCCCCTCGTCCAGGGCCATTTCGCCGGCCTCGATCTTGGCCAGATCGAGCACGTCGTTGACGATGCCCAGCAGCGAGTGACTGGCCAGGCTGGCCTTGTGCAACAGGCTTTTCTGGTCGTCATCGAGCACCGAGTCGGCCAGCAGGTGCGTGACGCCGATCAGCGCGTTGAGCGGGGTGCGGATCTCGTGGCTCATGTTGGCCAGAAACACGCTCTTGGCTTCGTTGGCGGTTTCGGCATCCACCTTGGCCTGGCGCAGCTGCTCGGCGAATTCGCGGTCTTCGGTGATGTCCTGCACCGCGCCGATCAGGCGGGCGGGTTTGCCGTCCTGGCTGTCGACGTGGCCGCTGAGCCGCATCCAGCGCTCGCGCCCGCGCGCCGTGACCAGCGGCACCTCGATGTCCCAGGGGTTGCCCGTCTGTATCGCCGTCTCCAGCGCCGAGCGCAACAAGGTGCGGGCAAACGGGAGGTAGAAGTCCAGCGCCTGCTCGGCAGTGGGCTCGTACCCGGGGTCCACCTCGTGGATGCGGCGGGTCTGGGCGGTCCAGACCATGGTCCCGCTGCGCAGGTCGAGCTCCCAGCCGCCCACGCCTGCGACGTGCGAGGCGCGGTCCAGAAAGGCCTCGCTGCGCGCGAGCTGGTCGTTGAGCGACTGCAGGGCCAGTTCGCGGTCCTGCAGGCGGGCGGTCATGGCGTCGAATCGCTGCGAGAGCTGGCCGAGTTCGTCGCCGCTGCGGTAGCCGGTGCGCGCGGTGAGATCACCCGACTTCACCAGCTCGGCCACCGTGGTGAGTTCTGCGATCGGCCGCAACACGCGCTTCAGGAGCAGCCAGGCCATGAACAGGGTGAGTGCGAGCAACAGCGCCAGGGTGACCAGATCGAGCACGCCGTGCCTGCTCTCTGCCTGGCGGCGGCGCTCGCCCAGGCTCCAGCTGAGGTTGAAAGCGCCATCGCTGATGCGGCGGGTCTCGTTGACCAGCTGGTCGGCGATGAGTTCGCGTCGCACGTCAACGCCTGTGGCGTCGGCGTCCATCACCTTGTCCAGGCCCGCGAACAGGGGAAGCAGCGTGGCGGTCACCGCCTGCAAGGCCCCGGCTTCTTCGGCCTGCGCATCGCCCACGGCCGCATAGGCTTCGAGAGCCTTGGTGAGTTCTGCGTGCAGCGCGCCCCACTGTCGGGCCGCGCGCGGGTTGTCGTGGAGCATGAAGTCTTGCGTGAGCACCAGCAGCCCGGCGGCGTCACGCGCCATCACTTCCACCGCCTGCTGCTGCAGGTCCAGCCGCGCGGCGTCCCGGATGTCGTGCGAGATCAGCAGCAGCCGGCTGGTGGACAGCGCCAGCGCCAGCGCCACGCAGATGAGCAGCAGCGGACGCAGCTTCATGGCGCGCTCATTTGATGACGGTGACGGCGCGGCGGTCGATCGACCGCAGCGGCGCGTCACGCACCATGTCGAGGTAGTTGGGCATGGCTTTGTTCACCACCAGGCCTTCGCGCACCGCCCAGCGCGACTCCGACTCCAGTGTGGTGATCAGCGCCTGGTCCAGCACCAGCCGGAAATCGTAGTCGCCCCACATGGTCTTGAGCTCTGCAGGTTCGAGGTTCAGGCGGGCTGAGACGAGCATTCGCGCGGTGTGGGGCTGCTGGCGCATGAGCACCAGGGCGCGCTCCAGCGCCCGCAGCACCTTGCGCAGATCTTCATCGCTCACCGCCGGCTGGGCGACCAGGTTGAGGGTGATCGTGTAGGTTGACAGGGTGGACAGCTGGAGCGCTTTGTCACCGAGCTGCTCCAGCGCGCGCGGGCCGTGCGGGTTGTACAAACCGGCTGCGTCCACCTCGCCGGCAATCAGCTGCTCGGCCGCGCGGGCCGGGTCCAGCGGGACCAGCGTGAGGTCCTGGTGCTTCAAACCGCTGAAAGTCAAAAAATTGTCGGCAAAGTAGTGCGCACTGGTGCCCCGGATGACGCCCAACCGCTTGCCTTTGAGATCGGCCGCGCTGCGGATCGCCCGGTCACTGCGCACGATGAGCCGGGTTTCGCGGCGCGACGTGGCCATGGTGGTCACGATGCCGAAGGGTTTCCCCGCGTGCGCAGCCATCACCATGGGGATGTCGGCCACGGTGGCCAGGGCGGCTTCTCCGTCGGTGAGGTGCTGCAGGCAGCGCCGGCCATTGACGCAACGAATCACCTGGACGTCCAGGCCTTCGGCGGCGAAGAAGCCCGCCTCGTCGGCCACCAGCGCAGGCGAAAACGCCGGCAGGTCTGAAATCGCGAAGGTCAGGGGTGCGGCGCAGGCCGCCGTCGCCACCAGCGCGCCCAGGGCGCCCAGCAGCCATCGTGTGGTCGGTGAAATCGACATGCAAGGTCCTGTGGGGCGCGGAAATCGGACACGGGCGCCCGGTTGTTGTCGTTCAATCATGACCGGCTGCACAAAACGCAACGGCGCGAAAAGCGCCCGGTTTGTGGCCTTCCTGCCGGGACCGCGCCGGGTGATCCGACCAGCGGGGCGAACCGTTTAGCACTACTTTTTTCCTGCTGGCCCGGGACGCAATGCCCCCAGGCTTCGTTGCGCGGGGAAACCCGTCCTTGACAGGGCCTCCGGCCCACGCCGATCATCCCACCGACCAAGAGTTCCGCTGCCGCCGGGCGCCGGACCGGGCGTGGTGCACCGATCAGTGCGGCACGCTTCTTTCACGCGGTTCACGAGTGCTCCCCCTTGTCCCGATCCACGTCCACCTCACCACGACTCGCGCACCCTGACCTGGTGGCGGGCAGCGCCGAGCCGGCTCTGGCCACGCTCGTCTACCGCAGCCGCTGCGTCACGCCGCTGGACGACTCCGCCCTGCACCAGTTGGTGGAGGCCGCGCTGCAGCGCAACGCCTCCGAGTCGGTCACGGGTTTGCTGATCTACGACGGCGGGCGCTTCCTGCAGTGGCTTGAAGGCCCGGCCGAGAGCGTGGAGCGCATCTGGCAGTCGATCCGCATCGACCGCCGACACACCGATGTGGAAATCCTGGGCCACATGCCCACCACCGTGCGCTGCTTCCCCGACTGGGGCATGAAACTGGGCGACCGCGATCCAAGCGAACGCCCGGACGCCGCCAACGACGCCCGCATGAGCCCACCGCACAACCTGCTGGAGCTGCTGCGCAGCCAGCAAGGGGTGCCGCACGCCCTGGCCAACAGCCTGTGGGACAACGCCCCGGCGCAGCCCGCGTTCGATCACGAGTTCGCCCGGCTGGACCACGAGATCCTCAAGCGCGTGGTGGACTCCACCGTGTTGCCGCAGGTCACGCCGCGCTATGGCGTCGAGCAGCCGGTTCACATCGAGGCCCGCGACCCCCGCATGGCCAGCCTGGCCCGCCTGCTGGTGGCGGCCGATCCGGCCGAGGCGTTTGCCTTGCTGGACATCCTGCACGCCGAAGCCGGCTCCCTGCGTGCCTCGTGCATGTGGGTCTCCGAACCGGTGGCGCGCGACCTGGGTGACCTCTGGGCCGCCGACGAGGTGTCCGAATTCGATGTGACACTGGGCCTGGGCCGCCTGCAGCAGTCGTTTCGCAAGCTGTGCCTGGAGGCGGACCACAACGACCGCCCGCAAGAGCGTCTGCGCGGCTGCATCCTGATCGCGCCGCTGCCGGGCGAGCAGCACCTGATGGGCGCGGTGTTCGACGCCGAAATGATGTGGCGCGAAGGCTGGGACACGCACTGCGAGTTTCCGGCCGACAACGCCGCCCTGATCCAGCTGGTCAAGCGCGACTGGTTCGATGTGGTGGACCTGTCGCTGAGCCTGGCCTTCAAGCGCGAGGACTGGATGCCGCGCATGGCCGCCACCATCGCCGCCGTGCGCAGCGCATCGCGCAACCCCAAACTGGTGGTGGTGGTGCGCGGGCGGGTGTTCTTCGATCACGACGAACCGCTGCCCGACCTGATCCACAGCGTGGGCGCCGACGGCGCCAGCACCGCAGCGGTGCTGGTGGTGCCGTCGTTTCAGCGCCCGGTGTCCAGCGGCTGAAGCCGCGTCAGCGGCAGCCCGGCCAGATGCGCCTGCGCTGCGCGTGGCTCGCGGCCTTGCACCACCAGCCAGCGCACCGGGTGCGCCCACTGCGACGATGACTGCGCCAGCCGCGCCAGCACTTCTCTGGAAGCCGGCTCGGGCCAGCCGATCGCCACCATGAGCGTGGCGCGGCGCGGGCGGAACCGCGCGAGCGCCTCGCGCGCAGCCGGCTCGTCCACCACGTAGCCGCAGTCCCACGGATCCGACACGTGGCGCGGGCGCCACCACGCCGCGTCGCAGGCTTTCACCCGCAGGCGCAGCAGCAGGCCCGCCAGCGCGCCGCCGGCTGCGAGCAACTGGTGGCTGCCGTCGAGGTGGCGGCTGAAGGCTTCGACCAGCGCAGCGTCCGGGCTGTCGGGCTCGGCTGTCCACAACGCCACCGACAGTCGGGTCTGCGGGCTGGGCCGGCCATCGGCGCCATCCATGCACCAGCGCTGCAGCGGCGCCCACCGCGCTGGCTGCCCGGCTGTGGGTGCGCACAGCGGCGGACTGGCCTGGCCAGGCGGTGCCACGCGCAAGGCCGCACCGTCAAAGCGGGCGAGCAGCGTGGCGAGCACGCGGCGGGGCCGGGCTTCAGCCACGCGGCACCTGCGCCAGAAAGAACCGCAGCATCTCGGCCGAGGCATCGGGGCCGGCGTTGTCGGTGTACGAGCCCGCGGCATCACCGCCCGACCAGGCATGGCCGGCGCCATGCACGGTCCACCGCTCCACGATCACCCGGCCGCCGGCATCGGTGTGCATGTCGCGGGTGTAGCGGCGCCCGCCCGGTGCGGTGCCGGTGTCGCTGCGGGTTTGCAGCGAGGGCGCCGCCCGGCGGGCTTGCGCGGCGATGTGCGCGCCGTTGCTGTGCTGCACGGTGTGGTCGCGGTCGCCGTGGAACACGATGGTCGGCACGGTCGCTGTGGCACGGCCCGAACCGGACACGGTGCCCACCACGCCACGGCCCTTCATGGCGGCCAGGGCCGAGGGAATGTCGTGCGCGGCGGCAAACGGCAGACCCGAGTGCGCGCCCACGGCGGCGAACAGGTCGGGCCAGGTTTCGCCCAACACCACCGCCATGGCCGCCCCCGCCGAAAGCCCGGCCACGTACACGCGCTGTGCGTCCACCGGCTGCTCGTCCATGACGGCGCGCACCATGGCGGCGATGAGCGCGGGTTCCCCACCTTCACGCACCTGGTCTTGCGGGCGAAACCAGTTCCAGCAGCGCGAGGTGTTGGCCCCGGCCGATTGCTCGGGGTAGAGCACCAGAAAACCGTGCTGGTCGGCCAGGCGGTTCATCTGGGTGCCGGCGGCAAAGTCGTCGGCCGACTGGGTGCAGCCGTGCAGCATCACCACCAGCGGTTGTAGGCGGCTCGTGTCGTTGGCTTGCGCTGCGGGCCGGTAGAGCTTGTAGTCGCGCGCGCCAGCCGGGTGCTGCAGTGTGCGGCGCACGAACTGGCCAGCTTCCGGGCTGGCGCCCGGGGCGGAAATGTCGCGCGCCACGACGTCGATCACGTCGATGTGGGCTGGCGTGGCAGCGGATTCACCCCCCAGGCCAGCGGACGCGAGTGCCCTGCGAATGGTGTCGGTCACGCCTTTGAGCGGGCCGCTGCGGGTGTCCAGCCCGGCCTGCGCGAGCGCCTGGGCGATGGTGTCGTTGATGTTCATGGCCAGGGTGGGCGGGAGCGGTGTTTTCAATGGGTGTGTTTCGTTGGAGAAAAAAGTTCAGACGGTGCGCGGCGCCAGCGCGCGGCGCACCGCCGGACTGGCGTGGAAGGCACCGAGCACCGAGACGGATTCGATGGCGGCCAGCGCCAGCTCGGGTGTGACGTCGTCGTCGATGCGGGCCAGCCCGACCACCTGGATGCGCAGGCGCTCACCAGCGGCAACCGTGCGCTCCAGTTCGGCGCGGGTGAGGTGCTGCAGACCGAGGGTGAGCGTCTTGCGGGCCACGGTGTGTTTGAGCGTGTCGGCGTGGGTGGCCAGCAGGTTGCGCACCGCCGTGCGCACCAGATCCGAGCGGTTGGAAAAAAAGCCTTCCTGCACCAGCAGGTCGACCTGGCCCAGATCGACCACGCCGAGGTTGATGGTCATTTTTTCGGAGTCGCCCACCCGGGGCCGAATGTCCAGCGATCGTTTCGTCATTTTTGCCATCCATATGGATTCCACATGGATGGCATTTGAGCACGTTCTGGCGGATTGCAAGGTCGTGTGAAGCGCACAACGTGTGGGTGCGCTGGCGAACAGCGCCATACTCGGCGCGCCCCCACACTCGCGGCCGTGAACATGACCACACCTGCCACACCCGACACCCCGTCCGAGCCGGCTGCCGCCGTCGAACCCACCGCCAGCGAGCCGCGGGCGCTCTCGCCGCTGCCCGCGCCTGCCGTCTCGGCACCGCTCACGCTGCGCCTGATGCTGGCGACAGTGACGGTGGCGTTTTTCTGGATCCTGCTGCCCTTCTTCGGCACCATCCTCTGGGGCGCCATCATTGCCCTGATGTTCGCGCCGCTCTACCGCTGGCTGCTGCCGCGCATGAACCACCGCCACACGCGCGCGGCGCTGGTCACCATGGGCGCTGCGCTGATGGTGGTGGTGCTGCCGGCGGTGCTGGTGGTGATCTCGCTGGCGCGCGAGGCCACGCAGATGTACACCCGCATCCAGTCGGGCGAGGTGAATCCGGCGCTGATGCTGCGCGGTCTGTTCAATGCGCTGCCCGATGGCGTGATCTCGCTGCTCGGGCGTTTTGGCCTGGGCAATTTCGACCGGGTGCAGCGCAAGTTCAACGCGGTGCTCACGCAGGGCAGCGAACTCATCGCCACCCACACTTTCAACCTCGGCCAGGACGCCTTCACGCTGCTGATCAGCGTGTTCATCACCTTGTACCTGGCGTTTTTCCTCACCCGCGACGGCGCCAGCATCGTGCGCAGCATCCGCATGGCGATTCCGCTGCCGCCCGACCACAAGCAGGAGCTGCTGGAGCGCTTCGGCACCGTGCTGCGCGCCACCGTCAAGGGCAATCTGGTGGTGGCGCTGGTGCAGGGCTCGCTGGGCGGCCTGGCGTTCTGGGTGCTGGGTGTCAACGGAGCGCTGCTGTGGGCGGTGCTGATGGCCGCGCTCTCGCTGCTGCCCGCCGTGGGCGCGGGCCTGGTGTGGCTGCCGGTGGCGTTGTACCTGTTTGCCATGGACCAGGTCTGGCAGGGCGCGGCCCTGGTGGCTTATGGCGTGCTGGTGATCGGCCTGGCCGACAACGTGCTGCGCCCGCTGCTGGTGGGCAAGGACACCGGCATGCCCGACTATCTGGTGCTGATCACCACGCTGGGCGGCATCGCGGTGATGGGCATCAACGGCTTTGTGATCGGTCCGACCATCGCGGCCATGTTTGTCGCGGTCTGGCACATCCAGACCACCACACGGCCGACCATCCCGCCGCACAAACCCCCGGAGCCGGCGGTGCCGGACGTTCCTCCGGTCGATCCGGCGGCGCCCTGAGTCGCGGGCTCAGCCCAACGCATCCAGTTCGCACAGCAGGCGCTCCCGCACGGCGAGCATGCCCCGGTAGTGCACCACGGCGTCGGTCATGGAGTGCAGCGCCTCGCGCAACTCGGCCGCGCGGCCAGGTGCCACCGCCAGCACATCCAACAGCCCGCAGACCATCACGCGGATGAAGAACACGCCGCGCTTGAGCGCAGGCAGTGGCAGCGTGGTCTGGCGTTCAACGCGAAAGTTCACCTGATCGAGCAGCCGGCCCGAGGGCGAGTGCGCGGCCTGGCGCAGCGCGTCTTCCCAGCGGGTGCGGCGGGTGTCGGGGTGCTGCGACAGGTCGGCGCCGGGCGTGAGCAGCCACACATGGCGCAGCATCGAGGCCTTGCGAAACGCCATGTCGACGATGCCGTGGGCGCCGGCCTGCAGCAGGCCGTTGTCGGCCACCGGCGCGTGAATGGCGGAGAAGTCCAGCCCCAGCTTCTCGGCCGGGTTCCAGTTCGACGGAAAACACACCGCGAGAAAACGCGTTCGCATGCCCGCCGGCTCGTCGTGCAGCACCACGAAGTCTTCCTGCATGCCGCCGACCAGCGCCTCTGGCGTGGCGTCCAGCTGCACGCCGGTTTGCGCGGCATAGGCCTGCGCGATGGCCTGCAACACGGCCGGCTCGGCCTCGCCGGGCAAGGCGTTCGGCCCCAGCCCGCGCAGCACGGCGGCCTTGTCTGCGGCGTAGTCTGCGGCCAGCGCATCGCGCACGAAAAGCGGCGGCACTTCGGGGGCAACAGGCAGCCGCTTGAGGCCGGGGTGCATGCGAAACGGGCTGGACACGGTCCAGGGCATGGCATGGGCAGGCGTCAGGGCGGGCATGGTGCACCGATCTTCGCGCAGACCTGCGCGGCCATTGGCGCCACTTTCTGCCCACAATGCAGTCCATGAAAAACACCCGCCTGACAACGCTTGTGGCCCTGGTCGCCTGGTTCGGCGTGTTGCTGCAGCTGGCGCTGTCGCTGCAACTGGCGGTGGCCAACGGCAAGTCGGTGGTTGACGGACTGGTGGTCTACCTCGGCTACTTCACGGTGCTGACCAACCTGCTGGTGGCCGTGAGCCTGAGCTGGCCGCTCTTGAGCCCGCGCAGCGCGCCGGGGCGCTGGTTCCAGCGACCGGGTGTGGCCTCGGCCATCGTGGTGAGCATCGCGCTCGTCGGGCTGACCTACCACCTGCTGCTGCGCCACATCTGGAATCCGCAGGGCCTGCAGTGGCTGGCCGACGTCACGCTGCACTACGCCACGCCTTTGCTGTGCCTGCTGCACTGGTGGTGTGCCGTGCCACCCGCGCGCATGCCCTGGCGCGCTCCGCTGGCCTGGGCCGCCTGGCCGCTGGCCTACCTGGCGTACGCGCTGCTGCGCGGTGTGTGGCTGCAGAGCTACCCGTACCCCTTCATCGACGTGACGGTGCTCGGCTACGCGCAGACCTTGCTGAACTCGACGGGCCTGCTGGTGGTCTTTTTGCTGCTGGGCGGCGCGCTGGTGGCCATCGGCCGCGCGCGCACGGGCTGAGGGCGCTACACCGCCGGCACGCTGAGCAGGCTCTGCACCAGCGGGTGCTGCACCTTGCGCGCGGTGCCGATGGCGTAGAAGTGCTCGCGCACGCCGTCACACGCGCCGATCCACTGCAGGCCATAACCTTTGGACAGCTTCTCGCGCATGCGCTCGGAGGCCGGGAACACGCCCATGCCCGACGAGCCGAACGTGGCCAGCAGCGCGCTGTCTTCAAACTCACCCACCACACGCGGCAGCACGCCGTGGTCCTCGAACCAGTGGTCGATGCGCAGGCGCACCGAAGCGTGGGCCGTGGGCAGCAGCACCGGCACGTTGGCCAGGCTCTGAGGAAAGTCCTGCTTGGCCTGGGCCAGCCAGGCCTTGGGCGCGTACCAGCCCAGGGCCGACGAACCCAGGGCGTGGCTGTAGAGCCGCAGGTTGGGGTTGGCAGGGGCGGGCCGGTCGGCGAGCACCACGTCGAGCCGGTGCAGGGCGAGTTCGGCCAGCAGGTCGTCGAACTCGCCTTCGTGGCACAAGAGGCGCAGGTTGGGCTCGGTGAGCGCGGGCTCCAGCAGGTCGCGCACGGCCAGCTTGGGCAGGCCGTCGGAGATGCCCACCACCAGGCGCACCTCGCTGGCGCGCGTGGCGTCGCGCACGGCCGCGGGCAACTGTTCACCGAGGTGAAAGATCTGCTCGGCCACCTGCAGCGCGGCCTGCCCGGCTTCGGTGAGTGCCAGGCCGCGCCCGGCGGGCTTGAACAGCGCATGACCCAGCGACTGCTCCAGCAAACGCACCTGCGCGCTCACGGTCTGCACCGCCAGCCCCAGGCGCTCGGCCGCGTGCGACATGCCGCCCTCTTTGGCCGTGACCCAGAAGTAATACAGGTGCTTGTAATTGAGTTCCGTGTTCATTCTTCGCCTTTTTGGGAGAAAACTGCAGTGATTTTCTGCTTTTTTAGAAGTCTTTGCACACCTAAGCTCGCGCTTTTCGTCAGGAGATCACCATGCGCACCTACCCCTCCAACAGCCCCCAGGCCGCTGCCCGCCTGCTGGCCATGGCCCTGGTGGCCGATGGCAACTACGCCTTGAGCGAGATCAAGGCGCTGGACCGGCTGGACGCCGCGCGCCAGCTGGGCCTGCCACCACAAGACCTGAAGGCCGTGATCGAAGCCTTCTGCGAAGACCTGTTGCTCGGCGCGCACGGCGAATGGCTGGGCTCGTCGCAGCTCGATGCCACCACCCGCCAGGCCTTGCTGGCCGAGGTGACCGACCCCCAGTTGCGCACGAAAATCGTGGCCTTGTGCGAAGCCGTGGTGGCCGCCGACGGGCACCTGGCCGACGGTGAAACCGCCATGCTCGACAGCCTGACACATGCGTGGCGCCAAATGCCGGGCAGCCACCGCAACACCGAAGGAGCCTTGTCATGAAAACCATCGTCTGGGGCGTGTTCGCCTTTCTAACGGTGTGCTGGACCGCCTTGGTCGCGCTCTCGGTACAGCTCACCGAATGGTTGCTGGGCGCCGCAGGCTCGGGCCAGGCCACGGCCGCCGCCTCTGCGGTGGGCGAGTGGCCTGTGCCCGCCTGGGCCGCCTTGTGGGTTGACCCTGCCTGGTTGCAGGCGCTGCAAGCCATGTGGCTGGACCTCGTGCAGTGGCTGGGCCAGGTGGCGCCGTCGAGCGACGGCCTGATGGCCTGGATCACGCCGCTGCTGTGGACAGGCTGGGGTCTGGGCATGCTGTGCCTGCTGGTGCCCGCCATCGGCCTGCACTGGCTGGTGGGGCGCCTGAACAAGCCCGCCGCGCTGCGCAGCGTGCCGGCGCAGGGCCGCGCTTGAGCGAGCGGCTCGCCCGGGCGCTGCGCCGCGCGGCCCGCGAGCACGCGGTCAGCGCACGGGCGCCTGTGGCCGACGCGGCCGATCTGCGCCTGAACCTGACCGAGTTGCTGGACCTGCACGGCGACAGCACCACCGCGGTGGTGCTGATGCTCATGGCCCTGCTCACCGTGGTGCCGATTGCCGGCGCCGGCACGGTGCTCAGCCTGGGCATCCTGGCCATCGCCTGGGGCTGGGCACGCGGACGCGACACGGTGGACTTGCCCGATCGACTGGGCGCATTGAGCCTGAACGAGCGCTGGAGCGGGCGCTGCCTGCACGGCCTGGCGTGGATGTACGAACGGGCCAACCGCTGGCTGCGACCGCGCTGGTCGGTCTGGAGCCACAGCGCCACGCGCTGGGGCTGGGGGGTGTGGATCGCCTTGATGGCGGCGGTGATCTTCCTGCCCTTGCCGCTGGGCAATGTGCTGCCCAGCCTGAGTCTGATTTTGCTGAGCCTGGGCTGGATGTTTCGCGACGGCATCGCGCTCGCGGTCTCTGCGCTGATGGGTTGTGCCGCCATCGCCTACACCGCGTCGTTGGCCCACCTGCTGGTGCAACTGGTGGACCGCGCCCGGGGCTGGCTGCCCGTCTGACCCCCGCTGCGGCGGTGTGAAGTGCCGCAGGTGCGGCGCCTAGAATCGGCGCACACCCACCGGACCCACCGTTTGACGCCTGCCGCCACCACCGCCCGCCCCGCCGAGACCTGCCCGCTGTACGTGGACCTGGACGGCACGCTCACGCCCAGCGACACGCTGTACGAGTCGGTGATGCTGTTCATCCGGCGCAACCCACTGAACCTGCTGCGCCTCATCGGTTGGCTGCTGCTGGGCAAGGCCGGCTTCAAGCTCAAGCTGGCCAACGCCGTGCGCCCCGACCCGGCGCGCCTGCCCTACCACGAACGTTTTGTGCAGTACCTGCGCGAAGAGCGCGCGCGCGGTCGCAGCCTGGTGCTGGCCAGCGCCGCCGATTCGCGCATCGTGCGCGAGGTGGCCGCGCACCTGAAGTTGTTTGACGACACCCTGGGCACCAACGCCCACGCCGACGGCGTGAACCTCAGCCGCGGCAACAAGCGCGACGCCATCGCGGCGCATGCGCAGGCGCGCGGCCACAGCAGCTGGGCCTACGCCGGCAACAGCCGCGACGACATCGCGGTGTGGCAGGGCAGCGCACAAGCGGTGGCGGTGAACGCACCGGCCAGCGTCATCCGCGCGCTGCAGCAGGTGCATCCGCAGGCGCGTGTGTTCGAACGCGAACCGCTGCGATTGAAGACCGTGCTGCGCGCGATCCGCTTGAAGCAGTGGTCCAAGAACGCGCTGCTGTTCATTCCGCTGCTCGCCTCGCACCGGCTCGACCCGCACCTTTGGGGGCTGGTGCTGGTGGCGTTTGTGGCCTTTGGCCTGTGCGCCTCGGCCACGTACTTATTCAACGACCTGCTGGACCTGCCCAACGACCGCGCGCACCGCCTCAAGCGCTTTCGGCCGCTGGCCGCGGCCACCATCAGCATCCCGCTGGCGGTGGTGCTGGGTGGCGTGATGCTGGTGCTGGCCTTCGTGCTGGCCTGGGCGGTGTCGCCCGCGTTTGCCGCCATGCTGCTGGTCTACACCGTGACCACGCTGGCCTATTCGCTGGTGCTCAAACGCCTGGCGCTCATCGACGTGCTGGTGCTCTCGGGCCTGTACACCCTGCGCATTGCCGCCGGCGCGGTGGCGGCGCAGGTGGCGCTGTCCAACTGGCTGGCCGCGATCTCGATCTTTTTGTTCCTCAGCCTGGCGCTCGTCAAGCGCTGCGCAGAACTCGAGGAGCTCGACGACGAACGCAGCACGCTCGCGCCCGGTCGCGGTTACCAGCCGCGCGATCTGTCGTCGCTGCGCGCCATGGGCATGGCCAGCGGTTTCCTGGCGGTGATGGTGCTGGCCCTGTACATCGACAGCCAGAACAGCGAGATGCTCTACGCCCACCCCGAGTGGTTGTGGGCCGCCGCCCCCGTGCTGCTGCTGTGGGTGATGCGCATCTGGCTCAAGACCGGGCGGCGCGAATTGCACGGCGAAGACCCGTTGCAGTTCGCCTTGAAAGACCCCTTCAGCTGGATGACGCTGCTGGCCATGGGCGGCATCGGCATTGCGGCCACCATCGGACTCTGAAGCACCCATGAAATCCATCGCCATCGGCCTCGCTGTGTTCTGTGTGCTGCTGTCCTCGGCCGCACAAATCGCGATGAAACGTGGCATGGGCGCACCCGGCAGCGCCGACGTGGGCGCCACCTACCTGCACGCGCTCACCAGCCCCCTGGTGTGGCTGGGTCTGGTGCTGTATGGCGCGAGCGCCGTGCTCTGGCTGTGGGTGCTCTCGCGGCTGGACGTGAGCCTGGCCTACCCGCTGGTGAGCCTGGGTTTTGTGGTGACCATGGCGCTGGGGGTGCTCTGGCTGGGTGAACCGTTCTCGTGGCTGCGCGTGGCGGGCTGCACGCTGATCGTGGTGGGTGTGTCGCTGTTGGCCATGGACGCCTGAGAACCCATCGATGCGCGCCTCCGAATTCTCCGCACACGCCTCGCGCCAGATCTTCTGGTCCACGTTCGCCGCCACGCTGGTTCTGAAGGTGGCGCTGGCGGCGGGTTTCCCGTTCACCGGCGACGAGGCCTTTTTCTACCAATGGGGCGTGTTCCCGGCCTGGGGCTACTCCGACCACCCGCCCATGGTGGGCTGGCTGCTCGCGGGGCTGCGCCAGATCAGCGAACACCCGCTGGTGCTGCGCAGCTTCACACTCATCGTCACCAGCGTGATCGCGCTGGGCATCGTCGATGCATTGCGCCGCTGGTTGCCCGACGAGCAGGAGTCCAGCGCCTGGCTGGCCGGCGCCGTGTACCTGGCCATGCCCTGGAGCTGGCTGTTCGTGCTGGTGACCACCGACACGCCGCTGATCTTCTTCATGGCGCTCTCGGCCTGGGCTTATCTGCGGGCCGACACCAGCGTCACGCGCAGCGCGCCCTGGTACGCGCTGGCGGGCTTGTTCCTGGGCCTGGCGTTCCTCTCCAAGTACTTCGCGGCGCTGCTCGGTTTTGCGTATGCGGCGCACTGCTTCGGCTGGCGGCGCGAGCGCTGGTGGGCGCCGTTCCTGATCTTCGCGCTGGCACTGCCCTCGATCGCGCTCAATGTGGCCTTCAACGCCACCCACGGCTGGACCAATGTGATGTTCAACGTGTTCAACCGCAACGAAGGCTCGGCCTGGTCCTTCAAGACCTTCGGCACCTATGTGGCCATGGCGGTCTACCTGCTCACGCCGTGGCTGCTCTGGCGCAGCGCAGTGGCCCGCCCGATCGCCGGCACCTCGGCCACCACGCGCACCACGCTCGCGGTGCTGTGGCTCTTCCCCATCGTGGTGTTTGCGCTGCTGAGCACGCGCCGCACCATCGGCCTGCACTGGGTGCTGGGCTTCGTGCCGCTGTTCGTGGTGTGGGCCGGCTTGCGGCTGGAAGCCCGCCCGCTGCGCAGCGCGCTGAACTGGACGGTGGCGCTCTCCGTGCCGCACCTGCTGGCGGTCGCGGCCATCGCCTGGGCGCCGCTGGCCTGGTGGCAGCCCTTCAAGATCCATGACCGCGCGGTGTTCCTGCGCGAGACCCCTGCGGTGGTGGCCGCGCTGCGGCAAGACCTGCCTGCCGGTGCCACGCTGATGGCGCGCACCTACAACCCCGCCGGCATGCTGGCGTTCCACCACGGTGCCTACGTGCCGGTGTTCGGCGTGGGCCGCCACCACGCGCGGCAGGACGACCAGATCGTGGACTTCAGGACTTATGACGGAAAGCCGATCCGCGTGTTTCTGTACGACGAGCCTGTGCTCTCGGAATTCACGCCGTATTTCGAGCGGGTGAGTGTGAAGCGCTTCGAGATCGCAGGCGTGCCGTTTTTTGCGGTGGACGGGGTGGGGTTCCGGTTCCAGGCTTATCGCGATGGGGTGCTGGCTGTTGTCGCACGGGAGTTTCACAACGTGCCTTCGTGGTTGCCGGTGGTGGGGAGTCCTTTTTGTGAGCGGTATGGGTTTGTTGCCTGCTCGCCTTCTGTTCGTTTGAAGTGATGGTTTTGTTGTCGTGGCAGGCCGGGTCTCGGCCCGGCGGCCGACTCACTTTTCTTTGCTTCGCCAAAGAAAAGTAAGCAAAAGAAAGGCGAGCCGAAGACCGGGGCCCTGCGGGCTGCCTTGCGCTGCTCGTGTCGCGGGGGATGTCCGCAAACTTGTCTGCTGCGCAGCCTTCGGGCATGCGGACCTCTGATCCCCGCGCCCCTGCGCTGCTCAGCCCGGTCTGACGGCGGGCTCGTTGGCCTGGGTTTCTGTGTGCGGGCCCTCACCCCAGCCCTCTCCCAGAGGGAGAGGGAGTGAATGCGGGAGCCAACTCCCCC
>NZ_JBLYYB010000032.1:0-14311 GCF_048549895.1 Hydrogenophaga sp.
GGGTGACCCGATGCTGGAGGTGACACTGGTGACAAAGGGCGGCGCACAACTGGTGTCCAGCATCACGCAGGAAAGCGCAGATCTGCTGGGCCTCACACCCGGCCTGGCCGTGCTGGTCTTGTGCAAGGCCACGGCGGTGGAGGTGTCGCTGGCGAACTCAAAAACCGGCGCTGATGCGCTCGTGGGTCGTATCGAGCGCTGCGCGCCCGGTGCCCGGCAAGACGAGGTGGTGCTGGCGCTGGCGGGCGGCGGTCACTGGGTGGGGTTTGCGAAGCACCCGTTCAAGGGACAGGTGGGCAATGCGGCGGTGGCGGTCTTGTCGCCAGCGGCGCTGGTGATCGGCTTGGCGGGTTGAGGAATGTCGATGCCCGGCGGCGACTTGATGCCTGTTCCCACCACGGTGAGGTTCAATCCGGCGGTGTTGCCCGATGGTGAAAGGGCTTCGATGTGTCCAGTCAGCAAAAGGTCGCTGACCCCTGCGGGTTGCGTGCGCGTCATGTTGGCACCGCTGATGATCGCCATGCCCAGCCTGCTGCCGGTGTTGGCCAGGGCAGGGTTGCCACCCAAGTTCACGCTTGGCGCGTTGACCGTGAGCGTGCCGCTGGCATAGCTGATGATGTAGCCGTGCTGGGAGGAATGGAGTCCGCCCGGGGTCAAGGTGTAGATGCCGACGTCCAAAGGGTTCTGGGACAGGCTGCCGTAGGTCACGGTGCCCAACAAGCTGGCGTTGGGTGGGCTTGAGTAGGTCACACCGCCCGCGCCGACGTAAGGGCCGCCGTTGTACGTCATGGTCGCGTCATTGGCTTTCACGGTCAGTGGCGCCATGAAGGCACGCAGCAATGGGTCGACCAGCCCCGCCTGGCTGAGCCAGGTGTTGGCGAAGTCCCATCCGACGAAGTTGGCCTGTTGCTTCATCTGGGTGGAGGTCAACCCGGTGGCCCCGGTCGTCGTACCCCCGGCGATGCCAGGGGGCGCGCCGACGTCGACGTTCCAGTGGCTGCTGCTGACGGAGCCGTTGTTGTAGCCGACCAGGCTTCCCATGGAACCTGGATCGGCATTGGACACCTCGGCAGAGGCATAGCTCGTGCTGATGGTGCCGCCGTTGTTGTGCCCGACCAAGCCGCCAATCAGGTCCTGGTACGCGGAGCTTCTGACCTCCCCGGTGCTGTAAGTGTTCGCAATGCTGCCCTCGTTCACGCCGACCAAACCACCCAGGCGGTTGCCCGCGACAGCCGAGCCCGAGAAGTAGCTGTTGTTGATGGTCCCCGTGCTTTGGTTCAGGCCAACCAGTCCACCCAGATAGGTGTTGCCCACCACAGTGCCCGTGGCGTAACTGTTGTTGATGGCGCCCCGGTTGATGCCGACCAGCGCTCCCACCCGGCCTTCATTGCCCCACCCGGATGTGTACGAACCGACGTTCACCAGTCCAACGTTGCGGATTCGCGCGTTGGTGGCGGTCGAGCCGAACAATCCTGAAACCGTGGAAGAACTGTCGGCACCGTAGGCAAGCCGGAGCTTCAGATGGGAAACGGTGTGGCCCAGACCATCAAAGACGCCGGCAAACGGCGAGCCGGCCGTGCCGACGGGCGTGAAGCCCATCCCCGAGTTCCATCCGGCGCTCGCGCTCGCATCGACGTTGCTGCCGAGGACGTATTTGCCGGCCAGATCGCCGGACATGCCCTGCAGGTCGACCCCGCTGCTGCTGGTCGGGTCGCCCAGGCTGTTGATCACGGTGTAGACCGTCGGCAATGCGGTGTCGCTGCCGAGCCTGGTGCTGAAATTCTGGCCCGATGGCAGGTCGATGGCGGCCTTCACGTTGTACGTGGCGGTGTTGCCCGCCGCGCCAGCGCCCTGGCCGTATTCGAGCGCCAGGCTGGCCGTGCCGGAGCCGCGCAGCGGCTGGTTGATGTGGATGTTGTTGTGCGCGGTGAGGGTCAGCTTGTTGGCCGACCAGGCAATCGTGTCGTTGACGTTGATGTCACCGAGACCGGCGCCGGTGGCGACGGTCGCGATGCTGACGTTGCTGGTCTGCAGGGCGGTGGTGTAGAACGCGCCGGTCTGGTCGCCGCCGGAGGCCGCGATGGTGTAGTCGGTCGGATCGATCAGCCAGTTGCCGGTCAAACCATGCGCTGTTGCCGCCGTCGTGACCTTGAGCGTGTCGTTGATGTTCACGTGCGCGGCCGAGGTCTCGATGAAGCCGCCATCGCCACCGGCCGGCGCACTGGCGTCCAGCGTGCCGGCTGCGTTGACCGTGCCGCTCTGCATGTCGCCCAGCAGCTTGATGCTGCCGTTGTGGTTGACCAGCGATTGCGCCTGGATCACGCCGGTGTTGTTGACCACCGTCTTGAGCAGTTGGCCGGCGGCCTGGGCCGTCATCAGCACATGGCCGCCGTCGGCCTGGATCAGTCCGCCGTTGCTGACCAGCGCATTGACCGCCCCCTGGTCAATCTGGATGTTGAGCAAGCCGTCACCGGCCACATCGAGCGTGATGGCCTGACCGCCGGCCAGTGACACCGAGCCCATGCGCGCGGCGATCACGCCGTCATTGCTCACGTGGGCGCCCAGCAAGGCGACATAGCCACCCGGCGCGTTGAGCGTTCCCTGATTGCGCACCGCCTGGGTGCTGCTGCCCGAGAACGTGTAGCGCCCAGCCATGAAGTCGTCGTCGGTGAGGTTGAGCGTGGAGGCCACCAGGCCGCCCACGCTGACCGAAGCGCCCTTGCCGAACAGGATGCCGTTGGGGTTGACCAGGAAGACCTTGCCGTTGGACGACAGGCTGCCCAGGATGGTGGACGGGTCTGTGCCGACCACGCGGTTGAGCGCCACCGCGTTGGCACTCGGCTGCACGAACTGCACGGCTTCGCCAGCGCCGATGCTGAAGCTTTGCCAGTTCAGCACCGCGCTCGGGCTGCCCTGCACGATGGTCAGCTTGCCCGGCGCGACAGTCACGCTGGCGCTGCCGGCCGCGACCTCGCCGGCCTGCGGAAGCGCCGAGGCGCTCGCCGCGTAGGCCAGCCAGAGCGAGACCGCCAGGGCTTTGAGCGCCCAGCGACCTGCGTGCAATGGACCGGTGTTGGACGACACCTTGTTGCCACTGTTTTTCGTGGTTTCTGCGGTGGCCACGCAGGTGGCGGTGCTGTTGTTCCAGACGGAGCGGTAGATGTGGTTCATTGGAAGTACTTCACGCCTTGTATCCAGAATCGGCCGTTGGCGTCGGGCGCCGAGGTGGCGGCCTCGGACCCCACCTTGTGTGCGTAAAAGGCCTTGATGAAAAAGTCAGGGCCGACCGACCAGTTCAGGCCGACGCCGGCGCCGCTGAGCTTGCGGGTGTTGGTGCCGGCAACCCACGGGTTGCGGTTGAGGGTCACAGCGCCTGTGTCGACGAAACCGACCAGTTGAACTTGTCCCGGCACGGTGCTGGCCGCAGGCAAGGTGTATCGCGCCTCCAGCGTGAGCACAAAACCTTGGTCGGCGTAACTCTCGCCCTCCGGGTAGGCGCGCACGGCGTTGGCACCGCCCAATGACATCTTTTCAGAGACGTCCAGGTTTCTGGAGGCCAGCTGCCCGCTGGCTGCTGCATGGAACTGGGTTGAGGCACCGGCGCTTTGCAGACGGGCCAGGTTGAAGCCCAGCTTGCCGTAGGAGCCTTGTGTTCTGGCGGTGGAGGCGTCGGCCGCTTTGACAGCCGGGTCCTGCAGGTTGATGTGGCCTGCCGTTGCCGTGAGGCTGTAGGTGTTGAAGGCCCCGCCGGCAAAGCTGTCGCGGTGGTCGCCCTGGAGGCTCAGCATGAGCACCCGGGCCCTTTTCTTCTGGCTGGTGTTGGTGGTGTCCACCTGGTCGTGCAGGCGTTTGCTGTCAAAGGCCAGCTGCACAGACAGGTTGGTCTGGCGCGAGCGCAGCAGCGGGTAGCTGCCGTAGACGCTGGTGATGCTGGCCTTCCCGTGGGCCTGCAGGCTGTCAAATTCCTTGCCGAGGCTGTGGTCGAGGTGGGCGTAGGCCACGCCGACTTTCCCGCGCCCGACCTGCACCTGGTAAGCGGCGCGGGCGTAGTTCAGGCCTTTGCCCGAGCTCAGCAGGCGCAGGCTTGCCACATCGCCGTGGCCCAAGGGGTTGTTCACGTTGAGCGTGCCGCCGATGCGGCCGCGGCCGGTGTAGCGGTTGCCGTGGTTGTCGCCATCAACGCTGCCGGACACCCGGGACCCGGGCACCACGTCAAGCACCAGGTCCGAGCTGCCCACCGAGGCACCAGGCGTGAGAGTGGATCGCACCTGCACGCCCGGAAGGTCGGCCAGCAGCAGCAGGCTGCGCTCCAGCGGCGCAATGGTGACGGCGTCGTTGGGCGCCGGCTCCATCAGGCTGCTGGCGACGCTGTCTTTGAGTCGTGATTCGTTGCGGATCGTGACCGCACCGTAACGGCCCTCCAGCACGGCCAGCGTGACCAGGCCGTCCTTGATGTCCTGCGCGGGCAGGTAGGCCTGGGCGACGAAATAGCCTCGCGCACGGTAGTGGCCGGACACGCGGTCGGCCAGGCTGCGCAGGTCGGCCAGGGTCATCAGGCCTTGCGGCTTGAAGCCGCTGGCCTCAATCAGCTCGGCCTCGGTGAACGCCTGCGTCCCGGTGATGCGCAGGGTGTCTACCCGAATGCTGGTCTGGTCGGACGAGGGCAACAGGTCCTGTTGGCCCTGCTCGATGCGGATGTCAGGCGCCTTGGGCGGCAAACCGGGTGGTTGCGGGATTTGTTGAAGCTGGCTGCCGGCGCTCGGCGTCTGCTGCGCCCACACGGCGGGCGCAGAGACAAAAAATGGGAAGGCGCAGACAAGCGGAGCGAGGACCGACAGCCTTGTGGAGAGCGTTTCTTGTTGCGTCATTCGGGCTTTGCAGTAGAGAGTTCCTTGACTATCAACGCCCCGACGCATTCGTCAAAGGATGAAAAGGGTGAGGAATGCACGCCAGTTCATCCAGCCCTGCGCGCACAGCCACCCGAGCTCGAACCGCCCCCGCCGTTTCACGCATCTGTCATCGCCTTGCCAACGCCGCTTCATCTGCGGGCCGCAGCATCGTCTCCAACCAATGGAGAACGGCCATGAAGATCGCAGTGGTGGGTGCTGGGTATGTGGGGCTGGTCACCGCGACCTGTCTGGCAGAGCTGGGCAACGACGTGGTGTGTGTGGACCGTGATCACGGCCGCATCGCGGTGCTGCAAGCGGGCGGGGTGCCGATCTTCGAGCCCGGGCTTGATGTTCTTCTGCAGCGCAACGGCCACGGCCAGCGCCTGCGCTTCACCACCTCGATGGCGGTGGCCGTGCGGCATGCCGAGGTGATCTTCATTGCGGTGGGCACGCCGCCGCAGGAAGACGGATCGGCCGATCTGCAGCATGTGCTGGCGGTGGCCGCGCAGATCGGTCAGCACATGAGCGACTTCAAGGTCGTGGTCAACAAATCCACCGTGCCGGTGGGCACCGGGCGGCGCGTGGAGCAGGCCTTGCGCAGCGCGCTGGCTGAACGCGGCCTCGATGCGCTGGACTTCGCAGTGGTGTCCAACCCCGAGTTCCTCAAGGAAGGCGCAGCGCTGGACGACTTCATGCACCCCGACCGCATCGTCATCGGCCTGCCGGCGGGTGAAGCGGGTGAAGCCGCGCGGCGCCTGATGACCCGGCTCTACGCCCCGTTCAACCGGCACCACGAGCGCAGCCTGTGGATGGACGTGGCCAGCGCCGAGCTGACCAAGTACGCGGCCAACGCGATGCTGGCCACGCGGATCTCGTTCATGAACGAAATGGCCCACCTCGCCGACGCCCTGGGCGCCGACATCGATGCGGTTCGCCGGGGCATCGGGTCGGACTCGCGCATCGGCCACAGCTTCCTCTACGCGGGCACCGGCTACGGCGGCAGCTGTTTCCCCAAGGACACGCGCGCACTGGTCCATGCCGCGGCGGCGCACGGTCTGCACATGGGCATCGTGGAGGCCACCGAGGCGGTGAACCGGCGCCAGAAGCATGTGCTGGTCGAGCGCGTCTGTGCGCACTTCGGTGCCGACCTGCGCGGGCTGCGCCTGGGGGTGTGGGGGCTGGCCTTCAAGCCCAACACCGACGACATGCGCGACGCGCCCAGCCGCGTCGTGATCCCCGAACTGCTCAGCCGGGGTGCCGAGGTGCTGGTGCACGACCCGGTGGCATCCAGCGAGGCGCAGCGTGCACTCAGCGCCGACCTGGGGCGCCCGGTGGGCGAGGTGGAGGGCCTGACGTTTGCCGATTCACCGCTCGGCGCGCTGGCCGGTGTGGACGCGCTGCTCGTGCTCACCGAGTGGAAGTGTTTCCACAACCCCGACTTCGACGCCATGGCGCGCTGCATGCGTGGGCGGTTGATCTTCGACGGCCGCAACCTCTACGACCCGGCGCTCATGGACACGCTCGGTTTTGTCTACCAGGGCATCGGGCGGCGCGGTGTTCTCAAGCCTGTGCAGCCGGTGGGCTCACGGTCAGCAGTTGGTGCCAGACGGCTTCAACCTGGCGCGCAATCTGCCCCCAGTCCTGCGTGAGTGTGGTGGCGCGTCCGCGTTCGCGCAGGCGCTGCACCAGCGCCGGTTTGTTCACCATGTCCATGGCGCTGCTCAAGAACGCGGCTTCGTCGCCTCGCGGTGCCAGCAGGCCGTTGTCGCCGTGGCGGATCAGTTCGGCTGCGGCCGCGTAGTCAAAGGCCAGCACCGCCAGGCCGCTGGCCAGGGCTTCGGGCGTGACGTTGCCGTAGGTCTCGGTCACGCTGGGGAAGACGAAGAGGTCGGCGCTGGCGTAGTGGCGGGCCAGTTCGTCACCGCTCTGGGCGCCCACCAGCAGCGCTTCGGGGCAGGCCTGTGCCAGCGCGTTGCGAGAAGGGCCGTCGCCCACCACCACCAGTTTCAGATCGGGCTGCCGGGCGTGCATGGCCTGCCAGCAGCGCACCAGCAGGTCGAGGTTTTTTTCGCGGGCCAGCCGGCCGACCGAGAGCAACACCGGCTGGTCGGGCGCCACGCCCCACTGCGCGCGCAGGGCTTCGCTGCGGTGCACCGGAGAAAACCGGGCGGCATCCACGCCGCGGGCCACCACCATCAGCCGCTCGAAGCCCTGCGCGCACAGGTCTTGCAGCAGGTCGCTGGACGGCACCATCGTGCAGTCCGCAAGGTTGTGGAACTTGCGCAGGTAGGCCGCGATCGGCTTGCGCAGCCAGCCGATGCCGTAGTGCTGGCTGTAGGCGTGAAAGTTGGTCCGGAAGTCGGTGCTCAGCGGCAGCCGCAGCTGGCGCGCCGCCTGCACCGCCGACCAGCCCAGCGGCCCTTCGGTGGCCACGTGCACCAGGTCGGGCCGCTGGCGGCTCCACTGCGCCACCAGGGCGCGCTTCATCGGCATGCCCAGGCGCAACTGCGGGTAGCGGGGAATCTCCAGCCCGCGCACGAGCAGTTCGTCTGCGCCAGCCTGGCGCTCTTTGTGGTCCAGCGGCTGCCTGGGCCGTATCAGCTGGATCTGGTGGTTGCTGGCCTGCAACCGCAGCACCAGCTGCTGCAGCGTGACCGCTACGCCATTGACCTCGGGCGGGTAGGTTTCGGTGACCACCGCCACCCGCAAGCTGGGTCGCGGCACGGGGAGGTGTTCCACCAGCAGGGCTTCGCACGCGTCGGAGGTGTTCATGCCGGTCATGTTCATCGCTCGCCATAACAGCTGTGTGACAGCGGTGCTGTCACCACGCTTTCATTTTGGCCGCCGAGCATGGCACGTTGAGCCCTTCATCGTGAAGGGACCGTGACCCCATGAGAGGAATTGCGTGAACACCTTGCTCAAAGAACTCGAGACCCAGCGCTGGGACGACCACCGCTACTACCACCACAGCCGCATCAACCAGAGCCTGCACCTGCTCAGCGCGCTGAGTTTTCTGGTGGCCTATGCCCTGCTGTTCACCGACCCGGCCCTGGCCGCGCTGGTGGCGTGGCTGGTGTCGATGGTGAGCCGCCAGGCCGGGCATTTTTTCTTTGAGCCCAAGGGCTTCGACGAGATCAACCAGGCCACGCACGAATACAAGGAAGCCGTGAAGGTGGGCTACAACCTGCAGCGCAAGGTGGTGCTGATGCTGGTGTGGGCGGCCTCACCGCTGTTGCTGGTGGTGGAGCCCGGTTTGTTCGGGCTCATGGTGCCCCACACCGACTGGCCAGGGCTGTTGCACAACGTGGGCTGGATGTGGCTGTGGGTGGGCGTGGGCGGCCTGGCACTGCGGGTGTTGCAGCTGTGGGTGTTGAAGGACCTGCGCACCGGCCTGGTGTGGGCCGTGAAGATAGTGACCGACCCGTTCCACGACATCAAGCTCTACCACCGCGCACCGCTGCAACTGCTGCGCGGCGAATGGCTGGAGCCCGGACCCCGCGGCGGCTGACGCCGGTTGGGTTCCTTCAGGCGCGTCCGCTCCACCGGGCGCGCCACATCTCCTTGAGTACGCTGCGCTGCAAGTCGCGCGCGGTGGTGCCGGCGGGTGTGCTCCACCAGCCGTCGGCGCGCATCTGCTGGCAGGCCAGCACGCAGCGGCGCAGCACCTCGGCCATGTCCTGCCCGGTGTGGTTGAGGCTGAAGACCATGCGCCCCGTGCCCACCCAGCTCAGCGCCAGGCCTTGCTCGCGCAGGTAGAACTGCAGCATCCAGTGGTAGCGCGAAGGCACGGTGAAATTCAGCGTCCAGATGCTGGAGAGCCCGGCCACCCGCACCGGCACACCGGCCTGCTGCAGGCCGTGGTTGAAGTGCTTCAGGTGGTTGTGCCAGCGCTCGTCGAGCCCGTCGTACAGGGCTTGAATCTCGGGCGTGTCCAGCCGCCGCAGAAACGCGTTCATCGCGCCCATCACATACGGGTGCGCGTTGAAGGTGCCCCGGGCAAAGCAGATGTCGGCCGGGCGCTCGGGGCGAAACCGTTGCATCCACGCGGTCTTGCCACACACCACACCCACCGGCAGGCCGCCCCCCAGTGTTTTGCCGTAGGTGACCATGTCGGCCTGCACGCCGTAGTGCGCCTGCGCGCCGCCGCGCGCCAGCCGGAACCCCACAAACACCTCGTCAAAGATCAGCGCAATGCCGCGCTGGGTGCACACCTCGCGCAAACTGGCCAGCCACTGTGCGTAGACCTCGCGCTCGGCGGGTTCGCTGTGGCGTGTGGTCATCACGGTGGAATCACCCGGCGCGTTGCGGTTGGGGTGCAGGGCCTGCAGCGGGTTGACCAGCACACACGCGATGTCCTGGCGGGTGCGCAGCACCTGCAGGCTGCGCTCGTCCATGTCCTTGAGCGTGTAAGCGTGGCCGGGGGGCATCGGGTTGCCGGGGCCGGGCTGCACGTCGTCCCACCAGCCGTGGTACGCGCCGCAAAAGCGCACCAGCTTCCTGCGACCGGTGTGGTAGCGCGCCAGCCGCACCGCCTGCATCACGGCTTCGGTGCCCGACATGTGGAACGACACCGCGTCCATGCCCGAGATGGCTTTCAGCCGCTCCACGTTGTCGGCCACGCAGGGGTGGTAGCCGCCGAGCACCGGGCCCAGCGTGGCACCCAGTTCGGCACCCTCGGCCATGGTGGCCTTGTAGAAGTCGACGCCGAACACATTGACGCCGTAGGAGCCGGTCAGGTCCAGGCAGTGGTTGCCGTCCAGGTCGGTCATTCCCACGCCGTCGGCATGCGCCCAGAACGCAGGCAGTGGCAGGTGCTGGCGCACCAGCTCGCTGAACTGGAACGGCACGCGGTAGCGGCCGGTGAACTGCAGGTCGGGCAGGGCGCTGCGCATTTGCGCCGTGAGTGCCAGTCCCTGCGGTGCCCGGGCGGTCAGTGCTGCGGACAAACGAAAAAAAGCCGCCTTGCGCCGGGCCGCCACCTCGGGCAACGCGCCGTCGACCGCGAAGAAGCGGTCTTCGGTGTAGCTGTAGCCGGGCACCCAGCGCGCCAGACGCTTGGCCATGAACGAATGCCCGGCCAGCGAACGGTGCTTGGCGCGCGAGAGCTGCAGGCGCTGATGCACCCACGGAAAGGCGGCGGCCAGTGCGCCGGCGGAAAGAACCCATGCGGTGGACATCTGACACACACCTGAAAAGTGGAGGTGTGACATTTGTAGATCACTGCTTTGACAGAACCATGAACATCACCGCCTGGCGCGAAAAACTCCTGCTCAACGAGGACCTGAATTTCCTGCTCACCAACCGCATACCGCGCGTGGCCGCCACGCGCTTCATGGGCTGGTACAGCCGCATCCGCAGCCCGGTCCTCACCCGAGTGTCGATCGCAGTGTGGCGGCTGTTCACCGATCTGGACCTGAGCGAGGCCAAGCATCAGCGGTTCGACAGCCTGCACGACTGCTTCACGCGCGAGCTCAAGCCGGGCCTGCGCCCCTTCGATGCCGACCCCGCCACGCTGTGCAGCCCCAGCGACGCCATCGTGGGCGCCTGCGGGCCGATCACGGGCACCGACGTGCTGCAGGCCAAAGGCTTCCCGTACCCCCTGCGGGAACTGCTGCGGTCAGATGCCATGGCGCAGCGCATGCAGGGCGGGCGCTACACCACCCTGCGCCTCACCTCGGCCATGTACCACCGCTTCCACGCCCCGCACACACTGGCCGTGGACCGGGTCACCTACATCAGCGGCGACACCTGGAACGTCAACCCCATCGCGCTCAAACGCGTGCAGCGCCTGTTCTGCAAAAACGAGCGCGCCGTCATCGAATGCCGCCTGAGCGAACTGGGCAACGCCCCGCTGATCCTGGTGCCGGTGGCGGCGGTGCTGGTGGCCAGCATCCGCCTGCACTGGCTCAATGTGTTGCTGCACCTGCGCTGGCCCGGCCCCAACGTGATCCCCTGCGCAGCCAGCATGAGCAAGGGCGAAGAAATGGGCTGGTTCGAACACGGCTCGACCATCATCGTGCTCACACCACCCGGGCTGGAGTTGGTGCCGGGCGTGCAGAGCGGTGTGCGGATCAAGGTGGGGCAGGTCTTGTTCCAGAGACGATCCGATGACGTTTGACACATTTACAGATGCCGTTTTTCCGAAGCTGGGCACTTTTTTTGTGCAAGCCTATCCGGGCCTTGGCAGCGAGCCGAAACGCTTTCTAAGCGTCACGCGAATTGGGCGAATTCCTACACTCGTCTTTGACTGGGAAAGACCGAATCGGACACTTCCTCGTTGTCTACCCCGACATGCTGGGTATCGCCTTCAAAGATACTATCTGCTCGGACCAAAGACGAGTTCCTAAGGGAAAAGTGCGGTACGCGTGGCGAGGCTGAGGGGTACCCTACGCACTGTTCGCGCAGACCACATTGGCAAAAACTTGTCCTTGCCCTGGCCGACAAGCTATGGATGGCCAAAGCGAGAAACCTTCGATTCCAGCACCTGAGGCGCGCCCCGTGACAACCTACATCAAGCAAAGTGCACCATCGAGCAGAACCGCGATCAACGACTTTCAGAGACAGCATTTTTGCTCCTTGCTGGAGCAATTGATTTCAGGAGCGTTGGTGCAATTCGGTGTCAGAGCGACCTCAGATTTACCTCAAGAGGGTTGGGAGAGATTCACTGAAAGCCGCGAATACCGGCTTTTCATCGAAGGCGCATACGCGTGCGGATTCGTCTGTTCGGACCTCAGACCCAACGTCGACCTGAACGCGGTGAATCAACGCCCTGCTGAAGAAATGGGGCGATTTGACCTCAAGCAACTACGCCACTACGTGCACACCCTGATTCGGTCGGAGCGAGCGAGTCATGGCTATGGCAGCTTGGTTTGGGAAGCGGTGCTTTCCGGGGCCTTGGAGCGTTTGCTGGGCAGACTGGCGAACGATTCAGGTTTGCTGGAGCCGCTGTGACTGCGTCCCTGAGCCGTCCCTGAAATATCTGGACATCACATGACCTTTTTTCTTCTGCCGACAAACACCACAGCCAAAGCACAGGGCGTGCCGAAGATCTCCATCAAGGATGCCGGCATCACAGAGAACTACATCCGTGACCTCGTTGCCGCCAACATCGCCGATTTCTTCCCAGACCTGAAAACCATCTCGACTGAGTTCAGCAGTTGGCATGACAGCACAAGGCGCCTTGACATCCTCGCAATCGACACCGAACGCAATCTGTGGGTGATGGAGTTCAAGCGTGACAACGATGCTGCGCACGCTGAACTGCAGGCGATCCGCTACGCGGCCATGCTCTCGGTATGCGACTTTGACAACCTTGTTGACGCCGGATTCAAGTACAGAACCAAGCTGGGCTCAAGCATCACGGTCGAGGAATGGGAGATCGAACTGCTCGATTTTTTGGGGGCAGGTGATCCTTCAGAAGTTGCGCTGAGCCAGATCCCCCGCATGGTGCTGATATCGAGTCAGTTCAACAAAGAGATCACCACTACCGTGCTGTGGCTCAACGAGATGTTCGGCTCGACGAAGGAAGGTGTGCCGGGCATGTACATCATGTGCGTCGAAGTGGGCCTGTACGAGATGGCCGGACAGCGTGCGGTTCATTTCGACCAGATCATTCCCATTCCACAAGCCGAGGAGTACCAGGTCCAGGCGCGTGCCAAGGCTCTGGAAAGCGTGAAGAAGCAAGCCACATCCAAGCGCGCAAGATCAGTGGCCCTACTGGAGAGCGCTGGCGTGCTGATGATTGGCACCCAGATCGTGGTGGTCGAAGGTCGGCTCAAAGCGCTGAACATCACCGTGGCCGAACAACGACAGGCGACGTTTGCGGGCGATGGGCGATTCACTTGGGCGGGCGATGGGCAGACGTACGAGTCGTTAAACGCCCTCACGCGCGCCCTGTACAAAAGTAATGGCCGAACCATGGGAACCATTCAGACCACTCAGTACTGGCGACTTGCTTCGGGCACGCTGTCATTAGCAGAACAGGCAGATCAGTTGCCCTCCGGCACTTCCAATGCCCAAAATCTTGGCTTGACGCCAAGCTAGGGCAAGTCACCGACCAAAGCACGCTACGCCCTTCGGCATTGCGTGACCATTGCCTAGATGACGCCGCTCAACGTGCTGCCCAGCCCCAGCCGAATACCGCCAGCGCTGTGGTGACGGCGGCCAACGTGCATGACAAACACCCGCAGCCCGAGCAGTTGCACGGGAACGAGCAGCGTGTGTATGGCGACAGCGCCTACGCTAGCCAGAAGGTGTTGATCGAATCGAAGGCGCCCCGGGCTCGGGACCTCACCAACCAGCGGGTGCGCAGGGGTGGCAAGATCGACGAGGTCGAGCGCTCAGGAACCACAACAAGCCCAAAGTCCTCGCCCGGGTCGAACATGTCTTCGCCATGGTCAAGCGGCTCTGGGGCTTTGCCAAGGTGCGCCACCGAGGCCTGGCGAAGAACGCCGCGCGTTCGTTCGTGGTGCTGGGTCTCGCCAACATCTACTTGGCGCGGCAGCCTCGTGGGATGAGTGCGCCCGTTGCGCACTCCAAGCGCTCAAGCGCCCGCCTGTAGGGCCAGGGAACGCGGCCACATCGCGCTGTTTCTCCGCGTCAGCGGTCCATTGAGCATCGGGCCGCCTAATTCGGATACTTATTCAGCGTAACCTTAGATTTCAAGTGGCATTATGAAGTCGGCATATCGACCTCGAGATGGATGCATCCTTGTTTGGTAAAAACGCTTGCCGTGTTGCCGTTTCATCAAATTGAGAATGTGCTCTTTTCGTTCATGGAAACGATTCGTAGAACCCCAGGCGACCAAGATGATCTCGGATTCCTCTACGGCAGCAGCGATAGCTCGATCATTCCTTGAGCCAATATCTCCCGGCAGGCCTTCGAAGTCGTTCGTCTGTACCCGAGCGAACTGATTGACCACGATGAGGCGCCCGACATTCGTAAACTCTGGCAGGCCGAGTTCGAAGATGTTTTTCTCCAGGAACTGTACCGACTTGTCAGCCTGTTCTTCCCCGGCGTAACTGGGGTTCTGCATGACGACACAAACCGTCCTTGAAGACTGTAGTGGGTCCGCCCTTTTTACTTCAAGCCGGTAACGATACAGAGCGCCGTTCTCAGTCGCGAAGTCGGCGCTAGCTATAACGTTTTTTATATGTAGGTAGCGCATGCTTGAATTCATCGAAATCTAACCATCCAGTAGAAATCCCTTGAGGGGCGCTGCGTGCCTATCTTAGGGGGGCGTAACCAACGATTATACTTTGCAAGGCCAATTTATGAGATTGACAACTTAGGCTCGTGGCTGGAGATTATGTGGCCAAACCTCGCTTCTGGGCTTCCCCCAGTTTCCCGGACACATCCAATGACATGATGTGTTCAGGAGATAGGCATGACAAGAACCCGAAGGAGCTTCACGGACGAGTTCA
>NZ_JBLYYB010000033.1:0-3936 GCF_048549895.1 Hydrogenophaga sp.
ACGCCCCTCGCCGCCGGGGCAGCCGGGGCAGCCGGAGAAACATCAGTCGATGTACCGCAAGCCAGCCTTCTCAAGCGGCTCCCGCATCTTGTACATGTCCAACCCCAACACCCCACTGGCCAGCTTCGCCCGCTTCTCACCCTCAAAACTCTCACGGTGCTGCGCAGCCTCCAGCGTGGTCACCGCGCGCGCCGCAGGCACGCACACCACACCATCGTCGTCTGCCACGATCACGTCGCCCGGTGTCACCAGCATGCCGGCGCACACCACCGGGATGTTCACCGAACCGATGGTGGCCTTGATGCAGCCCTTGCTGCTGATGGCCTTGCTCCACACCGGAAAGCCCATCTTCTGCAGCTCTTTCACGTCGCGCACACCGGCGTCGATGATGAGCGCGCGCGCGCCACGCGCCTGAAAACTGGTGGCCAACAGGTCGCCAAAGTAGCCATCGGTGCATTCGGCCGTGATGGCCGCCACCACGATGTCGCCCGGCTGGATCTGTTCCGCCGCCACGTGCAGCATCCAGTTGTCGCCCGGGTGCAGCAACACCGTCACGGCCGTGCCACTCACCTGACAGCCCGGGTAGATCGGGCGCATGTAGGGCTTGAGCAGGCCCACACGGCCCATGGCCTCGTGCACCGTGGCCGAGCCGAGCGCGGCCAGGCCGTCGGCGGCTGCGCGGTCGGCGCGTTTGATGTTGCGATAGACAATGCCCAGTTCGTACATGTCAGATCCCCTTCGATTTCAAGCGTGCATCCAGCCGTGAAAACACCCGGCGCACATTGCCTTCATATATCTGGTGCTTGTCGTCCGCACTCAGGATCTTCGAGCCTTCGATGTAGCGCTTGGTGTCGTCGTAATAGTTGCCCGTGGTCGGGTCGATGCCGCGCACCGCGCCGATCATCTCGCTGGCGAACAGCACGTTCTTCACCGGGATCACCGTGTTGAGCAGGTCGATGCCGGGCTGGTGGTACACGCAGGTGTCGAAGAACACGTTGTTCATCAGGTGCGTGTCCAGCAGCGGCTTCTTCATTTCCTGCGCGAGACCCCGGAAACGGCCCCAGTGGTAAGGCACCGCACCACCGCCGTGGGGAATCAGAAACTTCAGCGTCGGGAAGTCCTTGAACAGATCGCCCTGAATCAGCTGCATGAAGGCCGTGGTGTCGGCGTTGAGGTAGTGAGCGCCGGTGGTGTGGAAGCAGGCGTTGCAACTCGTGCTCACGTGGATCATGGCCGGCAGGTCGTGCTCCACCATCTTTTCAAAGATGGGGTACCAGTGCCTGTCGGTCAGCGGCGGGCTGGTCCAGTGGCCGCCCGACGGATCGGGGTTCAGGTTGATGCCCACCGCACCATATTCCTGGACGCACTTCTCCAGCTCGGGGATGCAGGTGGCGGGATCGACACCCGGGCTCTGCGGCAGCATGGCCACCGGCACGAAGTGGTCCGGGAACAGCTCGCTCACGCGAAAGCACAGCTCGTTGCAGATGGCGGCCCAGGTGCTGGAGACGTTGAAGTCGCCGATGTGGTGCGCCATGAAGCTCGCGCGCGGGCTGAACAGCGTGATGTCGCTGCCGCGCTCTTTCATCAGCTTGAGCTGGTTGGTCTCGATGGACTCGCGCAGTTCGTCGTCGCTGATCTTGAGGTCCGCCACTTTGGGCATGCTGGCAGGGTCCTTGATGCCGGCGATCTGCGCGTTGCGCCAGTTCTCCAGCGCCTTGGGCGCCGTGGTGTAGTGACCGTGGCAGTCGATGATGAGGCTCATGTTGTCTCCTGGGTTCTTTGTTGTGGTTTGAGTCGGTTCACGCCGGCTCCATGCCTTGTCGTCGCTTCGCGTCTGCCGCTGTCGGCGCCGTCATGTGAGCGAGCATCGCGCGCACCGCATCGGCCTTGTCGGTGTGCGGTGGAATACCAGCGGAAAACGTGGTGGTGATCTGGATGGCCGGCGGCAAGGGACCAGTGATGGTGATGCCGGCCACACCCAGCAACTCGCTGAGCTGCTGGAAGCCCAGGGCCACCTCGCCGCGCGCCACCAGCGAGGCCACCGGCACACCCGGTGGGGCCTGCACGATGCGACCCTGGATCTGCTCGGCAATGCCCCAGCGCTCGAACAACTTCGCCAATGCCACGCCGCTGGGCCCGGTGGAGTAGCTGATGCTGGGCGCGGCCAACACGGCGCTGCGCACCGCGTCTTCCGAACCCAGGTCGGGCACAGGCGTGCCCTCGCGCACGGCAGCGGCCACGCCCGAGCGCACCAGGTCCATACGGCTGCCAGGCTGCAGATGACCTGTGGCGATGAGTTTGTCGATCGCGTCCGAGGCGAGGATCACCACGTCGAAAGCCTCCCCCGCCTGCACGCGTTTGGCCGCGTCCACGCCGCCCACGGATTCGATCGCCACCGATGCACCGCTCACGGCTTCAAAGCCCGCCACCAGCTCGGCCAGCACCTGCCGCGTTGCCATGGACGAAATGCCCCGGATGCGGGTCGGGGTGGTGAGCTGGTCGGGGTGGTTTGGCATGGTGTTCGGGCAGGGTCGGTGGATTGTGGGCCTTGCCTCCTGGCGAGAAAAGTCACATGGCCGGCTAGCAGCTAGAACGAATTTACATAACTATGATCCACACCTGTTTCCACCTTTCGATCGCCTGGCAGCACCATGGACCTCAAGCAACTCGAATACTTTGTGCGCGTGGCCGAGCTCGGCAGTTTCACCCGGGCCTCGATGGCGCTCAACGTGGCACAACCCGCGCTCTCGCGCCAGGTGCGCCTGCTCGAAGTCGAACTGCGGCAGAACCTGCTGGTGCGCAACGGACGCGGCGCCACGCCCACCGAGGCCGGCAAGTTGCTGCTGGCGCACGGCCGCGGCATCCTGCACCAGGTGGAGCGGGCGCGCGAAGAGCTGGGCCGGGTGCGCGGTGCGCTCGCCGGGCGTGTGGCCATCGGCCTGCCACCCAGCCTGGCGCGGGTGCTCACGGTGCCGCTCACGCGCACGTTTCGTGCGCAGCTGCCCGAGGCCAGCTTGTCCATCAGCGAAGCGCTCTCGGTCACCATGCTGGAGTGGCTGACCACCGGGCGGCTGGACATTGCGGTGCTCTACAACGCGCAACCCGCCGCCGACATCGACATCCACCCACTGCGCGACGAAGAGCTGCTGCTGGTGGAGCCGCGCCCGCCGGGCCTGAGCGAAGACCCGCCCACCGCCATCGGCCTGCGCGAGGTGGCCGAGCTGCCGCTGGTGATCCCGAGCCGGCCCAACGCGATCCGCATGCAGGTGGAAACCGAGATGGCCAACATCGGCTGCCGACCCACGGTGGCGCTGGAGATCGACGGCGTCTCGGCCATCCTCGATCTGGTGGCCGACGGCGCCGGTGCCGCCCTGCTCTCGCGCAACGCCGTGGCCAGTTCGATCCGGCCCTCGGCCTACCGCATCCGCAGCGTCAACCCACCGCTGAAAACGCGGCTGTGCCTGGCCACCAGCTCACAGCGCCCGGCCACGCTCACGCAACAGAAAACGCTGGAGTTGATCCGGCAGACACTGGACGCGCTGAACGCTCGCTGAACGCAGCGTTGCGCAAGCCGCCAGCGCTGGAACAGGTCAACGGTCTTTTTTCAGGGCTCGGCTATCCAACAAACTGGACCAGCCACAGCGAGATGCCCGGAAAGCTCAGCAGGAGCACGGTGCGGAACACATCGCTGATGAGGAAGGGCATCACGCCCTTGTAGCTCTCGCCGATGGGCACGTCCTTGGCCAGGCCGTTGACCACGTACACGTTCAGACCCACGGGCGGCGCCAGCAGACCGAAACCCACCGTCATGAGCACCATGATGCCGAACCAGATCGCCACCGATTCCTGCGGCATGCCGAAGTCCAGACCCATGATCACGGGAAAGAAGATCGGGATGGTCAGCAGGATCATCGAGAGCTCGTCCATCACGGCGCC
>NZ_JBLYYB010000034.1:0-9109 GCF_048549895.1 Hydrogenophaga sp.
ATGAATCACGACAGAAACAACCTGTTTGTCCTCGTTTAGGAAACCAAAATGTTCACCAATATCCTGATTGCCAACCGTGGCGAAATTGCCTGCCGATTGATCGCCACCGCGAAGAAGATGGGCATCGCCACCGTGGCGGTGTATTCCGAGGCCGACAAGGAAGCGCGCCACGTGCAACTGGCCGACGAGGCCGTGCTGCTCGGCCCGGCGCCTTCGCGCGAGAGTTACCTCGTGGCCGACAAGATCATTGCCGCCGCCAAACAGACCGGCGCGCAGGCCATCCACCCCGGCTACGGCTTCCTGTCCGAAAACGAGGCCTTCGCCCGGCGCGTGGAAGAGGAGGGCATGGCCTTCATCGGCCCCAAGCACTTCAGCATCGCGGCCATGGGCGACAAGATCGCGTCCAAGAAGCTGGCGAATGCGGCAAAGGTCAACACCATCCCGGGCTGGAACGACGCCATCGAGAGTGCCGCGCGTGCGGTGGAGATTGCGAAGGACATCGGCTTCCCGGTGATGATCAAGGCCAGCGCCGGTGGCGGTGGCAAGGGCCTGCGCGTGGCCTACAACGACAAGGAGGCCCTGGAGGGCTTCACCGCGTGCCAGAACGAGGCGCGCAACAGCTTCGGCGACGACCGCATCTTCATCGAAAAATTCGTGCAGGAGCCGCGCCACATCGAGATCCAGGTGCTGGGCGATTCGCATGGCAACGTGATCTACCTGAACGAGCGCGAATGCTCCATCCAGCGCCGCCACCAGAAGGTGATCGAAGAGGCACCGTCGCCCTTCATCAGCGATGCCACGCGCAAGGCCATGGGCGAACAGGCCGTGGCGCTGGCCAAGGCGGTGAAGTACCAGAGCGCGGGCACGGTGGAGTTCGTGGTGGGCAAGGACCAGGACTTCTATTTCCTCGAAATGAACACACGCCTGCAGGTGGAGCACCCGGTGACCGAGTGCATCACCGGGCTGGATCTGGTGGAACTCATGATCCGCGTGGCGGCCGGTGAGAAGCTGCCGCTCACGCAGGCCGATGTGAAACGCGACGGCTGGGCGATCGAGTGCCGCATCAACGCGGAAGACCCGTTCCGCAATTTCCTGCCCAGCACCGGCCGGCTGGTGCGCTTTGCGCCACCCGCGCAAAGCATGTGGCAGGCGAACACGGCCGATCTGCTGGGCGTGCGCGTGGACACCGGCGTGCAGGACGGTGGCGAGATCCCGATGTTCTACGACTCGATGATCGCCAAGCTGATCGTGCACGGCAAAGACCGGGCGGAAGCCATCACCAAGATGCGCGGAGCGCTCAACGGATTTGTCATCCGGGGTATCAGCAGCAACATTCCGTTCCAGGCGGCGCTGCTCGCGCACCCGAAATTTGTGGCCGGTGACTTCAACACAGGCTTCATCGCCGAGCACTACGGCCAGGGTTTTCGCGCCGAGGACGTGCCGCACGACGACGCCGACTTTCTGGTGGCGCTCGCCGCCTTTGTGCGCCGCAAGTCGCGCGAGCGTGCAGCGGGCCTCTCAGGCCAGTTGCCGGGTTACGGCGTGAAGGTGGGTCACGACTTTCGCGTGATCGTGCTGGGCGCCATGGGTGCGCATGTTTACAAGCCGGTGCACGTGGACGAGGTGGTGGGCCAGCTCGGCTCGGCCGTGGTCACAGTGGCCGGCAAGCGCTACGCCATCAGCAGCCCTTCGCGCCTGAACGACATCTGCATCACTGGCGAATGCAACGGCCAGCCGTTCACGGCGCAGATCGAGCGCGGCACGCCGCGCAACCCGCTGGCACTGGTGGTGCAGCACAACGGCACCCGCATCGAGACCATGGTGGTCTCCCCGCGCATGGCCGAGCTGCACGCGCTCATGCCGTTCAAGGCGCCGGCCGACATGAGCAAATACGTGCTCTCGCCGATGCCCGGTTTGCTGGTCGACGTGGCGGTGCAGCCGGGCCAGAAGGTGCAGGCGGGCGAGCGCGTTGCGGTGATCGAGGCCATGAAGATGGAGAACGTGTTGTTCGCCGCAGCCGACGGCGTGGTGGGCAAGGTGCTGGCCTCCAAGGGCGAATCGCTGGTGGTGGACCAGCCCATCATCGAGTTCGAATGAGTCCTGAATGAACCCGCGATGGACCGCTGCCCCACAGACGGCGGGCTTTGAATTGCGCTACCCTGCGGGTCACGACGACTCTGAAGGACACCGCATGCGGCAAGGTTTGGCTTTCGCGCTGGGGTATTTGCGCAATCCGAGGCGGGTGGGTGCCATCGCCCCGGCTTCCAAAGCGCTGGCGCAAGCCATCCTGAACGAGGTGATGCGTTCCGCGCCTGGCACCTTGATCGAGGTGGGGGCCGGCACCGGGGCCATCACCCGGGCGCTGTTGCCCGCATTGGCCAAGGTTAACCGTTTCATGGTGATCGAGCGCGACCCCGGCTTTGCCCAGCTGCTTCGCCGCAGTTTTCCCGATCTCGAGGTGCTGAACCATTGCGCCACCCGGCTCGACGCGCTGGACATCGAGAAGCACAGCCCGGTGACGGTGGTGTCGTCCTTGCCGCTGTTGTCCATGACGCGCGACGAGGCGCACGGTTGCATCGACGCCATGGTTGCGCTGATCGAAGGCCGCCCCGGTTCGCGCCTCATCCAGTACACCTACGCTTCGCCGCATTTGCGGCCTTTCAAGGACATTCCGGTGGGTTGGCGCTGGCGCCGGGCCGCCTCCATCTGGGCGAACCTGCCACCGGCCACGGTGTGGACGCTGGAGCAGGCCACCCACCCTTCCCACACCCACAACGGTTTTCACTGACGCTTGACATCCTCCCAGCCCTAGAGGGCAAGAATTCCTACACCTAGAGGGTCATGCCCGACCCCGACCGAACGAGCATGCTGTCCGATCTTATTCACCGCAGCTTCAACGGCTTTCGCCTCCCCTGCGGCGGCAAATTGTTCTCCGAGAATCGCCAGTCCACGAGCGAGGATATTGCGGGCAGCGTTCGTATCGCGGTCGTGGCTCACGCCACATACCGCGCAGCCCCACTGTCGGATGGACAGGTCGGCAATACCTTTCGGACCGCTGATTGCTCCGCAGTGGTTGCACATCCTCGTGGTGCCCGCTTCGGGCACCTCAACAAACCACGTGCCTGCGTCATCGCATTTGTACCGCAACATGGTTCTCATCGCGCTCCAGCCCGCATCCAGCACGCTCTTGGCGTGCGGCCCACGTGCAAGTGCGCTCGCATTCACATCGCCCACACAAATCACCGAATGCTGGCAAACCAGCTTCCTCGTAATCTTATGCAGGAGGTCTTTCCGGCGGTTCGCGATCTTGGCGTGGATCGCCTTGACTCGCTTGGACTTGTGCGCTCGCTGCGCCGTGGCCAGCGCTGGCTCCAAGTCGCGGTAGAAGCGCTCGGCGGCAACCTTGCTACCGTCGCTGAGCGCTGCCAGATCTTTCAACCCCAGATCGAGTCCGATGGCGCCGCCATCCACACGAACCATCATGGGCCGCTTGACGTTTACCGTGACGTTCAGGTACCAGCGCCCGCGAGAGTCTTCGCTGAAGCTGCCCGCGCGCAGTTCGTGCTCACCCAGTCCCCAGCTGTCCCACACCGAAAGCCATTTGCCAGCGTAGTAAACCTGGCCATGTGCATACTTGATTGTGCGTACTTTGAACGGCAACCAGCCCAGCGATCGGCGTGCGCCTTTGCTCTTGCGCCATGCCAGCCGCACTCGTTTGTGCTGCCTGCGGCTGCGTGCGTATTGTTCTGCAGTCTCCTGTACCGTCTGGATCGGCAGGCTGAGCGCAGCCTCACTGCGTGTGCAGCCCTTCAGGTAAGGCCAGAATTCGAAGCCGGTAAGGAATTTGCGCTCGCGCTCAAAGACGCGGATTTGCAGGTCGTTGCAGTAATTCCAGACGGTATTGACCTCGCGCGAAAGTTGCGCAAGCCAAGCTGCATGGCGATCTTTAACCCGCACGCGCAGTACACGCGTGGTGCAATCTTCGAAAGATATACTGGACATATATCCAGTATATCTAGAATGGCTTTGAAAACAAAGGATATGCGAGAAGAAAGGCTTGATCTCAGGCTCGCGCTCTATCCCTCCCGTCCCTGAGAGACCGAGTTTTACCTTGCACAATCATGATCACTTCAACAAGTTTTATCAGACCTTTCAGGGTATTGGGTATCCAGCAAATCGCCATCGGTGGTCCAGACAAGCAGCGCCTGCAAAAACTCTGGGTTGACATGCTCGGCCTGGAAGTCACAGGCACCTTTCGCAGCGAGCGCGAAAACGTGGACGAAGACATCTGCGCCATCGGCATCGGGCCGTTCAAGGTCGAGGTCGACCTGATGCAGCCGCTGGACCCCGAGAAAAAGCCTGCGGTGCACACCACACCCCTAAATCACATCGGCCTTTGGATCGACGACCTGCCGACCGCCGTAGACTGGCTGACGGCACAGGGTGTGCGGTTTGCGCCGGGGGGCATCCGCCCAGGGGCAGCGGGCTTCGACATCACTTTTCTGCACCCCAAGGCCAACGACGAGTTCCCCATCGCGGGCGAAGGCGTGTTGATCGAACTGGTGCAGGCACCGCCCGAGGTGGTCAGCGCGTTTGCCCGGCTGTCCGCCCAGCCTGGCTGAGGCGAACAGTCGGCAGAAGCCCGGAGCAAAGCGGGCTTTGGGCCGTTGTTCGGAGGACTGCACAGGTCGATGGCGACCTACGCTTGAGGTGTCCAGGGGCCACACCTCCGAGCGCCTGGGCACCCACCTCCAGGAGCTCGCCATGAGCACGGTCCCGACCCGACACAAGCCAGCCACCGTACCGCTTTCGGTGAACCGCCGCGCGCCCGACGCTTCGCAGCTCTGGCCCCGCGATCTGTTGGAGGCGTTCTGCCTTCGCATGTCGAGCCAGGGCATGTGTGTGAGCCGGGCACTCATGCAGCACGACCGCCGCTACGGTCTGGAACAACTCTCGCACGCCCGCAACATGGCCGATGACACGCTGCGTGTGATGGCTGTGCAGCTGTTTCGCCATTTTGAATCTCGTCAATCGGGGATTTCCGGTCCCCATTGAGCGTCCCGGCACCTCAAGACAGTCCCGTTTTGGCCGATAGATCCTCAAACACACAGAGGAGACACAAGCGCATGTCCGGCTTTCACCCCTTGTCCACCGGCGTCTGGCTGATGCGGCGCTTGCGCCTGCGCGGCAAGTTGCTGCTGCTGGCTGCCGCGTCTCTGTTGCCGCAGGTTTTTTCATGGGCGCTCTCCGGGTCACCTTTGGCCAGTACCTGGGTGCTGGGTATCGAGCTCGGTGGCGCAGCGGTGCTGGCCTACCTCATGCTCAGTTTCTACGTGAGCTTCATGAGCGACTTCCGCCAGGTGCTCGCCAGCATGGAAGAAACCGCGTCGGGCAACCTGCGCACCGTGCTCAAGGCCAGCGGCAACGACGAACTGGCCGATCTCACCCGCCTGCTCGACCGCATGATCGGCAACCTCTCGGCCATGGTTGCCGAGGTGCGCAGCAACTCGGCCCTGGTGGCCCACGCCGGCAAGAGCCTGGCCACCGGCAACCGCGATCTGGCCGACCGCACCGAACAACAAGCCGCCAACCTGGAGCAGACGGCCGCCAGCGTGCAGGAGCTCTCCAGCACGGTGCAGCAAAACGCCCAGACCGCCGGCGACTCCGACGAGCAGGCCGCGCAGGTGCGCGATGTGGCGGAGTCGGGCGCGCAGTCGATGGGCCGCGCCGTTGAGTCGGTGGAAGGCATCCAGAAAAGCGCGCAGCAGATGAACGAGATCATCGGCGTGATCGACAGCCTGGCGTTCCAGACCAACATCCTGGCGCTCAACGCGGCGGTGGAGGCCGCCCGTGCGGGCGAGCAGGGCAGGGGGTTTGCGGTGGTGGCCGCCGAGGTGCGATCGCTGGCCCAGCGTTCGGCTGCATCGTCCAAGGAAATTCGCCAGCTCATCGAGAACTCACGCCAGCAGGTGGAGGCCAGCGTGGCGCAGATCCGCACCGCAGGCAGCAGCATCCAGCAGATCGCCAACGGGGTACGCGGTGTGGCGGCGAACATGTCGCTGATCTCGGCGTCGAGCGCCGAACAGAGCTCCGGCCTGAGCGAGATCTCGTCGGCCGTTTCGCAGCTCGACGAGATCACCCAGCGCAATGCCCAGATGGTCGAACGCGCCGTGGCGCAGGCCGACCAGCTGGAGCAGCGCGCGGCGCACCTGTCCAAAGCGGTGTCGTCTTTCATGCTGCAGCAGGGCACGGCCGAAGAGGCCATGCAACTGGTGGACCGGGCCCTGGCCATGCGCCAGCAGCGCGGGCGCGATGCCTTTGTGCGCGAGATCACCACGCCCGCCAACGGTTTCCACGACCGGGACATGTACGTGTTTGCGCTGGACAAGAGCGGCGTCTACCGCTCGTTCGGCGGCAAACCCGAGAAAGTGGGCAGCCGCGTGCAGGACATCCCTGGCATCGACGGCCAGGCGCTGCTGGGCGCCATCGTCTCGCAGGCCGAAGCCGGTGCAGGCTGGGTCGAATACGACATCGGCAACCCGGCCAATGGCAGCATCCAGGCCAAGATGTCCTATGTGGTGAAGGTCGATGACCTCTACGTGGGTTGCGGCGTTTACAAGACCGCCGCCGCGCGCCAGGCGGCCTGATTCAGACGCTGGTTCGCTTGGCCCTGGCGCGGGCCAACGCGGCTTCGATCACGGTGCGTTTCTTGTCCAGCAACGCTTCGTCGGTGATCTTTGAATGCGCGGCCAGGTCGGCCAGCTTTTCCTGCGCCTTGGCTTCGAGCCGATCGTCGTGCTCGCGCTTCTCACGTGCCAGCCGGGTTTGCCTTGCCTCGTAGCGCTGTTTGCCCTGGCGCGCCTGCTCTGCCGTCCAGGCCTTCCAACCGGTTTGCTCGCCGCTGACGATCTCCAGCGAAATGCAGTCCACCGGACACACCGGCAAACACAGTTCGCAGCCGGTGCAGACCGGCTCGATCACGGTGTGCATGCGTTTGTTGCTGCCCACAATCGCATCGGTCGGACAGACCTTGATGCACAGCGTGCAGCCTATGCACCAGGCCTCGTCGATCACAGCCACCGTGAGCGGGCCTTCGATGCCGTTGTGTGGGTTCAGCGGTGTGGCGGGCAGGCCGGTGATGGCGGCCAGGCGGGTGACGCCCTCGGCGCCACCGGGCGGGCACTGGTTGATGTCGGCAGCACCGTCCGCAATCGCCAGCGCGTAGCTCGCGCAGTCGGGATAGCCGCAGCGCGTGCACTGGGTTTGTGGCAGAGCGGCGTCAATGCGCCTGGCGAGGTCGTTCATGACGGCCAATATACCGGCGCCTTTGAGGGGCGCCCGGCTTCTGGGGCGAAGCGTTTCAGGTGGTCGTGGTGCGCGGCTTGCGTGCGGCGGCTGCCTTGGTTGCTGGCTTCGCCACCTTGGCGGGTGCAGCCTTCACGGCGGGCTTGACCGGGGCTTTGGCAGCAGCTTTCACTGCCTTGGGCGAGGCGGCCTTGGCCACCACGGGTGCGGGCACCACGGTGGGCTGGTGCACCTTCAGGAAGGTCTTCACCACCGGATGCACAAACTCGCGCCAGCGGCGACCACTGAAGATGCCGTAGTGGCCTGCGCCGGCAGCTTCGTAGTGCATGCGGTGCGTCTTGGGAATGCCGGTGCACAGGTCGTGCGCGGCTGCGGTCTGGCCCGAGCCCGAAATGTCGTCGAGCTCGCCTTCCACCGTGAGCAGGGCGGTGTGCTGGATGTCCTGTGGGCGCACACGCTCCAGCTTGCCTTGCGGGTTCTTCACATCCCAGGTACCGTTGACCAGCTTGAAGTCCTGAAACACCGTGTCGATGGTTTCCAGGTAGTAGTCCGCGTCCATGTCGAGCACGGCGTTGTACTCGTCGTAGAACTTGCGGTGGCTCTCGGCGCTCTCGTTGTCACCCTTGATCAGGTCTTTGAAGTAATCGTAGTGGCTCGAAGCGTGGCGGTCGGGGTTCATGGCCACGAAGCCGGTGTGCTGCAGGAAGCCGGGGTACACGCGGCGGCCTGCGCCGGGGAAGTTGTCGGGCACGCGGTAGATCACGTTGTTCTCGAACCAGCTGTGCGCGCGTTGGGTGGCCAGGTTGTTCACCGCAGTGGGCGATTTGCGCGCGTCGATCGGGCCGCCCATCATGGTCATGGACAGCGGCGTCGTTTCGCCCCGGCTGGCCATGAGGGACACAGCAGCCAGCACCGGCACGGTGGGCTGGCACACGCTGATCACGTGGCAGTTGCCGTAGGCTTTTTGCAGATGGCGAATGAACTCCTGCACGTAGTTGACGTAGTCGTCGAGGTGGAACTCGCCGTCCGACAGCGGCACGAGCCGTGCATTTTTCCAGTCGGTGATGTAGACCTTGTGGTCCTTGAGCATGGTGCGCACGGTGTCGCGCAGCAGCGTGGCGTAGTGGCCCGAGAGGGGTGCAACGATCAGCACCACCGGCTCGCCCTTGAGCTTGGCCAGCGTGTTGGTGTCATCGGAGAAACGCTTGAAGCGGCGCAACTCGCAGAACGGCTTGTCGATCTCGATGCGTTCGTGGATCGCGACATCGATGCCGTCAATGTCCACCGTGTGAATGCCGAAGACCGGCTTCTCGTAGTCCTTGCCCAAGCGGTGCATCAGGTCGTAGCCGGCCGAGATGCGCTGCGCCATCGGCAACTGGGCCAGGGGACGGGAGGGGTTGGTGAACAGCTTGGCCGCCACTTCGGCCAGGTCTGAAAACGGCTCCATCATGGAGCGCTGGGTTTCGTAAATCTGGTACAGCATGGGTGTCCGTCTTCGTTATGTTGCAGTGCAATATAGCAGCATGGGTTCGGTAACGTTAGCTTGATAACATCTAATTTGCAGGGCCATTTGTCACCTTCGCGAAAGGATCGGGCTCGCCGATTCCAGCCCCAGCCAGATGGTTGAGACGAAACCCTTCTGTGTCCATGCCCGTTCGCTTGGTCGGGCACGTCAGCCCGATGAACGCAGAAGGGCCGCTCGAGAGCGGCCCTTGTTGGGTGGATTTTGTTTGTTCAGACCACTTTTGCGATCGACTGGCAGACGTAGTCGATGTTCTTGCTGTTGAGCGCGGCCACGCACATG
>NZ_JBLYYB010000035.1:0-26146 GCF_048549895.1 Hydrogenophaga sp.
CGTGCCCGACAACCTGCTGGCGCTGATCGAAAAGCACAGGATCACCAGCTTCTTCGCACCGCCCACGGTGTGGATCGCACTGCTGCGCTCGCCCCTCTTTGATGCTGAAAAATTGAAGAGTCTGGTCAAGGGCTACTACGGCGCGTCCATCATGCCGGTGGAGGTGCTCAAGGAACTCGCGGCGCGCCTGCCCTCGGTGCGTTTGTGGAACCTGTACGGTCAGACCGAGATTGCGCCGCTGGCCACCATGCTCGGCCCGCAGGACCAGCTGCGCAAGCCTGGCTCGTGCGGCAAGGCCGTGCTCAACGTGGAGACCCGCGTGGTCAACGACGCGATGGACGACGTGGTGGTGGGCGAAGTCGGCGAAATCGTGCACCGCTCGCCCACCTGATGCTGGGCTACTTCAACGACCCCGAGCGCACCGCGGCGTCGTTCGAAGGCGGCTGGTTCCACAGCGGCGACCTGGCCCTGATCGACGACGAGGGCTTTATTACCGTGGTCGACCGCAAGAAGGACATGATCAAGACCGGCGGCGAAAACGTGGCCAGCCGCGAGGTGGAAGAAATGATCTACCGCCTGGGCGGCGTGAGCGAGGTGGCGGTGATCGGCCTGCCCGACGCGAAGTGGGTGGAGGCGGTCACGGCGGTGGTGGTGGTCAAGGCCGGCCAACAACTCACGGAGGCCGAGGTGATCGCGCACTGCAACCAGCACATGGCCACTTTCAAAAGCCCGAAGCGTGTGGTGTTCACCGACAGCCTGCCCAAGAACCCGAGCGGCAAACTGCTCAAGCGGGAGCTGCGGCTGCGTTATGCGGGCTGAGGCGGCTCAGATCTCGCGATACAGCATCTGCACGGGGAGACCGAGCGCATCCCGCACCACCACATCGGGAAGGCGTCGCAGCATTTCTGGTGGCGCCGAAAGGGTGACGAGCGCGGCCAACGCATCCAGCACGTCGTCAGACTGCACCTGCGACCGCCGACGGTCTTTCAACACTTGATGACGCAATTCGGGAGCCCCAGGCTCCCAGTGTTCCAGCAGGCGCAGGCGCTCTTCGCAACCCGTCGCCGACTTCTTGGGCGAAGCCATGGGGCGCTTGCCGTTGAGCGACCAGAAACAGACCTCGGGGTGGATTTCCAGCACGCGTTCCGACGAGTCCGGATGAGCGATCAGCCACTCATCCACCTCGGCGATTTTTCTTGCAATACCCAAGGCTTGCTCGGACAGGCTCTTGCCCACCTCGGCAATGTTCAGCTGCCGAGCCTTTGAAGGCTCGTGCTGCCGAGTGGCAAGCCGCGATGGCGGAGCAAACACGCTGGACATCCTTGGCCCCAGCACCTTTCGGACGGCCAGGTCGCAAGCACGCGACGGCATGTTTCGATCGGGCAATCCAATGGGAATGTCAACAGCCACCCTGGCGTCGCGCGAGAACGCGACCATCAATTCAGTGAATGTTCGGTAGATCGCGTACTGCAGTACACCTTCGTTTCGAAACACAGCAATCCAGCCCTCGCGACAACCGTCGACGCCGACCACATCTGGCACTGTTGGGTTTGATTGCATACAGATTGACTCCAATAGGTTGAGCTCTGGATGCCCTTCGACAGGCTCAGGGCGAACGGGCGGGTGGGTGTGCTTGCGAAACCGCCCAGGCCACGTGCTCGCGAACGATCGGGCTCGGGTGGTCGGCGCGCGCACGCAACGCGTTGTCAATGGCGGGGGCTGGGCCAACCCGCAGCGCATTGCCCATGGCCACCGCGATGTTGCGCAGCCAGCGCTCGTGCCCGATACGGCGGATGGCGCTGCCTTCGGTGCGTTTAAGGAACTCCGCTTCGCTCCACGCGAACAGCTCGATAAGTGACGCACCCGACAATCCCGCACGCTCGTCGAAATCGGGCAAGGGCGAGCGCTGCGCAAACTTGTTCCACGGGCACACGAGCTGGCAGTCGTCGCAGCCGTAGATGCGGTTGCCCATGAGCGGGCGCAGCTCCAGCGGAATCGGCCCGGCGTGTTCGATGGTGAGGTAGCTGATGCAGCGCCGCGCGTCCACACGCTGCGGGCCGGTGATGGCCTGCGTGGGGCACACATCGATGCAGGCGCTGCAACTGCCGCAGTGTTCGCTGGTCGCCTCAAGGGGCGGCAACATCAGGTCCACGAAGATCTCGCCCAGAAAAAACATCGAGCCCGCTTCGCGGTGCAGCGCCAGCGTGTGTTTGCCGCGCCAGCCGATGCCGCTGCGCGAGGCCAGCTCCACCTCCAGCACCGGGGCCGAGTCGGTGAACACGCGGTGGCCGAAAGGACCGATGTGGGCTGCGATGCGATCGCTCAGCGTCTGCAGGCGGTTGCGCAGGACCTTGTGGTAATCCCGCCCCCGTGCGTACATCGAAACCACCGCCTCGTCCGGTCGCTCCAGCCGCTGCATTTCGATGGCCTGCCAACCCTCCGGCGTGGCGCGCGGCAAATAGTCCATGCGGGCGGTGATCACACTCAAGGTGCCCGGCACCAGCTCGGCCGGGCGGGCGCGTTTGAGGCCGTGCGCGGCCATGTAGCCCATGTCACCGTGACATCCAGCCGACAACCAGGCCATCAAACCGGGCTCGGCAGCCGACAAATCCACACCGGTCACGCCGATTTGGGAAAATGCGAGCTCCTGGCCCCAGGCCTGAATCTGCGAGACGAGTTGAGCGGCATCCAAAGCGACATTCATGTGAAGGGCATTGTAAGAACCCACTCGGCTCCTGCGGGGGCGGCGTCTTCGCTGAATCCATGGCAAGGCCGCTGGGCCACCGAAGAAGACACGCAGGCCTTTGCCCTGCGCCTCGCCCAGGCGCCCGCCATTGCGCACGCCACGCTCACGCTGCAGGGCGATCTGGGTGCCGGCAAGACCACACTGGTGCGCCATCTGTTGCGCGCGCTTGGCGTGCGTGGGCGCATCAAGAGTCCCACCTACGCGGTGGTGGAGCCGCACAGCGCGATGGACTGCCCGGTGATGCCCGAAGGCGAGGCGCTGTCGGTCTGGCACTTCGACTTCTACCGATTCAACGACCCGCGCGAATGGGAAGACGCGGGCTTTCGCGAACTTTTTGCCAGCCCGGGTCTCAAGCTGGTGGAGTGGCCCGAACGCGCTGGCGCGTTTCTGCCGGCGGTCGATCTGCAGATCGACATCCAACCCGACGACATAACCCCCCACACCGACCCGGAACACGACAGCGCGCGCACCGTGCGCGCCACCGCCCTCAGCCCTACCGGCCTGCGGCTGCTGGAGGCGCTCGCGTGACGGGACCCGTCAGCCGCCGCACGCTGCTGCGCACCGGCACGCTGGTGCTGCTGCTGGGCGTGCAGCACATCGCGCGCGGGGCGAGCGTGCTGGCGGTGCGCATCTGGCCGGCCGAGGACTACACCCGCGTGACCATCGAGTCCGATGGTGAACTCAAGGCCCAAAAATTCTTTGTGACCGAACCACCCCGCATGGTGGTGGACATCGAAGGCATCGACCTGCTGCCCGGCCTGCGCGAACTGGTGGGCAAGCTGAAGTCGGACGATCCGAACATCGGCAGCATCCGCGTGGCGCAGAGCGCGCCCAGCGTGGTGCGGCTGGTGATCGACCTCAAACAGGCCATCAAACCGCAGGTGTTCAACCTGGAGCCGGTGGCCGCGTACCAGCACCGCTTGGTGCTCGACCTGTACCCGGTGAACGCGCCCGACCCGCTGGAACAGCTGATCACCCAGCGCATGAAAGACCTGGACGCGGCCAGCGAGCGCGCGGCGCGCCTGCTGGGCCTGGAGATGGGCCAGGTGGCGGGTGGGCCGAACCCGAACGACCGCGTGACAGCGGCCAACCCGGTGGACGACCCGCTGGGCGCCTTGATCGCGCAGCGCGCCAAGCCGGGCACACCCGGCGCCAAGCCGTCCGCCCCGACAGGCGACACCGGCACGGCGGTGGCGGCGGGTTCGCCGCCGGGCAGCCCCGCCAAACGAGCTCCCGGCAAACCGGGCAAGACCGAACGCCTGATCGTCGTGGCGCTGGACCCCGGCCACGGCGGCGAAGACCCGGGCGCCATCGGTCCCAATGGCACACACGAGAAAAAAGTGGTGCTGCAGATCGCGCAAAAGCTGCGCGATCGCATCAACGACACCCGCGTGAACGGCAACCCCATGCGCGCTTTCATGACGCGCGACAAGGACTTCTTCGTGCCGCTGCAGGTGCGGGTGCAAAAAGCCCAGCGGGTGCAGGCCGACCTGTTCATCAGCCTGCACGCCGACGCATTCTTCACGCCGCGTCCGCAAGGCGCGAGCGTCTACGCGCTCAGCACCAAAGGCGCCAGCAGCGCCGCTGCACGCTGGATGGCCAACAAGGAAAACGCGGCCGATCAGGTGGGGGGCCTCAACGTGAAGGCCAAGGACGCCACCGTGCAGCGCGCCCTGCTCGACATGAGCACCACCGCGCAGATCAACGACAGCCTCAAGCTCGGCAGCGCCATGCTCGGCCACGTAAAGCAGGTGGGCAAGCTGCACAAGCCGCGCGTCGAACAAGCCAACTTCGCGGTGCTGCGCGCGCCCGACATCCCCAGCGTGCTGGTGGAAACCGCCTTCATCAGCAACCCCGACGAAGAAGCCCGGCTCAACGACCCGAAGTACCAGGACGACCTGGCCGACGCGCTGTTGCGCGGCATCGTGGCCTACTTCAGCAAGAACCCGCCGCTGGCGCGCAATCGCCAGATCTAGATGGGGTAGATCAGCGAGTTGAGCACCATCTCGCTGTCGTACACACAAGTCCGGCTCTTCAGTTGGAGACCCGAGTCCGTGTTCACAAATGCGTCGATGTAGCGGCCCACGTTGTAGACCTCGCTCACCCCACCGGGTTTGGTGCGGAACACCGCGTAGTGGGCTTCGGCCTGGATCGGATCGTCTGTCGTGCCCGCGCCGGCCTGCGTGATGCGCGCCGGGCTCACCACATGGCGCGTGTAATACGGCCCGTGGTAGATGGTCTGGCTGGTGCCGTAGATGCGGTCGCGCAGCATGCCCCGGCTCTCCAGCGCGAGCAGCGCCAGCGGCAGGCCCCGGTCGAAGTTCTCTCGCGCCTGCACCTTGTAGCGCGCGTCTTCCACGAAGCAGTCGGGCCACTCATTGAAACGGCGGTCATCCAGCGTGGCGGCGTAGGCGGCGTTGAAGAGGTCCACCGCGTGGTGCAGCAGCAGGCTTTGCAGGTCCTGGTCGATCACTGGCATGTCATTCCCCCATGGCCTTGCGCCAATAGGCGTACATTGAGCGGATCAGCGTCTCGGTGACCATGTGCTCGGTGGGCGGCTGGCCCACGTCGTCGCCCCGGCCACCGAGCTCCACCAGCGTGTTGCCGCCTTCGCCCCATTGTTTGAAGCCGTCCTGGCTGAACTCGATGACCTCGCCGTCGTCGGCGCTCACGAAGCCGGCTGGGCCAAACAAGTTGGCCTGGCGCAGGCGGCGCTGCGTCATCTCCTCGGTGTCGTCGGCAAAGCCGAAGTGCGTCCACACGAAATCGAACTCGCCCGCGCCGCGCGGCACGATGTGGCGCGTGCTCAGTGAATTGACCTGCTGCTGGATGATGAGGCTGGGGAACAGCGTGATCATGGTCACCGTGGGCGTGATGGTCGTGCCTGGGTTGGAGGGGTCGTCCACCGTCCACCAGGCCTCGGGCACCACGTCGAGCAGGCGGTTGTCCTGCAGCGCCATGTCGGCCTTGAAGCTGGTCACACCTTCGGTCACGCTCTTGTTGGTGCCACCTTCGTTGCGGCGCGAAATCATCACCGCGTGCCGGCCGTGTTCGTCCATCACCATGCGGCTTTTCTGGTCGGCGCGCCAGAGGCCGAAGGTGACAAACCAGGTGTGCAGCAGGCCCGGATGGTACGGGTCCTTGATGTTCTCCATCATCAGTTTCCAGTTGCCCGGAATGCGCTGGCGGTTGTAGCCGAGCAGCTTGAGCTCGCGGCCCTTGAAGATGCGATCGAGCCAGGGCATCACGTTGGGGCCGATGTACTGCTCGAAAGATTCCGCCTCGTGGCTGAAGGTGGCGAACACCAGGCCATGCAGCACGGCCACGCGCAGTTTGGTCAGGCCGTTCTGGCTGAGATCAAAGTCCGCTGGCATGCCGCCGTTGGTGCACTCGCCGTCTTTCACACCGTCCTTGAACGGCAGGCCGGCGAGGTCGCCGTTGAGCTTGTAGGTCCACTGGTGGTAGGGGCACACGAAGCTGCGCGCGTTGCCGGTCTGGCCATCCATGGGCGGCTGGCAGAAGCGCACGCCGCGGTGTGCGCAGCGGTTCTCCACCACGCGGATGCCGGGGTCGGTGGCGCGCTCCTTGGGTGCCACGCGGTCGCGCACCATGATGACCTGGCGCTCGCCCACCCAGCTGAGCTTGTAGTCGCCGGTGTTGGGGATTTCAATGGCCAGGCCCACATAAGACCAGTGCGGCCCGTAAAACAGGCGTTCCAGCTCGCGTTGGTACAGGTCGGGGTCGGTGTAGGCCCAGAAGGGGATGCGGCTGGTGCCGCGGTCGTGCCAGCGCACGAGGGCTTGCGGTGCGTTCATGTCTCCTCACGCGTGGGTGTGTGGAGATAAATGATAAGCCTACTGATCAATATCCGGCAACAAACAAGCCTCCGCCACCTGCAAATCGTTGTCCCGCGCAAAGTTCATGCAGAAGTCCCAGGCCATGGGTTCGGCGTCGCGAAGGTCCACGTGGACCACCACGCATTTGATGCCGTTGATGGTGTTGGGCACGCACCAGGGGGAGTAGCTCAGGTGGCTGCCCGGCTGGGCGCCGCCGGGGCGAAACGGGCTCATGACGCCGGCCAGGCGCTCGGCCCAGTCGCTCGGCCGGAAGGTTCGGCCGTTCTGGGTGACACCCTGGATGAAGACTTGTTTGGCTGTCGGTGAAACCATCGGGGGAAGCCTTCGGATGGAGGGCCGTTCATGGGAGAAAACCGCCACCGGAACGAGGATCGCTCGCCAGCAGAAGCGACAGGTATTCTATCTTATATAAGACTTGAAACGAGGGATAACCCGGAGCTCTCAAGCTGCAGTCACCGCGCATTTCAGCGATGCCCAACAAGCAATGATGATGCCCACCTGCTGCGCCTAAAATCGCGCTTCGACGGCTCAACCTTCGTTGAGCCGCTTTCTTTTTGGCCTTTCCAGCGCTTTTTCGGCGCCCCACTTTCCCGGAGTCACCGCATGAACGCCGCCCTCAATCCCGTCGCCTCGCCCCATGTGATGAACACCTACGGCCGCCTGCCGATTGCGATGTCGCACGGCAAGGGCGTGCGCGTGTGGGATGTCAACGGCAAGGCATACATCGACGCGCTGGCCGGCATCGCCGTGAACACCCTGGGCCACGGCCACCCCAAACTGGTGCCGGCCCTGCAGGACCAGGTGGCCAAGATGATCCACTGCTGCAACTACTACCACATCCCCGACCAGGAACGCCTCGCGCAGATGTTGGTGGAGCGCTCGGGCCTAACCAACGTGTTCTTCTGCAGCACCGGCCTGGAAGCCAACGAAGCCGCCCTGAAACTGGCGCGCAAGTACGGCCACGACAAGGGCATCGAGCGCCCCGAGATCGTGGTCTACGAGAAGGCTTTCCACGGCCGCAGCATCGCCACCCTCTCCGCCACCGGCAACCCCAAGGTGCAGGCCGGCTTCGGCCCGTTGGTGGAGGGCTTCATCCGCGTGCCGGCCAACGACATCGAGGCGCTGAAAAAGGCCACTGTGGGCAACCCCAACGTGGTGGCGGTGTTCTTCGAGACCATCCAGGGTGAAGGCGGCGTGAACCCGATGCGCGCGCAGTACCTCAAAGACGTGCGCGCCCTGTGCGACGCGCAGGACTGGCTGCTCATGATCGACGAGGTGCAGTGCGGCATGGGCCGCACCGGCAAGTGGTTCGCGCACCAGTGGGCGGGCATCCTGCCCGACGTGATGCCGCTGGCCAAGGGCCTGGGCTCGGGCGTGCCCATCGGCGCGGTGGTGGCCGGCCCCAAAGCCGCCCACATCTTCCAGCCGGGCAACCACGGCACCACTTTCGGCGGCAACCCGCTGGCCATGCGCGCCGGGGTGGAAACCATCCGCATCATTGAAGAAGACGGCCTGCTGGCCAACGCCGAGCGCGTGGGTGAGCACATGCGCGCCGCGCTGGAAAAAAGCCTGGGTGGCCACCCGGGCCTGAAAGAGATCCGCGGCCAGGGCCTGATGATCGGTGTGGAACTCACCCAGCCCTGCGGCGCCCTCACCCAGCGCGCCGCCGACGCCGGCCTCCTGATCAGCGTCACGGCCGACAGCGTGATCCGCCTGGTGCCGCCGCTCATCATGACCATCGCCGAGGCCGACGAGGTGCTCGCCATCCTGCTGCCCCTGATCCACGCTTTCTTTGCCGAGCAGAGCCCGACATGACGATTCGCCACTACCTGCAGTTCAAGGACCTGAGCGCGGCCGAATGCGCCCACGTGCTGGCGCGCGCCGCGCACATCAAGAAAAAATTCAAGGCCTTCGAGAAGTACCAGCCCTTCGCCGACCCTGATCGCACGCTGGCCATGATCTTCGAGAAGGCCAGCACGCGCACCCGCGTGAGCTTCGAAGCCGGCATGTACCAGATGGGTGGCTCGGTGGTGCACCTCACCACCGGCGACAGCCAGCTCGGCCGCGCCGAACCGATTGAAGACAGCGCCAAGGTGATCAGCCGCATGGTCGACCTGGTGATGATCCGCACCTTCGAGCAAAGCAAGATCGAAGCGTTTGCCGCGCACTCGCGCGTGCCGGTGATCAACGGCCTGACCAACGAGTTCCACCCCTGCCAGATCCTGGCCGACCTGTTCACGCTGGTCGAATACCGGCCCGCGTCCAGCGGCCAGCCGCTGGACGCGATCAAAGGCAAGGTGGTGGCCTGGGTGGGTGACGGCAACAACATGGCCAACACCTGGCTGCAGGCGGCCGAGCTGCTGGGCTTCACGGTCCACGTGAGCACGCCCGGCGGCTACGAGGTCGATCCGGTGCTCGCCGGCATCAGCAACCGCGATTGCTACAAGGTCTTCAAGGACCCGCGCGAAGCCTGCGCCGGCGCCGATCTGGTGACCACCGACGTGTGGACCAGCATGGGCTTCGAGTCCGAAAACGAAGTGCGCCGCGAGGCCTTCAAACGCTGGTGTGTGGACGAAGACATGATGCGCCAGGCCAAGCCCGACGCGCTGTTCATGCACTGCCTGCCCGCACACCGTGGTGAAGAGGTCAGCGCCGAAGTCATCGACGGCCCGCAGTCCGTGGTGTGGGACGAAGCCGAGAACCGCATGCACGCGCAGAAGGCGCTGATGGAGTTTTTGTTGCTCGGCCGTCTGGCCTGATGCAAGCGCTGCTCGACGCGATCGCGCGCATCGAACCCGGCACCGACGCGCGCCGTGTCTTCCACGGGCGCGGCGGTCTGCACCCGGGCTGCGAGCAGTGGACGCTGGACGCGTTTCCACCCGTCTGGCTGCTCACCAGCTTCCAGCCGGTGGCCGATGACACACTGGTCTTGATCGGTGAAGCGCTGCAGGCCCGCTGGGGCCAGATCGCACCGGGTGAGCCGCTGAACTGGGTGTTTCAATGCCGCGGTGACGGACAGGCCGACACGGTTCTCATGGCCGGCAGCGTGCCCGAACCGCACGTGGTCAGCGAGCGCGGCTCGCGGTACCTGGTGCACGTGCTCAAGGGCCAGAACCACGGCCTGTTCCTCGACATGGCCGAAGGCCGCCAGTGGGTGCGCGAGCACGCGGCGGGCCACAAGGTGCTCAACCTGTTTGCCTACACCTGCGCGTTTTCGGTGGTGGCCCTGCAAGGCGGTGCGAAGCAGGTGGTCAACGTGGACATGAGCGCCGGGGCCATGGCCATTGGCCAGCAAAACCACCCATTGAACGCCTTGAAGGAAGGCGCGGGTTTCCTCGTGCACGACATCTTCAAGACCTGGGGCAAGATCACGCGCAGTGGCCCGTATGGCCTGGTGATCGTCGACCCGCCGAGCCACCAGAAAGGCAGCTTCATCGCTACCCAGGACTACATCAAACTCATCCGCCGCCTGCCCGATCTGCTGCGACCTGAGGGCCGCGCGCTGCTGTGCCTCAACGCGCCGCAGCTCAGCCCCGCGTTTCTGATGGACCAGATGCAGCAGGCCGCGCCCGAACTGGTGTTCGAGCAGCGCCTGGCCAACCCGGCGGTGTTTGCCGATGTGTCGGAAGATCGGTCGCTCAAGGTGCTGGTGTACCGGGCGCCTGCGGTGGCCAAAGCAGCATGAGCGCCTGCACGTCCTGCGGCGCCTGCTGCGCCTGCTTCCGAGTCGACTTCGCGGTCTACGAAATGGAAGACATGGGCGGCAGCGTGCCCTCGGGCCTGGCGGTCGAGGTCAACGGCAGCACCATGCGCATGCGCGGCACCGATCACGTGCCGATCCGCTGCGCAGCGCTCACCGGCAAGCTGGGCAAAAAAATCGCCTGCGGTATCTACGAGTGGCGCCCCTCGCCCTGCCGCGAGTTCGAAGAGGGCAGCGAGGCCTGCACCCGCGCACGCCAGCGCCACGGTTTGCCGCCGGTCGACGGCGCGGACTGAGACCCCGGTTACTTCAGGTCTCAAGCATTTTTGAGGCCTGTTGGGATTAACCGACACCACGGGTTTTTTCACGGTGCTACCTTCACCGCACCATGAAAAAACTTTGGGACATCTCCCCTCCCGTGCACGCAACCACTCCGGTTTTCCCGGGCGACACGGCCTACACCCAGACCTGGGCCGCCACCATCGGCCCGGGCTGCCCGGTCAACGTGAGCGCCATCACGCTCTCGCCCCACGTGGGCGCCCACGCCGACGCGCCGCTGCACTACGACGCGGACGGCGCAGCCATCGGCGAGGTCTCGCTCGACGCGTTCCTCGGTCCCTGCCGCGTGATCCACGCCATGGGCTGCGGCCCGCTGGTGAAGCCCGAACACATCGCGCATGCACTCGCTGACTTGCCTGAAAGGGTTCTGGTCCGCGTCTACGAACGCCAGCCGCAAGACGCGTTCGACAACGACCTGCCCGCCTTCGCACCCGAGACCGTGGAGCAGCTCGCCGACCTCGGCGTGCTGCTGATCGGCATCGACAGCGCGAGCATCGACCCGGCCAGCAGCAAGACCCTGGACAGCCACCAGACCATCCGCCGGCGCGGCCTGCGCGTCCTGGAAAACCTGCTGCTCGACGACGTGCCCGAAGGCGACTACGAACTCATCGCCCTGCCCCTGAAACTCACCACCGCCGACGCCAGCCCGGTGCGCGCCGTGCTGCGGGAACTACCATGACAACGACCCTCCAAGACTGCCGCGCGCTCGACGCGCAAGACCCGCTGCGCACCCTGCGCGACCTGTTCCACATCCCCGAGGGCACGATCTACCTCGACGGCAATTCGCTCGGCGTGATGCCGCTCGCCACACCCGCGCGCGTGGCCGACGTGGTCACCCGCGAATGGGGCACCGACCTGATCCAGAGCTGGAACAAGAACGGCTGGTTTGTCATGCCGCAGAAAGTGGGCGACAAGATCGCGCGCCTCATCGGCGCCGCACCCGGCACCGTGGTGGCCACCGACAGCACCTCGATCAACCTCTTCAAGGTGCTCTCGGCCGCCATCAACCTGAGCACCGCCGACCACCCACAGCGCAAACGCATCGTGAGCGAGCGCAGCAACTTCCCGACCGACCTCTACATCGCCGAAGCGCTCTGCAAAGAGCGTGGGTTCGAGCTGGTGCTGGTCGAGCCCGAGGAGATTGCATCCGCCCTCACATCCGACGTGGCGATCCTCATGCTCACCCACGTGAACTACCGCACCGGCGCCATGCACGACATGCCCGCCGTGACCGCCGCCGCACACGCGGCCGGCGCGCTGATGTTGTGGGACCTCGCGCACAGCGCGGGCGCGGTGCCGGTGGACCTCACCGGCGCGGGCGCCGACTACGCGGTGGGCTGCGGCTACAAGTACCTCAACGGTGGCCCGGGCGCCCCCGCCTTCGTGTGGGTCAACCCGCGCCACACCGACCGTTTCTGGCAGCCGCTGGCCGGCTGGTGGGGCCACGCCACGCCGTTCGCCTTCACGAAGGACTATCAACCTGCGCCCGGCATCACGCGCTACCAGTGCGGCACGCAACCGATGATCAGCCTGGCGGCATTGGAGTGCGGTGTGGACACGCTGCTGGCCACCGAAGCGCACGGCGGCATGGCCGCGTTGCGCCGAAAGTCACTCGCACTCACCGACCTCTTCATCTCGCTGATGAACGAGCGCTGCCAGGGCCACGGCATCGGGCTGGCCACACCGCTTTCGCATGCACAACGGGGCTCACAGGTGTGTCTGACCAAGGACGAAGGCGCCTATGCGATCGTGCAAGCGCTGATTGCACGCGGCGTGGTTGGCGACTACCGCGCGGGAGATTCGGGCAAGCACAAGGACATCCTGCGCTTCGGCTTCACGCCGTTGTACATCGGCTTCGAAGACGTGTGGCACTCGGTCGAACACCTGAAACAGGTGCTGGAGAGCGGCGAGTGGCAGCGCGCCGAGTTCAACCAGAAACACGCGGTGACCTGAGCATGTGCCCGCACACCCCATCCGAGTCGCAGAAGCCCGAGGACATCGTGCGCGAGGAAGGCGCGCAGCTCGACTTCAGCCGCGACATGAGCTACGGCGACTACTTGCAGTTGGGCAGCATCCTCAACGCGCAGAAACCGCTCTCGCCCGCGCACGACGAGATGCTCTTCATCGTGCAGCACCAGACCAGCGAACTCTGGATGAAGCTGATGCTGCATGAGTTGCACGCGGCCATTCGCCACATCGCCGCCGACGAGTTGCAACCCGCGTTCAAGATGCTCGCGCGTGTCTCGAAAATCATGGAGCAACTCGTGCACGCCTGGGACGTGCTCGCCACCATGACACCGCCCGAGTACAGCGCGCTGCGGCCGTATCTGGCGCAGTCCAGCGGCTTCCAGAGCCACCAGTACCGCTGCATCGAATTCGCCATGGGCAACAAGAACGCGGCCATGCTGAAACCCCACGCACACAACCCCGAGCGGCTGGCGGTGGTGCAGGCAGCCTTTGAGACGCCGTCGCTGTACGACGAAGCCCTGCGCCTGCTGGCGCGCCGAGGCATCGCGGTACCGCAGAGCCACACCGAGCGCGACTGGACGCAAGCGTATGAGGCCAGCGACGCGGTCGAGCAGGCCTGGCTGCAGGTCTACCGCAACCCCAGGGAACACTGGGACCTGTACCAGCTCGGCGAAGAACTCACCGATCTCGAAGACACCTTCCGCCTCTGGCGCTTCCGGCATGTGACCACCGTGGAACGCGTGATCGGTTTCAAGCGCGGCACCGGCGGCACGGGTGGCGTGAGCTATTTGCGCAAGATGCTGGACGTGGTGCTGTTCCCGGAAATCTGGCGCTTGCGCACCTCGCTCTAGGCGCGTTGCCGTTGCGCGTCGTGGGCCTGGCGCACGCGCTGGAACTCGGCCTCACCCAAACGCTCACGCAGCCCGGCCAGCGCCGGTCGCACCAGGTTGGCGGCCGGCTCCTTGCCCAGCAGATCACCGAGCGTGACCCAGGCCGCAGCGAGGCGGGCGTAGGCGTCCTGCGCTCGCCCTTGTTGTTCCAGCAGGCTGGCCGCCTGCACCGAGGCCGCCAAGTACGAGGTGGCATCGCGTGCGTCCAGCGCACCCTGGCGAGCCCGGGCCAGGCGTTCCAGCGCCAACACCGGTTGATCCAGCGCCAGTGCAATCTGCGCACCCACAAGACCCTGCCGCGCAGCTGCCGATCCATCGCGCGCGGGCTGCTGGTCGACCCCTTGCCAGATCGCTTCGGCCGCGGGCGCATCCACCACCAACAGGCACGATGCAGCAGCCAGGTGGGCCGTCTGCGCATCTGCCCCATGCCCGAGCGATTGCATCAGCACCGCCGCAGCGCAGAAATCTGCGGCTGCTCCCCGCTCATCGTGCGCGCCCAGAGCGGCGGCAGCGCGGCGCTGCAGCACCATCGCGCGCAGCGGGTCGTCGATGTGCCGACCGTGTTGCTCCAGCAATGCAGAAAACCGCTCGCGTGCCAACACGGCATCACCACAGGCCAGCGCCTGCTCGGCGAGTTCCATGTCGACGCCGCGCCGCAAGGCGTCGGGCAAAACCAGCGCCTCGGCGCAGCGGGCTGCGTGCGCGGACGCTTCCATGGAGCCCGCCAGTCGCAACGTGGATGCGGCCAGCAGCCAGCAGGTGCCCGCACGGTCTGCGTTGCCCGTTCGTTGCCACGAGAGCGCCGCGTGCTCCAGCAAGCCGGCAGCGCCGGACAGGTCGGCCTCGGCCAGGCGGGTACGGGCTTGCCGCTCCAGCTTCTCGGGGCTTTCACCGTCCAGTTCAACCATGGGCTCGCTCATCAAGGCATCTCCGTGGCCGACAGTCCCATGGCCTCATAGCTGCCGAGGGCCTGGGACACCGCATCCTCGCGCGCCTGGCGGTGTTGTGCTGCCCAGCCCTGCAGCTCGGCCAGCAGCGCGTCGTGCGCGCCCTGCGCTTCGGCCTCCGAGTCTTCGGCGGCTCGCCGCTCGCGGGTGGCCAGCCCGTGCGTGGCTTCGGTCTCGGCCAGGCTCGCGGCGTTGGCGGCCTCCAGCTCGGTGAGTGCGCTGGTGCCCTCGGCAATCTCGGCGTCGGTGCCCACACCAGCGCTGGCCACCGCCTCGATGCGTTCGCCATCGCCCTCGATGGTTTCGCGCCCCGTGCCCACCGCCGCCTGGGCCGCGTCGGCGTCGCTCACGCGGTTGAGCGTCTCGATGAGACGCGTCGATTCGTTGCGCGCGGTTTCGGCGCGTGTGCCCAGGTCGCCGGGCAGATACGAGAACAGATGGGCCATGCCGCGAAAGGCATCGAGGCTGACGACCAGGCTGCCCAGCGCCGAGGCTTCGCGCGAGCTCTCGCCCAGCGAGTCCCAGGCCTCACCGGCCTGCGTCAGCATGCTGTCGTTGGTGCCGGAGGTCGTGTCCACCTCGCCTGCGTGTTCCTCGCGCCCGGCCGTCAGGTCTTCGCCCACCACAGTCGCCTCTTCCAGCCCGGTGGCGTGCTCGCGCTCGGTCTCGGCGTGGGCGGCCATCTCCGCCTCGGTGCCGCTCAGTGCGTCTGCGGTGTGGCGGGCGGTGTCCACCTGGTCGAGCAGTGCATCGAGCTGCTCCGGCGTGCCCGGCGGCGCGGGGTAGGCAGGGTTGATGGGCAGCTCCATCGACTCGCCCGGCGCGAGGCCCGCAACGCTCACCGCATACGCCGGGCCACGCTCACCAAGCTCCGACGCGGATTCGGCCGCCGCAGCGGTGCGCGCCTCGTCGCGCCCGACGCGCGCCCCCACCGGGGTGGTGCGGCCGGCCAGCCCGGCGGCGGTCTCATCGATGCGGCGGGCGGCGGCCGCGCGGTCGGCCGTGAGCACCGCATCGGCGTCCACCCGCGCGGCGGTGGAGGCCTCGGGTGTGTCGCCACCCGCGCGGATGCCGGTCCGGGCCTCGAAGTCGGCATACGACGCGTAGCGCTGCGTGGCAGGCCGCCCACCCGGCAAGGTGGTGGTCACCTGCAGCGGCAGCGGGCTGGTGGGGTCGTAGGCGAAGCGCGTGGCGCCAAAACCCGAGTGCGTGCCATCGGGGCCGTAGGTGGGAAAGTGCAGCTCCGATTCCACCCGCCGCCCAGCGGGGCCTTCCCCGTGCTCGAACGCCAGCACGCCGATGTCACCATCCGCCTGCGAAGGTTGCGACACCAGGCCACGACCCGCCGCATCGGCCTCCACCGGATGCGAGTGGTACACCAGCGAGAGCGGGCCAGCGGCCGAGGGCGGGCGCACCGAGCCGCTGTCGCCCTGCATCACGTAGAAAGTGCCGTCCGGCCCGCGCCACACCCCCGATTCGCGGCTGGGGTCGGTGCGGATCTGGTCGTGGTACTGCGCCATGGCAGCGGCGCGGTCGGTCGTGCGCACGGTTTCGGTGTGGGGTGCGTAGCGGGGTGGTGTGCCGGTGGGGGACGCGGTGTCGGGTGCAGCGCTGCGGCGGGGTGAGGATGCGGCGGGGCCGGTGCCTGGTGCGGGCGGGATGACACGGCCAGTGGCGGGATCCACGGCGGGCCCACGCCCCGGTGCTGCCAGCCCGCCGCCTCGCAGCGCATCAATGTCGCCCTGACGGTAGGGCGTGTTGGCTGTGACCCAGGCCACGTAGTCGGCAGCGTCCAGATGGCCTCTGGGCGTGAGCGTGCCGCCGGTTGCAGCCCTCGACCGCGCAACCGCTGCATCGATGATGCGTTCCTGGGATGTGTGGCGCGTGCGGGTGCGGGTGCGCGTGGCCCCGGTGACGGGATCGACGTCGGTGACCGTGGCGTCCAACCCCATGCCACGGCGGCTGTGCAGATCCATCATGGGCTGCGTGTCCCAGTCGACCTCCCGGATGCCGGATTCGACGGCGTTGCGCGCGGCTGCGGTGTGCCCGGCCTGCACCTCGGCGCCAGTCATGCCCGTGGCGGCGCGGTGCCCGCTGGCCTGGTCGTTGGCATAGGCACGGGAAGTCTCGGTGGTCCAGGGGGTGGCGCGCCGCGCCAGGGCCGGTCGGGTGTCGGTGAGACGGGCTGCGAGGGCGGGGCTGGCGTTGAGATCGGCGACCACACCGTTGAGATCGCTGAAATCGTCTGGTGCGGTGGCGGGGCGCGCGGGCGATGCGGCCGCCGGTCTGTCCGTGGCGGCAGGGCGCGCGGCGGTGGTTGGCATCGCGGAGGTCGGCGCGGCATCGGGCCGGCGGGCCGCTGTACCGGCACTGGGTGCCTCGGGCATTTCCACATGCACGCGCGGCCCGGGGCCGGCGGCAGCGCTCATGGCGGGGCGGCCGCCAGTGCGCCGCGCCGCCACCGCCCGTCCCGCGCGGTACAGCCCGGCACCGCCGCGCGTGCCGATGTGCCCGCCCGCGCGACCCCCGAGCGCACCCCCGGCGGCGCCCGTGAGCTGTGCGGCTGCCGAGGACAACGAAGCACCCGCCGCCTCGACCGCCGCCGGATCGCCTTGGGCCTCGAACGCGTGCAGCGCGCGCAATGCCGTGACGGCCGGGCGCACCGCCACGTTGATGATCACGCCCACCGCCGTGGTGGCGATGCTGATGCCGGTGCCGATGGCCGAGAGCGTGAGCGCCAGCGGTGCCAGCGCGCCACCCGAGACCACCGCCCCCACCCACATGCCCACCGCGATCGCACCGCAGATGCCGCCCACGATGTCCATGAAGGTGCAGGCCATGTCCAGCGCTTCGGCAATGCCTTCCAGGTCGTTCGCCAAGCCTTCGTAGCCCTCCCCCGTGCCCACGCGGCCGATGGTGTCGAACGAGGCGCCCCAGTCGCGGGTGAACAGGCCGGCGATGGCCATCACGCCGCCGATGGCGGGACCCAGCCCGGGCACCGGCACCGCGGTGGCACCGCGCGACACCGCCAGCGTGGCCAGGCGGCGGCCCGCGATGTGGCCCAGCGCGCCGCCGGCTGCACCCATCACGGCACCCATGCCCACGCCGCCCCAGAACCCGGCGGACGCGCCCTCGCCGGCCTGGTCGAGCAGGAAGCGCGCACGCTCGTCGCTGCCCGCCGTGCCGAGCGCGCCGAAGGAGCCGGCCCAGCGCTCGTGCTCGGCCAGTTCCTCGTCGATCAGCGCGGTGTCGTCCAGCGCCGCCATGGCGGTCGGGTCACCGCTCAGCAGATCGGTCACGGCAGGCGCGACGCGGACACCATCGATCACGGGTTCGCGTGCGCCCGCCGCCGTGTCATCGGCGGCCTCGCCCGCACCGGTCTCGGTGTCGGCCCCCCCCGCCACCTCGGCTTCGTGCGCCAGGGCCTCGGCTGTCTCGGCATCGGTATCGGCGTCTTCGCGCTCGTGCGAGGCCTCATGCGCCAGCTCCTCGCGCCGGTCCGGGCTGGTCTCCCGCACCTCGGGTGCGGCACCGTGCACCGGCACGGTGTGGGCTTCGGCACTGGGTGCGTCGGCGTGCCTGCCACGCTCACTCGCCGGTCCGGGTTCCGAGGCAGGCGCGGATTCACGCGGTGGTGGCAGCCCGCGCTCCCCGGGGCCGAGCTCCAGGTAGCGCGGCATGCCGGCGGGTGGCTCGATGTCGGCCTCCCGGGTTGCGCGGCCCTCAGCCCTCTCGGCCAGCGGCTCCAGCGCGCGCCGCCGCGATGCGGCACGCGAGGCCAGGGCGTCGCGGCGTGTGGACGAGGCCAGTGCCGTCAGGCCCACGGCGTGGCTCCGGTCTGCAAGCCGGCGGGCATCTGGCGACCCAGCTTGCGGTACTCGGCGGCCACCGCCTCCAGCACGTCACCGAAATGCAGCGGCCGCGCCTGCGCCAGCGCACTCGCTGCAGCGCGCAGCGTGGCGTTGCGCACCTGCCCCCCCGCGAGGTCACACGCCGCGGCCAGCTGGTTGAGCTGTGCCTCGTTCAGGCCAGGGCACTCGCCGAGGTGGGCACGCCAGAACCGGCGGCGCTCGTCGGGCGCTGGTGCGGGAAATTCCAGAATGGCATCGAGCCGGCGCGTGAACGCCGCGTCGAAACGCGCGCGGCTGTTGCTGGTGAGCAGCGCGATGCCTTCAAACGTTTCCATGCGCTGCAGCAGGTAGTTGGTCTGCGTGTTCGCATAGCGATCGTGCGCGTCCTTCACGTCGGTGCGCTTGCCAAACAGCGCGTCGGCCTCGTCAAACAGCAGCACCACCTCGCTGTGCTCGGCGCGGGCAAACAGGCGTGCGAGGTTTTTTTCTGTCTCGCCGATGTACTTGCTGGTGACCGAGGCAACATCGACCCGGTAGAGCGGCAAACCCAGCCGTGTGGCCAGCCAGCCTGCGGCCAGCGTCTTGCCGGTGCCCGAAGGCCCCACCAGCAAGGCCCGCACGCCCGGCCGGTAGCGCGCACGCGCCGCCTGGCCCAGGTCGTGCGCAAGGCCTTCGCGCAAGCGGCAGCGCGCCAGCAGCGATTCGAGTTCGCGCCGCAGCGGGTTCGCCAGCACCAGCGCATCGTCGTCAATCGCGTCGTTCACCAGCTCGGCCAGGCTGCCCAGCGCACCCGGTGTGCCGGCGCGCAAGGCCAGGCGGGCATGGTCCGTGGTGGGCGGGGCATCCCCATCACCCCCCAGGCGCGCGAGGTGGCGCGCCTGCGTGGCCAGGTGCTCGATGCTGAAGCTGCCACCCCGGTGCTGCGCAGCCAGCGAGGTCGCCAGGGCGGCGTCGCCCAGGTGTTGCCGCCACAGGGCCTGCCGCTCGGACACGCCGGGCAACGTCAGGCGCCACTCGGGTGGTGCATCGCCGCGCCAGGTCACGCTGCCGTCCACCCCGGTGGCCACCAGCACCGGCCCGCTGTGGCCGGGCAGCTGGGGCACGTCGAACACCTCGCCGGGCGCCAGATCGGGCACAAACACGGGCACGACCTGGACAAAATCGGCCCACGCGCCCAGCCCTTCGGGCACCGCGCCTTCCAGCACCGCCATCGAGCGGCCCAGCGCCAACGCGATGGCCGCAGACACCGCGCGCGCTTCACCGGGGTGCTGGCTGCGCACCACCAGCACGTCGTGGGGCTGCAAGGCGCGGGCCTGCTGCACCGCTTCTGCGCGCACCGCAGCGGTCAGCCAGTCCATGCCACGCGCGCTGCTCTGCACACCGGGCCAGCGCTGGCCATGGCCCTGCAGCGCCATCACCAGCGGCAGCGGCATGTGCAGCGTGGCTTCGGGCAAGGTGGTGTGCGGCGCGGTGTCGATGCGCAGCACCTGGGTGGCTCGCGCCGCACCTTCGAACAGGCGGGCCTGCGCCTGCGGGATGTGCAGGCAACCGGCGATGCGGGCCACCAGACCCGCACGCGGACGGGACCCGGCCAGGGGCGCCTGCAGCCACGCGATCACCCGGCCGACCATGGCATCGGTCTCGGAGGCGCTCACCAGCGAGAGTGCGATCAACTCGACCAGCCCCAGCTGGTGGCGGGCCACCAGATCCAGCAAAGGCTGCGCGGCTGGCGGCGGCGTGCGCAACCAGCCGGCCAGCACATCGGTGGGCTCGCCTGCGCTGCAGCGCTGGCGCAGCCATTGGGCCTCGGGCCCGGGCGCTGCGTCGTCCGGCGCCAGCAGCCCGAGCAGGAGCTCGTGCAAGGCGGGCGCGAGCATCACCGACGGTGGCACGGCGGCGTTCATGTGGGCCGGTCCTGGTCGTAGTGAAAGCTCACCACCCGCTGCAGGCCATCGACCCAGCCGGGGTTGATGTCGAGCGCGGCGCGGCGCACGCGGATGTCGGCACCGCGCTGCGAAAAATGCACATCGATGTGGGTGGCGCTCCAGTGCACCCAGGCGGGGCGCAGCACCAGGCTGGCCAGACCGATGCGCAGCTCGCGACGCGCGTGGCGGCGGCAGGCCTGCAACCACTGCGCGGCAGGCTGGTTGAAAACGTCGGCAACCTTCGATGGGGCCGGCAGGCTCGCCAGCATCGCCCAGACCGGGTCGGTGTCGGGCACGCACAGGCGTTGCAAGGCCAGGCTCAGCACGCGCGGCCCCAGCCACGTGTCGGGGTGGTCGGCGTCCCACGCAGCGAAGCCCAGGCGTTCGAGCACCGGCCACAGAAACAGCACGCCCCCGGCGCCGGTGGCGTGCGCTTCAAACGCCAACCCGGCCGCGACGGCCCCGGGTGTCTGGACCAACCGCTCCAGCTCGACGACCCCGGCGGCCTCGGGCGCCGACGCAACTGGCGCGGTGCGCGGCAATGCATCCACAGCCCCCGATGAAGGCTTCTTGCCCTCGGGCGGGAGCGGCGGTCCGGTCGGCTTCTCGCTGGCGGTGGGCGGCCCCTTCGCGCGTGCCGCGCGACGCGCGGCAGCGGTGCGCTCGCCGTGGTGTGGTGGGTGTTCGTGGTGCGCCGCGCTGCCATCGGTTCGCCTGCCCTCCTCGGCTGCACGCTCGGCAGCCTTGGGCACCACGCCGCGCCCGGGCCTGGCATCGGCCCGGACTTCGGTGGTGTCTGATGGCGCCATCGCGCGCCGGGTCGCACCCACCGGCTGCGGCCCTGGCGGCGCGGCAGGCGCGAGGCGCTCCCGCCACGCCAGCGACAGGTGTTCGCGCCACCAGCGCTGCGTGGCAGGTGCCTGCACGCTGGCCACCAGCGCGGGCAGGGCCGCTGCGGCCTCACGCCATTGCGACACAACGTCGAGCAACTGCGCCACAAACGCCCCCGGGGGCGCCTGCACCGCCACCCCCGGCAAGGCCAGCGGCCAGTACCAGGCGCTCAGCACCGCCCCCTGCGCGCGCCGCCGCAGCGCGGCCTGCGCGGCCTGCAGGCGGCTGGCAAAAAACACCGTGTCGCTGCGCGACGCGCGCTCCTCGATACCAGGCACCCATTCGCCCCCCACCGCTGCGACACGCTGCTCGATCAACAGGCTCAGGCTCTGCGACGACAGGCCCTCGGGCAGTTGGCCCAGGTGAAGCCGGCGCACCAGCAGCACCCGTTCGCCCGCATCGGGCAAGCTGGCGCAGCGCAGCGCGTCTTCGAGCCGGTGCACCGCGTGCGCTGCGGCCTGGGCGCTGGGCGCGCGCAGGTGCAGGTGTTGAACGGTGCGGTCGGCGGCGCCCATGACAAAGCCCGGATCAGAGCTTGAACAGGCTGGTCTTGCGCGCTGCCGTGCTGCTCAGCACCTTGGCCTGGTCGAAGTGCACGCGCACGTCGGTGTCCAGGTCGATCTGCGCGCTGCTGGTGTGCACCAGCCGGGCCGACACCTCGCCCTGCCCCACGTCTTCCACCGTGGCGCGCGCCATCAAGGTGTTGCCCTTGTAGATCATGGCCTGCATGCCCACGCGCAGGCGGGCGTTGTCCAGCGCGGTGAGCGGGATGCGGCTGCCCACGCGCACCGCCGTGACCGGCCGCGGCATGCGCCCGGCCACGATGCGGCCCACCGGTGCGTGGCTGGCCAGCAGCAGCGCCATGCGCACCACGTCGTTGATGAGCGCCACCGCAGCCTCGTTCGTCGGTGGCACCTGGTCAAACAGAAAGTCGACGTAGGCCTGCATCTGCCGCCGGTCCACATAGGGGATGCTGCTCCAGCGCGGCAGGCCGCCCAGGTTGCGCAGGTTGGGCGCTTCGTCGAACTGCGACATGACCTCGGCCCACTCCAGCCGCACCGCTGGCAGCACGCCCGAGAACTCGGCGTGCAGGCAGGCGCACACGCCCGCGATGCGCTCGAAGAGCTCACTCGCGCGGCGCGACACCTCACCCTTGCCGTGGTCGCCGTCGATGATGTCGCCCAGCGAGATCACGGCCTGTGCTTCGCGCTGCACCGTCTGCCACGAGCTGCTGGAGAGACGCTGGATGTCCAGCCGCTGCACCGCTTCGGCGCGCACTGCAATGGCCTGTGTCTGGCGCACCAGCATCTGGCCGATGTGCACGCCCAGCTGGCCAGCCGTGGCGTTGAACGTGGGCATCACACGCTGCGTGATCACGGTGCTGCGCAACTGCGCGCTCTGCAGCGTGCGCAACAGCAGCTCGGGCCGGTCGATCTTCTGCAGGATGGCCGGTGCGCCCACGAAATGCGCCGCCGGGGCTTCGCGCAGCACCTTGAGCATTTCGTCCAACTCGTCGGGCACGTCGTCGTGCTCGCGCAGGCAGGCCGGCACGGGGGCCTCCAGCAGGCCGGGGTCGAGCACGCGGCGCGGTGCGGCGAGCAGGTTGCTGGTTTCGCGCGGGCGCACGAAGGCGAGGTACTGCACCTCTTCGGCCAGCACGCGGGTGCGCCGTGCGTTCACCGCGTCCACGCGGGCTTTCTCTTCGTCAAGCAGCGCGCGCGCCACGCCCACGTCGTGCCGCGCTTCGGCCAGGCGGTCGTCGGCCTGGCGCAGGCGCATGTCGGCCGAGCGGATGTGCCCTTGCAGCGCGGCCAGGGCCTGCTCGCAGCGCGTGAGTGCGCTGCGGTAGGCGGCCAGACGGCCTTCCAGATCGCGCAGCATGGCGATGGTGTTTTCAGACAGCGCAACGGTCTGGGTGAACAGCAGCGCTTCGTCGGGCTCGGCGGGTGTGGACGTTCCGCCACTGGCTGGCGCGGTGGTGGGCGGCGGAGACAACAGCTTGGCTCTGAGAGCCGCCCTGCTGATGTCTGGGCGGTCCAGAAAGTCGGCCAGCGCGCGCTCTGCGGGAGCACCTTCCAGAAACGGGTCCTGGGCCAGACCACGCACCTTGAAGTCTTTCAACATCGAGGGCGTGGTGCCTCCATCTTCCTCCGTGAATGTCTCCAGCAGTTTCAACACTTCCAGCACCATGCGCTGGCGGTTGGCCAGCGCGAAGTCGCGCGCTTCGGTGGACGGCGGCTGTTTGAGCCGGTCGGCCACGGCCACGGTGCGCACGGGCGAGAGACCCACCACCGGGTTGGCGTAAACGATGTTGATGGGCGCGCTCGGTGCCTTGAACAAGGTCATCTGGCTTTTTTGCTGCACCAGCTGCACGTTGCTCACCGTGGCAACAAAGTTCATCGGAGCAAACGCCGCCGAGGGCGTGACCGAGCGCGCCACCGCTGCCGGTGTCTGCAGCTTCGCGAGCACCGGCTGTTTGATGCGCCCGATGAACTCCTTGATCTGCGTCTGCACATGGACCGCGCTGTCGGACTTGGCAATCGCCGCCAGCGCTGGCGAGGTGGACAAGCGCGCCGCGTCCGACGTGGTCATCATCATCTGGCGGATGCGGTGCAGGTCCACCTGCATGTGGGTGAAGCCGAAGTCGGTGATGTCGTCGGCGCGGTCGATGCGCGCGCGCAGGAAGGCCATGAAACCTTCCAGCCCGCGCAACGGCAGCTGGGCCTGCTCGCGGTCCGACAGCGCTGCGATCACCGGGTCGTTCACCAGGCTGGTCACCGCGCTGGCCTGCCCCACACGCGCGGCCGGCGTGGGCTCCACCATCTCCAGCGCCGACAGCCAGGTCCAGGTGCCCACGAGGCTCGCGCCGGTGGGTGCGGTGCCCGAGAACCACACCGTCTCGGCGCGGATGCCGGGCGGGCTGGTGGTGGCCTGGGCGATCTTGCCGCTGGCCCCGAAGGCCGCGCAGCCGTCGAACAAGGTGAAAGCAATGCCGTTGATGGCGCGCGTGCCGATGTCGAGTTCGCTGGCGGGCACCTCCAGGCGCACCCACTCACCGAGCTTGGGCAAGGCGCCCCTGGGCCGGCGGCTCGGGCTGTTGTTGTCGCCCCAGGCAATGAGGTTTTCGCCCCAGTAGGCACGACGGCCCTCGGTGTTCCAGTTGGGGCCCACCTTCCACTGGATCATGAGTTCGCGCGGCGGTCGCGTCGCATCGAGGTACACCCACACAAACAGGTTGTCGGTGGAGCCGACGGCGCTCAGCGTGGCGGTGGCGCCCTCCAGGTAGTGCTGGTGGATGCCGGGTTGTGCAGCCTCCACATGGCCACCACCGGTCGGCACCAGCGTGGGTTGCGTGGGCTGCAGGCCGTCGTTCACTTCGAACGGTGCCCACAGGTCGTTGTGCGAGAGCAGCAGCCAGGGTTCGTTGCCGTCTTGTCGCGCGCCGGTGGGCAGCACATGGCCGAACCAGGGGCGCTCGCTGTTCCCTGCTGCTGGCGCACCGGGCACACCGGGCACACCGGGCGCGAGTGGCTTCGCACCCGTGGGGCCGAAGGCCGCACGACCATCGAACAGGTCAAACGACACGCCGTTGACCGCCACGCCGGCCAGGCCCACCAGGTGGCTCGGCACCTCCAGGCGCACCCATCGGCCTGCGGGCGGCAGGTTGCCGACATGGAAATGCCCGGCCACCTTGAACGGGTGGGCGCCGGTGGCCGGGCGGCCCCAGGTCAGCAGCGGCTCGCCCCAGTAGGCGCGGTGCGCCCAGCCGGTGGCGTCGCGCCACTGCAGCATCAGGCAGCGCGGCGGGTGGTCCGGGTCCAGGCAGACCCAGGCAAAGAACGCTTCGGTGTCGGTGGCGGTGAAGGCTTGCAGCGCACCATCGAACAGATGGGCGTGCGCCCCGGGTTGCAGCGTGGTCACATGCCCGCCACCGGGCGGCGGCGGCCCCCAGGGTGCAAGGCTTTCTTCGTCCAGCGCCTGTGGGTCGTCGCCCAGCTCGGGCACGGTCTGCGGCCGCCCGGTGAGCGCGCGCACCAGGTGGGCCTGTTCAAAGCGCAGGCCTTGCCGCCCGCCCAGCTCGCGCGCGCGGCGTTCGCTGAACTCGGCCAACGCTTCGGCGAACGCCGGGTCCACCACCTCGGCGTGCAGGAGCCTGGGTTCCCACGAGGCCTGCGTCACCGGCACCAGCAACCGCAGGCGCTCGGGGGCCGACATGTCGAAGCTGGCCAACGGAGCGGCCTCGCGCATGGCCAGGTCGAGCTGTTCGATCGGCACCGGCACCGCATCCAGCTCGAACCCGGGCGGAAAAAACGGGCTGCTGAGCTGCTGCTGCGTGAGCACGGTGGAGAGGTCCAGTGCGCTCTTGGGCATGAGGCCACACGGGGGCAGGCGCAGGTAGGGATCGGCCAGCACACTGGGCGCGGGCAGCGGCTCGGGCGTCTCGGCCATCTGCTGGGCAAACTGCTCGATGCGGGCCTGCCACAGCGCGGGCAAACGGCTGTTGGCGACCAGCGCGTCACCGGCCACAGCCCCCGCCAGACGCTGCAGGCGCGCCTCTTTCGCGCGGCCGCCCTGGCGCACCACCGAGGCGCGGTCGACCCACTGCACGGTGCCGGTCTCGCTCAGGCCCACCAGCGCCAGCGGCACACCCCAGTCTTCCCAAGGCAGGGTCTCGCCGTGTCGCAGCGCGGCCTCGGCGTCGAACACGGTGTGGGCCAGCGCGTTGCGCAGGCGCAGCGTGGTCAGCGGCAGCGCACGCCACTCCACCGGCCAGGGGTACCAGAGCAGGCGCGCGCCGTCGTGCATGCGCCAGTCTTCGAACGCCGCCACCGGGCTGTCGGCGTTGCCGGCGTCATCGCCCTCGCCACACGGGCAGCGGTCGCACGGGTCGTTCGGGTCGAATTCGGCGGTGTCCACCAGCACCGGTTGCAACACCAGCACCCCCACACGCGGCAGGCGGGCGCCCGCGCTCGACCGCAAGTCGGCCAGGGTGATGCCATCGGGCACCTTGCGCGCCTCGACCACACCGCGA